>NZ_CP026530.1:0-142500 GCF_004006315.1 Nautilia sp. PV-1
ATTTTACATTTATTCTCCGATATGATAAAATTTAATTCACATAATTTTTCACAAAATATTCACAATGTGAAAAAAAAGTTATTCACAAAGGACGCATTTGAGTATATTTAAAAAAATAAAAGATTCACTAAAAAGTGAAAACCTTGTGAATTATAATAAATTTATTAAAAATTTGGAATTTGACGAAAAAAATTCAACCTCAACACATTTAATAATAAAAGCTCCTAATATATTTATAGCAAATTTCGTAAAAAGAAAATATCTTAACAAAATAAGCGAACTGTATGAAAAAGAAACAGGCATCAAACCCAAAATAGACATAGTTACAAAGGAAATAACACATAAACCCGTAACCCTTGAAGAAATAATAGAACCTTCAACGCCAAGCGTTCTAATACCTGAATATACCTTTGAAAGCTTTATAGTAGGACCTTCAAACCAGTTTGCATATACCGCAGCAAAAAGTGTAGCGGAAAATCCGGGGAAAAATTACAATCCTCTGTTTATCTACGGAGGGGTAGGGCTCGGTAAAACACACCTTCTCCAGGCAATAGGAAATTATTTAAAAAGCTCTTTAAATGTATTATACGTTACAAGCGAACAGTTTATGAACGAATTTACGGAAAACATCAGAATGAAAACTCCTGAAAGATTTCACGAAAAATACAGAAACTGCGATGTTTTACTAATAGACGACGTACAGTTTTTCGCCGGAAAAGAAAGAACCCAGGAAGAATTTTTCCATACCTTCAACGAACTCTATAACCAAAAAAAACAGATATGCCTCACGGCCGATAGACCTCCTAAAAAACTCTACGACCTTGTAGACAGACTAAGAAGCAGGTTTGAAGCGGGACTTATCGTGGATATTCAGCCGCCTGAGCTTGAAACAAAAATAGAAATTATCAGAAAAAAATGCGAACTAAACGGTATATATCTTCCGGAAGAAATAATCGAGTTTATCGCAACAAAACTTGATTCAAACATAAGAGAAATCGAAGGAATGATTACAAAAATAAACGCTATGTCTAAAATTTTGGGAATAAACGAAATAACGCTTGACTTTGCAAAACAGGCACTTAAAGAACATATAAAAGACAAAAAAGAAGTAATTACTCTTGAAGACATCATAAAACTTATCGCAAAAGAGTTTAATATAAAACCTAGCGAAATAGTCTCAAAAAGCAGAAATAAAAATATAGTGGCTGCAAGAAGATGCGCTATTTACCTTGCAAGGGAATTTACAAAAGAATCAACTCCGATTATTGCAAAATATTTCGGACTCAGAGATCACAGTGCCGTTAGCCACGCTATTAAAAGTTTTAATAAAAAACTGAAAGAAGACAGCGAATTCAGAATAAAAATTGAAGAGCTTAAAAATAAAATCCAAATAAGAAAAAGTGAATAAAGTGAATAAAAAAGTTTTTCACATTCACCCGTTTTTTTTAGGTATAATGGGAAAAAAGTTATCTTTTCACATTTTAACGCATCTTATTATTATTACTATTTAAATTTAAATAAGGAGAAAGAATGCACATCAAAATAGAAAAACCGGTAATCGAAAGCATTTTAAACCAAATAATACCCTTTACCGAAAAAAAAGACAACACCCAAATAACATCCCACATACTCATTAAAGCCAACGAAAAACTGATACTAAAAGCAACAGACAAAGAAATCGGAATCAAAGTAGTAACAAATGCAGATATCTTAGATTCAGGAACAATAACAATAAACGGAAAAAGATTTTTGGATATCATTAAAACACTTCAAAACAAAGAAATAGAAATCAAAACAGAAGATAATCAGATAACAATCACACAAGACAGCTCCATTTATAAACTGACATCATTTAATGCAAGCGAATTTCCTGAATTTCCAAATACGGACGAAATGAGTAAAATCGATATAGAAATAGAAGAATTAAATAAAGCTATTAAAAAAATCTATCCGGTAATAGACAACAACAACCCTAAATATGAATTAAACGGTGCTCTTTTTGATCTGAAAGATAAAACAAACTTTGTTTCAACAGACACCAGAAGATTAGCCGTATATTATTCAAATGCAAAAGCAAAAGAATCAAAAATAATAGTTCCTAAAAGAAGTATAGCTGAAATAAAAAGAGTAATCAGAGACGATATGGAAATTTTTTATGACGATGTGTATTTAATTCTTAAAAACGGTGAAATTATGTTTTTCACCAAACTTATAAACGGAAAATTTCCTGCATACGAAAAAATAATTCCTCAAAGCTTAAAATATGAGCTTTCAATACCAAAAGGAGAATTCTTATCACATTTAAAACAGGTAAGTATTATTTCAAACGAAGTAAAAATTACAATCAATACAGATAAAATTACTTTCGAAAGTATAAGTGATGAAACAATGCAGGCAAAAACAAGCTTTGAAATTAACACTCCTTTAGAAGAATTTACGTTTGCAGTAAACAGCAGATATATTATGGACTTTTTAAATGTAATTGAAAGCGATACATTTGTACTGGGTCTTAATGAGCCGAATATACCGTTTATGCTAAAAGACGATAATTTCATAACAATAGTAATGCCGCTTAATATTTGATATAATATTAAAAAATGACTCAAAAGGAATTTAATGAGCGATTACGGTGCTAAGAATATTAGAGTATTAAAAGGTCTTGAGGCAGTAAGAAAAAGACCCGGAATGTATATCGGGGATACTTCTGTAAAAGGTCTTCATCATTTAATTTATGAAGTGGTTGATAACTCTATTGACGAAGCAATGGCTGGATTTGCCAATGAAATCAAAGTAAAAATTAATAAAGACGGAAGTGCCGAAATTTCAGATAACGGTAGGGGTATTCCGGTTGATATCCATCCTGAAGAAAAAATTCCTGCGGCAACCGTTGTTTTAACGGTTTTACATGCCGGGGGTAAATTTGACAATAAAACATATAAAGTTTCAGGCGGTCTTCACGGGGTAGGGGTTTCAGTAGTAAACGCCCTTTCAAAAAAACTCATTATGACAATTAAAAGAGACGGCAAAATATGGCAGCAGGAATTTGAAAGAGGTAAACCCGTTACAGATCTTGAAGTAATAGGAAATACAAACAGAACAGGCACTACTATACAGTTCTGGCCGGATGACGAAATATTTGAAACTACTACTTTTAAAAGCGAAATACTTCAAAAAAGATTAAAAGAACTAGCTTACCTGAATCCTAATATTACTATCAAGTTCGAAAATGAAAACGACGGTGTTAAAGAAGAATACCACTACGAAGGCGGTATTAAAGATTTTGTTAAAACTTTAACCAACAAAGAATGTATAAGCGATGTTGTTTATTTTAACGATCATTACAGTGACGAGGAAAAAGCACTTGATGTTGAGGTGGCCCTTTGTTACGACAGCGGATATGACGAAAAAGTATTAAGTTTTGTTAACAACATAAGAACCCCGGAAGGCGGTACGCACGAGAGCGGATTTAAAGCGGGGCTCAGCAAGGCCGTAATAAATTACATCAATAAAAATATGAAGCTTAAAGAGAATCTTAAAATTACCGGTGACGACGTAAAAGAAGGTCTTAATGCAATTGTCAGCGTTAAAATGAGCGAACCTCAGTTTGAAGGCCAGACTAAAGGTAAACTCGGAAGCTCATACGTTAAACCTATTACTCAAAAAGTTACGTATGAATATCTTACGAGATTTTTTGAAGAAAATCCTAATGAAGCAAAACTTATAGCCGAAAAAGCAATTGCAGCTGCCAGAAGCAGGATTGCAGCCAAAAGAGCCAGGGATCTTACTAGAAAACAGGCAAAAGTAGGTGTAGGTACGCTTCCTGGAAAACTTGCGGACTGTCAAAGCAAAGACCCGGTTGAAAGCGAATTATATTTAGTTGAGGGTGACAGTGCGGGAGGAAGTGCAAAACAAGGAAGAGATAGAGTATTCCAGGCTATTCTTCCATTAAGAGGTAAAATATTAAATACCCAAAAATCTACTGACGCAAAGGCTCTTAGTTCAGAAGAAATTAAAAACATAATCACTGCACTCGGAACCGGGATAGGCGAAGATTTTGACATTGATAAAATAAGATACAATAAAGTTATAATTATGACGGATGCCGATGTAGACGGAAGTCATATCCAGACGCTTATTATGACATTTTTCTTCAACCATTTAAGAGAAGTTATTGAAAACGGATATCTTTATATCGCACAGCCGCCTCTTTACAGATATAAAAAGGGTAAAATTGAAAAATACCTTAAAGACGACAAAGAACTGAATGAATTTTTAATAGAGCAGGGTATAAATTCTATCGATATTACCGGAGTAGGAAAGCCTGAACTTAAAGAGTTGTTAAAATATGCAGCGCTTTACAAACTGCTTCTTGACAGACTTTCAAAAAGATTCAACATCCCTGAGGTTATAAGATTTTTAATTGAAAACGGAAACTTGGAAGAGCTTCCTAAGTTCCTTGAAAGTCTTGGATTTAATATTATTTCCAGACACGATGACCATTACTATATCCAGACAAACAGAGGACTTGAAGAGATTACAATTGATGATAAACTTCTTAACCATCAGCTTTTTGTGGAAGCTAAAAAAGTTTATCAGAAACTTCAGGAATATAAAGATATTATTGATAGAGATTATCTGGATCTACTGGATGAAGTTGTAGAAAAAGCCAGAAAAGGGGCCCATATCCAAAGATACAAAGGTCTTGGTGAAATGAATCCTGAACAGCTTTGGGAGACTACAATGAATCCTGAAAACAGAGTGCTTATCCAGGTGACTATGGAAGACGCCGAAAAAGCCGCTGAGAAATTCGAGCTGTTCATGGGAAGCGAAGTAGGGCCTAGACGTGAGTTTATCCAGGCTAACGCAAAAGAAGTAGAAAATATAGACGTATAAGGAATATAATGAGTGAAATCAGATATGGGGAAAAGGAAATTTTAGAATTTAATCCCGAAAATATGGAAATATGGCCGAATAAACATAAAAAAAACTATTTAATCAAAATCACTCTTCCCGAATTTATGTGTAAATGCCCAAGAAGCGGATATCCTGATTTTGCGACTGTATATCTTGAATATACGCCTGATGAGTGGGTGGTGGAATTAAAAGCCCTTAAGCTGTTTATAAATTCTTTTATGAACAGATACATTTCCCACGAAGACAGCGCAAACGAAATATTCGATACGCTTTATAATAAGCTTAAACCCAAATATATGAAAGTAACAATGGATTTCAATCCGCGAGGCAACGTTCATACGGTAATAGAAATAGACAGCGATAAAATAGAAAAATAATTATTTTATTATATTCATACTAAACATCGGAAGCAGCATTGCTGTTACGATGAATCCTATCGTTCCCCCTACTATTACGATAAGAGCCGGTTCTATTAAACTTAAAAGAGTGTTTATTCTGGCTTCGTTTTCTTCAAAATAGATTTCGCTTAAATTTTTTAAAACAGTATCGATTTGTGACGTTTCTTCACCTAACGCAATGGCCTGCAAAAAGCTAATATCGTAATTAAATCCGGCTTTTTTGAGGGAGACTGAAAGTTTTTTACCTTCTATTACGTCTTTTAACGCTTTTTCGAATTTTTCTTTTATTGCTTCGTTTTGTATTGTATTAACTGCAAGATTTACAGCGTTTATATAATTAACGCCTGAATTGACGAGTGTTGATGTAAGATAACTGAATCTTCCGAGTTCTTTGGCTATTATTATCTGTTTTATAATTGGGATTTTTAAAAGTATTTTATGTATTAAAAGTTTAAATTTCCTGTTTTTAGTATAAAAAATATAATAAGTTATAATAAGTATTAATATTGCGGCGAAAATAAATAAAAAATTGTTTTTTAAAAAATTTCCGCTGGCAATAACTATTTTTGTTATTGTCGGAAGCTGTTCGTGCAGATTTTGAAACACCTTTACTATTTTAGGGACTACGGTTGTCAGCATAAAACTGACCGTAAAAACTGCAACTATAATAATAAAAAGAGGATATATCAACGCCTGTGATGTTTTTGATGAAAGTCTGTTTTCATCTTTTAAAAACCTTGCTATTTCTATAAGGACAATATCAAGTTTTCCGCTTTCTTCTCCTACTTTAATGGTACTTTTTACATAAGAAGGGAGTTTTATTATTTTTTGTGATTCCAATGAATTATACAGTGATTTTCCTTCCTTTATAGACTGCTGCAGATAATCCAAAAATTTTATAATTTTATTGTTTTCGCTTTGATTTTTTGTAAGGTTAAGCGCACTTACTAACGGTATGGATGATTTTAAATATAAACCTAGTGTATTGAAAGTTTTGATAAGCTCTTTTTTCGGTACTTTTGTAAATGAAAAATTAAAATCTATTTTTTTAACAGGTTTGATGTCTGTTATATATAAACTGTTAAGTTTTTCTTTGGCCTCGTTTTCGCTGTCGGCTTCTATTTTGCCTTTTATTTTTTTACCCTCTTTATCAAAACCTTCATATTTGAAAAGCATCTTAATCCTTAATACCTACTCTTACGGCTTCTGATACCGATGTTTCTCCGTTAATTACCATTTGCGCTATATTTTCTTTTAAAGTTTTCATACCCATTTGTATCATTTTGTTTTTGAGTTCGATGTCGTTTGTGCCTTTGGCTATTAAGGATTTTATTTCATCGTTCATTATAAACAGCTCTCCTACTGCTTTTCTTTTTATGAATCCGGTAAAGTTGCATTTGGGACATCCGTTTTCCTTGTATATTTTTTCGGGTGTAAATTTGGAAAGAATAGGATTTTTATTTATTATTTCTTTAAATTTATCCGGATCGTCTTCTGTTTTACACTCACACAAAACCCTTACTAGCCTTTGGGAAAGAATACCTATTAAAGACGAAGCTATTAAAAAAGGTTCAACACCCATGTCCATTAGTCTTGTTATAGTTGATGCAGCATTGTTAGTATGAAGAGTTGAGAGCATAAGGTGTCCTGTCAAAGCCGCCTGGATAGCTATAGTGGCCGTTTCTTTATCTCTAATCTCTCCTACCATTATAATATCCGGATCCTGTCTTAAAATGCTTCTAAGGCCGCTGCTGAATGTAAGACCTACTTTATTGTTTACCTGAATCTGATTAATATTGTCGGCTTTATATTCTACCGGATCTTCAATAGTGATAATATTTTTAGTTGGAGTCGCTATTGTTTGTAAAAAACTGTGAAGAGTGGTTGATTTACCGCTTCCCGTAGGACCTGTAACCAGTATCATTCCATATGAGTGTTCTAGCAGTTCCTTAAAACCTTCTGTTATTTCATCTCCGAAACCTAGTTCTTTTAAACTCGGAATATCCTCGCTTTCCATAAGAAGTCTTAAAACCGCTTTTTCCCCGAAATAAGTGGGAATAACCGAAACCCTTATATCTGTTGTTTTATTTGCTATTTTAATCTGCGTTCTTCCGTCTTGAGGTATTCTTTTTTCGCTTATATCCAGATTTGAAATTACTTTAATTCTGTTTATAATTAAATTGATAATGTTTTTTTGAAGAGTGGCCTGTGTTATAAGCACACCGTCAATTCTGAAACGTATAGTTCCGAAATTTTCATGCGTTTCAATATGAATGTCGCTTGCTCTTTTTTTAACAGCCTGAAAAAACATAGAGTTTACGAATTTAATAATAGGAGCGGAATTTTCGGAATTTAATATATCAAGTCCGCCTTTTATAAAATCGTCAAGTGATAATTCTTCCTCCACTTCTATGTCGCTGTTTTGAAGCTCTTTTTGTGTTTTTAATTCCAAAAACTGGTTTAAAAGTCTGTTAAAAGATTCGGTGTCTGTTATTATGAGTTCAAGAGGCAGATCTGTTTTGTTATAAAAATTAAGAGCGTCTATTAATGAATCCTGAGTTGTAAAAAAAAATTTTTTATCTTCTAAAATACCCGGAAGCAGAGAATATTTAATACCTTCTTCAATATTAAAATTTTCAATTTGCAGAGCTTTCGGATTTATATTATTTATCTGTTTCATTTAATTTTCTTTTGTTGATATACTCAATTGCAAATTTTCTTTCAAGCTCGTTTAATTTGCCGAGAGTCAGTCTTAATTTATCCAGATCTTTACTTTTTTTAACGATATAAGGTGTAAGAACAATTACTAGTGTTGTTCTGTCTTCATTTACTTCTTTGTGTCTAAATAAAGCTCCTAATATAGGAATATCTCCAAAAAAAGGTACTTTTTTAATGGTGATATCTTTGTTGTTTTTAACAAGTCCTCCAATAATAATACTTTGTCCGTTGTTGACAATAGTGGTTGTTTTGATATCTCTTTTTGAAGTTATTGGCAGTGTATTATCAGGAGAACCCGGAAGTATGTCTTCTACTACGGCTTTAACGTCAAGAGATACTTTATCGTCGCTGTCGATTCTTGGTTTTATATCCAGAGTAAGACCTATATCCTGTCTTGAATATGATACACTGGTAGATGTTGATGTTGTCTGACCAGTTTTTACAGAAACTGTTTTACCTACATATATGGATGAGGGGGTATTATTTATACAAAGAATTGAAGGTTCGCTTAATTTTTTAGCAGCACCGAATGTTTCAAGCAGATCTATTGTGGCGCCCAGTGCCAGTCCCTGTCTGATTGTAGGAATACTGAGTCCAAGAGTTTGTATGTCTGTTAGTGAAGCAATAGCCGGGCCGCCCATATTTAAACTCATGGTATAGAGTCCGCTGCTTGTTGCGCTTCCTCCGAATAGGCCAAGTTTTGCACCTATCTGTGAGGCTTTAAGATTGCTTATTTCAAGTATTCTGGCTTTTACGTATACCTGCATTTTAGGTATGTCAAGAGCGCTTATAATTGTTTTAATTGTATCCATCTGTTCTGGTGTTGCAATAATTATAAGTGAATTTGTTTCTTTATCTTCCGTAACAGAAGGTTTGTTTTTTTTATATTTTAATGAAACTATTTTGCTTATTATTTTAGACATGTTTGAAACGTCTGAATTTTTAAGTGTAATAATTTCCGTTATCTGGTTAAGCTGTTTAGGTTTTGTATCCAGTTTTTTAATATTTATTAAAATTTTTTCAATAACTTTTTTTTCTCCGACTAAAATAACTCCATTGTTGTTATCGTTTTTTATAATTTTATATTTATAAATTCTGGGATTAAACAGTGTTTTTGCTATATCTGATATTTTAGGATATACCTTGTTGATCTGAGTGTTTTTTAAATTAAAATATATAATATCAGGTTTGTTTAATGTGTCTATTTTGCTTAACAGCTGTTTTATTACTTTAAGGTTTTTTGGATAATCAGTAATAATTAGCATATTTTTTTCATTATTGATTACTATTTTTCCGTATCTGCTTTTTAAATAGCTTATTTGAGTATATGCTTCTTTTGCAGTTATGTTTTTAAGTTTTATTATGTCTGTTGTTATTTGAAACGGTGATTTAGAATTTATGGAAGGTGCTTCTCTAAGCGCTTCTGAAGATCTTACAACTTTTAAATATCCGTGTTCGGAAACTATTGTGTAGCCTTTAGAACGGAGAATATTTAATAAAATATCGTATATTTCATTTTCATTGACAGGTTTGACTGAAATAAAATTGACTTCTCCTCTTATATCATTAGTGAGCAGTATGTTTTTATTTGTAATTTTAGCCACCATTTTAATAAAATCTTTTATTTCAAGGTTTTTAAAATTAAGTTCTATCTGTGCTCCGAAAAGCATCACGCTTAAAATAATTAATAATTTAATTAATTTCATAATCTATCACCTTTGTTTTATTATGTCTTTTTATTTCTATTTCTATATGGTTATATTTATCAATGTGATTGTATAAATACCATGCTTCAGCGTCATTTTTAAGTTTTATACCGTTTACTTTTATAATTATATCGCCTCTTTTTAATCCTAATTTATCAAAAACACTACCTTTTTTTATATAAGTGATTTTATAACCGCTTTTTGCTCTGATTATTCCTATTTCATTCCATATTTTTGAAAAATTTTTTCTGTATTCTTCAAGTATGTGTTTTGAAATAATTTTTTTATTTGAATTAATTTTAAATTTCTGTTTATTTTGTTTGATTTTATTTTTTATTTGTTGATTAGACTGGTCAGAATTAAAAGATAAAATGTATTGTTTTGAATTTTTTTCGAATACTGCATATGAATTATATACTTTTATAAGTTTATATCCTTTATATGTCTGATTAATATCTAAAAATATGCTTTTTCCTTTATCATCTAAAATGATAAAAGCTTTTTTTCCGTCATTATAAACTGCTTTTAATTTTATACCTTCTAACGAAGATACGGTTTTTTGATTGTTTTGTGTTTTTATAGGCTGTGGTTTTATTGTTTCTGTTGTAAAAATTCTGGTTAAATCAATATTATAAAATATACTGTCAAATTTTGGAGGTATGTAAGTAACAGGAAGTTTAGGTAAAAATATACTTATTACACTCCATAAAACTCCGGCTGATAAAAAAGATATTGTAAATATAAACAGATATTTAAAATTTTTCATAATAGTAATATCCCTTTTTATCTTTTTTTAAGAACTGTTTAATTGCATTGTTATATATTTTTATGAAATATATTCTAATTTCTTTATTTGATAAATTTATATTTCCGTAAATGTTTTTTGCAATATTTGATTCTGCTTTTATCTGAATAATAAAAGGATGTATAATATTTTGAGTTAAAGACACTTCGTTTATTTTTATATTGTCTATAGGCAGTGTTATATCGGTAATATATAGTTTATTATAAAAAATGTATGGATAAATTAATGCTTTTTTAAATTCTGCGGTTTTTATAGATTTGTAGTATATTTTACCGTTTGAGAGATTAAGCTTATATATGTCTGATTTTGTATTCGCTGTTAAATAAATACCGTTTTTTGACAGTATATTTTGGATAAAGTAAAAAATTTCCGTTTTCGGCATAAATATATAAAACCCGATAATAAAACCTGCTAAGACGGTTATAAATTTTTTCATTTAATAATCTCCGCATAAAAATCAAAATTTCCTTTATTGCTGCTTATACTGAATTTTTTGATTTTAACGTTTGATTTTAAAAACTGGTTTATTGTTCTTAGCTGATTTTTGGACAAATTTGTACATTTTATTTTTGAATTTTTAATACTGCATATAGATTTGAGCATTTTTACGGGTTTTTCGGAATATCTGTTTTTAAGATTGATAAATTCATTTGCGGATTTATAAAATACAATATAATTTTGGTATTCATTTTTTAATTCTTTTTTGCTTTTAATGTATAAATTAAAAAAATTTGCCGTTATAAGCAGCAGTAAAAGTCCTGTTAATATAAGTATTTTTTTATTCATACAGACTCGCTTTATAAATACCGTTTTTTAACGATGATGTTACTTTAAATTTTTTTGAAAAATATTTGTCAAAATTTCTGTCAGTTTTAATTTCAATATTAAAATATTTATCATATGACAGCTTTAAAAATTTTTCTCCTTTTTTTAGAGGTGTTTTAGTAATAAATTCAAGACTTTTTCTGATTTTTTTCTGAGTATTGTCTTCATTTTTTAGTTCGTTTAAAATAGACTTTAACTGAAAAGTTGTTTTTGGAAGATTATATTTTTTAATAAGTGATTCTTTTTGATTTTCCAGACTTTTTATTGCATTTTCATTTTGTATAAATCCTGAAATAAAAATAAAATTTAGCAAAATTAAAATAACAGCCGAATAAATCAGTATAGATTTGTCCAGATTCAGGCGGTTATATATATTTACGGTATTTTTTGAAAGCTGTATGCTGTTAATAACATCATTAATATTCGGAGCGTCTTCAACATTTGGAAAGCAAAAAAGCAAATCGTCTACCTTTTGAATTGAATGTTTGTCTGAGACATTTATTTTTTCAAAATTATACAGTTCAGTCTGAGCCAGTCTTATGGAATTAATATATTTTTTGTCAATATTGATTTTCAGATTTTTTTTAATTGCATAGGCAAAATATTTGCCGTTAAGTTTAAAAGCGTCGTAAATATAGTTTTCATCAAGTTTAAAAAGGGTTTTTGAAAGTTTTTTTGCATCTTTTAAAGATTTGATCGGTATATCTATCTTTTTAATCCAATAGTATTGCGGAGAAAGAATAACATCGACGGGTTCGCTGATTTTTTCGTTAAAATCTTTAGTATACAGGATTACTCTCAACAGAAATCACCTTTTTATTGTGCAGATCATACACAATCTTAATATTTTGCATTTGACTGTTTAAAAAATAAGTTATATCGCTCTCTATCCAGAAACTTTTGTTTTTATCATATGCAATTATATTTAAATTTTTTATTGTTTTATTGTTTTCTTTATTTTCTATACTTTTGCATGATACAGAATCGCTGAAAGTAAGACCTAAAAATTCTGCAACTTTTTTTGTCATTAAGTTACATTCAAGAATATGTTTTCTGCCGTTTCCGAAAAATATAAACTTTTTCCACGGTATACTGTATATATTTTTATCATTAGTCCTTTTATAATAATAGTTTTCTATCTGTTCAAGATGCTTAAAGTTGTATATTTTTCCGTTTTGAAAATATGGATTTTGTGAAACTATCTCACTGTATGCTTCTCTTTCTTTACTGTCGGTATCGATTGTATCAAGCAGAAGATCTTTAAAAAACAGGGGATCTTGTATCTGATAATAACTGAGAATATTATCTATATAATTTTCAATATATGTATTTATTTTATTTCCGTTTATTAAAGTGTTTATGTCTATTTTATTAAAGAGAGGTTTAATTGTATAAATAATTCTAAAATTCCCTTCTTTACTTGATAAAGGAACAGTGGTAAAAATTTTTTGAAGGTCTTTTGATGTTTTGATTTTGTCTGAAATTTTAAATAGTATTTGCAGATAATCTTTAATAACAAGGGAATTTTCTGCTATATATGAAGGTTTTAATTCTTTTGAATATTTTTCATAGCTATTTAAAACTATATTTAAAATAAATAAAACTGACAATAAAAAAAACAGTGTAATTAAAAGTGCCACAGATTTTTTCATAATTTCCTTTTAAAGTTGAAATAATTTTTAATTAATATTAATTTAATATATTGACATTTTATCATATAAAGATTTATAATATATTAATCCAATATTAAAAGGATATGAAATGAAAAAGAGTACTAAAATAATTCTTTCTAGTGTGGCAGCATCAATTATATTGATCGGTTGTGGAGGTGGAGGGAGTTCGTCTACTTCAACATCATCAACTGGAACTGTAAGCGGTACAGTAGCTGATGGTTATATTGTGAATGCAAAAGTATGTTTGGATTTAAATTTTAATGGAATGTGTGATGTTGGTGAACCGTATGATAATAAAACAGGTGTAGATGGTAGATTTTCAATTTCATATAACAGTAATTTAAAAAATGTAAATTTGGCACCTATAGTAGCAGAGCCTGGAAGCGATACATATGATTCTAATATACCTGGTGAGCCTTTTGTATTGAAATTAATTGCTCCTCGTATTGGGGATTCATTGGTTAGTGTTACTCCTTTGTCTACGGTAGCGGGGTTAAAAGTTGTTGAAAACTTTGATGATGATAATCCGCCAAGTGAAGAGAATATTACTGAAATAAAAACAAAAGTACAAGAAGCATTGGATTTAAACGAGGATATTGTTAAAGTTAATCCTTCAGATCCTGAGATTTTAGTAAAAGCGGTTACGGTTTCTCAGTTATTAGAAGAAAACGCTTCAGGTATTGTAGAGGATTTAGTGGATAATGATAAAAATTTAACAGATATCGTTCCGGAAGTATCGGATATAATAGAGAAAATAACAGATTCTAATACTACATTATCTGATGCGGAAATTCAACAATTAACACAAGCAGTTATAAATACGGATATAGATATTGATGAAGTAAATTTATCTGACGTAAACAATATTAATAAAACTATTTTTATCGGTTATTTAGACGGTATTTATAATGAGTTTAACAGTTCAGGATTAATTGAAGAGTTTAATCTTACGGAATGGAATTCTACATCACTTGCGGAATCGTTAATGGATAATAATATAAGCAGCTTGGATGATTTAATTGCAAAAATGAAAGAAGACAACTTTGTTATTGATGATATTAATTTAAGCAGTGTTTATGAAATGTATAACAGAATCTTAAATATGAAAAGAGTTAAAAGTATTGTAGGGGAAGAGTATAGCGAAGATATAAATTTAACACAAAAAGCGGTTTATGATATACAAACGGGAGAACCTATTGAATTTTATGACGACGGAACATACAAAGTAGGTGATAAAACCGGTAAATGGTGGAAAATAGGTAACGTATTGGATTTAAACGATACGTTATATGGAGTAATTACGAGTGTTGTAAATAACAATTATATGTTTAATATTACATACGTTGACAGTAACAATGAAAAAATTGAAAAAACAATGCTTAGTACACCTTTTATGGACGGTGATTTTAATGAAACAGCGGTAAATGAAATATTTGCAAATAATTATTTAACTATTGATTCATTGAGGTATATTTATATGATATTGAATATTGAAGGTAGTTCCATTACGTTAAACGATGACGGGACTACGTCTAATAGAGGTACTTGGGAAGTTTTAAATAGTAGTAGTTTTAAAATAACTGATAATGGTTATACCTATTATTTAATACTCAAAACAAAAAATTTAGATAACTTCGACGCTTATGTTTTAAAAGTTAACGGCGAAGGAAAAGTCGAGTATATAAAAGAGAGTCTAATTCCTTTTAGCGTGGATGTTGAACAATTAAAAGAGATGTTAAAAGAAGAAGATGAGATAAGTTTATTACCAATCAGTGATGATATGTTCGCTAATAAAAATGCATTAATAGAAGGAAAATTATTTAAATTTTATAGTGATCATACTCTTGATGTAAGTTATTTGCATTTTTTAGAAAAAGGTAGTCCTCTGGTTTTAACTCAAGATCACGGATATTGGAAAATTATTGATAATACCCTTTTGGAAGTGCAGTATGCCGGAGACGTTTATTTTATGGCGGTAAATGAAGACGAGGGTTATTTTTATAAAGTGTTAAATTTTGAAAAAAGTATGACAGATTACTTTGCTAATTTTATGGTGTTTAACAATTTAGATTCTATAGAAGTAAACAGTACAGATGAATTAGTTGAAGGATTAAACGGTAATCCTGCATTGCTGTCTGATGTAAACGGAAGTATTTATTATGCAAATATGTTTATAAATGCTGAAGATGATGGAGTTGAAACTACTTGCTTATATTTTAAAGAAGACGGGAGATTTATTGATTATACAAATTATATAGATGAATGGAAGTTAGATAATAATATTGTAAGCATATATGGCGGGTATATAATTCCTGTAAATGAAGAAAACGGTGTTATTAACGCTTTTTATGTAGAATATGATGAGGATGAACATTCAATAAGTTATATGTTTCCAGTTCAGCTTGAAAAAGCTACTTCATTTCCTCTTAAATACAGTGTAGGTAATTTATTTGGATATACATGGAATAAAGTAGTAGCATGGTTTAAAGACGATATGAGCTTTTATAATGAAAGTATCGAAACAGAACTACCGTATGTAACAATAAAAGCTTCTAAAAACAGTATTGACAGTGTTGGAAAAGCTGAAGCAAATGTTGAATTAAATAATGCTAACTATTTAAAAGCAACATTGGAGACTAGCTTATTTGATGATTATACAACAAATTATGTAATGGTAACAACACCTCAGTCTTTAACTGACGAAAACGGTTCAAAAGTTTCATTAATGAGTAAAGTTACTCTTTCAGAGTATAATATTACTGTCTCAGGAGAAGTAAATACTGATGAAAACACTGAAACTTTTGACGTTGGAAGTTGCAGTGTTGATGATTTAAATAATACAAAACTATCCGTTATGATAACAACTAACGGAAAAGATATGATCTATTACAATGTATTTACGTTTGATGATAATGACAATGAAAGCTCTATTTGTCAACTAGAATACAATATCAGCGAATCAAATTTAGAAGGAGTATTGAGTTTCGACAATGTATATATCGGTACTCAAATTATTACAAACGATAATGCGCAAGACTATAATATTGTTAACATCAGCGATTTTGAGGCTTATGCTATTAGTTCCGAAAATATTGCGTCAATTTTAGGTGTAACATTACAGCCTATAACTAAAGATAATTTTGTAAATAAAATTTTGGTTACTGATGTGTATAGCGGTGATTTGGAAGATAGGGATTATTTAATTTTCGGAACAGACAGTGTGTTTGATGTTGAAGATAATGCAAGCTATGCTTGGAATGTGGAAAACAATATTTTGCAAATTCAATCATCAAGTCCGGTATATGTAGGAGCAACAGAAGTAAACGGTTCTGTTTATAATGTTAAAGGGATTGATCTTGAAGACGGATTATTTACAGACACAGTATTAGTTGTAAATGCAAATGAAGATACTATTGTAAATAATCCCGATGATTTCAAAAATCTGTTTGACAATGAGTTTATTACATTAGATACTGATGATATTAATGGAACTGCATGGGATGTTGTAAGTTCCGACAATTCTGAAGTTTTCAAATTCAATGATGACGGAACATTTGAATATTACTGGTCTGTAGACGGAAATGACTTTAATCTCACAGGAACTTGGGAAGTAAACAACAGCGTTATTGTTGTGGATTTGGATAGGAATGATTATAACTTTGCAAAAGCATATTACGGTGTATATAAAGAAGATAATTTGACTCTAATAGGTGTAATAGTGGACAGTGACGGTGATGTTGAAGATGTAAATATGAAAGAGTTGGTTCCTCAAAGATAATAAAACTCCTTTTTGGAGTTTTATTTTAATCTCATCATATCTTCATAACTTCCATATTCATTCATAACATTTTATATATTAAGCAAACATTAAGATTATCATAATAAAATATTATGTCAAATCAAAAAAGGAGAACGGATGAAAAAGAGTACAAAAATATTACTTTCAAGTATAGCAGCATCAATTTTATTAATTGGATGTGGCGGAGGAGGTGGAAGTGGAAGTTCGTCAGCTAGTACTACCGGTACCGTATCAGGAACTGCAGTAGATGGTCCGGTATCGTATGCGAAGGTTTGTCTGGATTTAAACTTTAACCAAAAATGTGATTCAAATGAACCTGTGGCTACTACGGATGCTAGTGGTAAGTTTTCTATTACATATAATTTAAGTGAACAGAATAGTTCAATTGCACCTGTGTTAATGCTGCCAACCCCTGACAGTAAAGATATTTATACAGGTAATGTTGTAACAGTTTCGATGTCTGCACCAAGAGCGGGACACAGTACGTTAGTTGTATCTCCTATTACAACAGTAGCGGCTGCAGCCGTATATCAAAAAGTTGAAAACAATGAAACTGTTACTCCGGATGTAGTTGAGGAAGTTGTAAATAAAGTTGCGGAAGCGTTGGATCTTAATGGAACAGATATTACTCAGGTAAATCCTACTGAGGATCCAAAGCTTTTAGTTACAGCTGTAACGCTTGCTAATGTTATTGAAGATGGTAATATTACACAAGTGGCTACAAATATTGTAGACAATAATGAAACAAATATTACTGCAGCGCTTCCTGCCGATTATCAAAGTGTTTACGAAACAATTGTTAATTCTGTGGATGAAAACACATCTTTAGAAAGTGATCAGCTTCAGCAGTTAGTAGAAAGCAGTTTAGATTCAAATGATACTACTGTTTTAGAAAAAGTTGTCAGTGATAATAACGTTACGGATGCTGATATTGCTCAAGCACTTGTTGAAGGTCAGTTAAATGTTATTTATAATGATTTGAATTCAAGTGGATTATTGGCATTAAATGCTCCTGGATTTGATTACAATATTTCAGATATGAATAGTACTTACGTTGCTGAACAGTTAGTTAATGAATATAATATAACTGATGCCAAAACATTAATGGAAGAATATAAAAATACTGATTTAGAAGTTAATTTAACTACTTCAGGAAATGAGACAAACCTTTCAAGTGCTATAGAAATGTATAATGTCCTTCAGGCTGTCAGAGCATTTAAAAATTCGGCTGGAGTTCAATTTGCCGGTATTAATTTAGCAAATGTTACAATATATAGAGCCGGAGGAGATGGAAGCCCGCTATATTTTGATCAGAATGGAAGTTTTTCTGATTATTTATTTGATGAAGACAACGGAACATTAAATCAAAATGGAAACGGTGTATGGAATGAATTAGAAGATGTAGTTGTATTAAAATACAACAATTTTGAAAATCCTGCATATGTAGGTGTAGAAGAAACAAATAATACTCTGGTTCCTGTGGTAGGTTATGATGCCAGCGGTCAGGAATTTAATGACAATGTAGTAATTACAAATCTTACTCCGGTAACTGAAGTTAATTCAAGTACAGAAATTGCAGCGTCTATTCTAAATGCTCAATTTGGTGAGTTTAATGCTACTGATATTAACGGAAGTACTTATATTACTCAAACAGGAACTACACTTACATTTAATACTGACGGAACTATATTGTTGAATGGAAAAGATATTGGTGATTGGAGTGTCGATGCTAACGGTGCGATTGTTCTTCCTTATTATGAAGGAAAAGTATATGTGCTTAAAGGAAAAGATTTAAGCGATTATTCAAGTGAGGCTTATTTTGTGTTTGTTGATGCAAGCGGACACGTATTGTCCATTCAGGAAAGAACGTTTACAAAATATGTAGAAAATGCTGATGCTGTTCTTTTGGCAAAAAATATATTCTCTTCATTGAGAACTCAGATTAATTCAGTATCAAATGCCGATGAAAACGGTACTTTAGATATGGAAGCCAACAAATTTAATGAACAGTTACAAGATATTACTTTTGATAATATTGAAACAGCAGGAAACACATTGGCTTCATTAATTAGTGGTATTGTGGATAGCAATTTAAGCGGTACTGTTGAATTGGATAATCCTGATTTAAACAGAACGTTTACTTTATCAACTGATGATAATTTAACTTATAGTTACAGTATAAAAGATGATTTAAACGGTACTGTAAAAGAATATAATGGTACTATTGTGTTAAATCAGCAGATACCTGAAGATTTAAACAGTTCTTTTGATATTACAATGAATGTTGTAGGTCAGTTACCTGCTTCAGATGAAGAAGAAGTTGCTCAGGATATTAACACTTCAATTGAATTAAAATATGACGCAGATACTTATACATTTGATTTATTAGTCAGTAAAATGAATGTAACAGATGAAAATAAATCCATTGAAGCAAGTAATATTGAGATTGAAGCGGCTGGAACTGATCAAAACTTAAGTGAATTAAAATATGTAAAATTAAACAGTTTTACTATTGATGGTAAAGCAGGAGATTTTGAAGCAGACGGAACTGTAAATGTGCAATATGTTCAAAATCCTTTAGTAAAAGCTGAAAGTAACGATCAGGCGTTTAAATATTACTACAATATCAATGGATATTTTGTATGTATGGATGATAATGGTAACGAAGAATTCAATATGACACTTCCAAATGAACTTAATATCAGTATTGACGGAACTACATATCAGCTTCCTGTAAATCCGTCTGATGCGCAACAACAGGGTGCACCATGGTATAATGTTTTTGCAACTGTTGAGTCAAGTAATGAGATTGATATTGATGACTGGTATTATTCTTTAGAAGGGGCTGTAGAAAGTCAGGTTGTATGTAATGATGCCAATTACACTGCCCATATTTACGATAATTATGGACAACAAACAATTTGGGTAGATGAAGATGATGATTTCTTAAATGACGGATGGGTACCTAATAATATTACATTTACAGGTACTGTTAGGGACGTTAATACTTCTACCACTTTGCAAGGAACTATTTCAGCATCGTCAAATGATATAGGCAGTGTTGATTTGGAAAATACAGAAGGTTTAAATACAGAAATTTCACTTGCAGTAAAATTAATAAGAGAAGGTTTTGCTGATACTAATGTAAATTCAACATTTACTTCTTCTGTAGACGGAAGTACTACATTAGATTTATCTTATAATGTAGACGGAACTGATTTTGGAACAGTAACTTTATCAGGCAAATGGGATGATAATGGAAACGGAACAGTTACCGTTACTTCTACAAGCGGGTTAAAAGTAACAATTCCTGTTAAAAACGGTGATATTGACTATACAAATTCTATTCCGGTTTATGTAACTGACAAAGTTGTAGGATATATCGAACAAAGAGACGGTATACCTGTAATTAAATACAATGACGGAACTTTTGAATCAATAAATTAATATGAAAAAGTTCCTTCTTTTTCTTCCTTTTTTTTTATTTGCCAGTGAGCTAAGTTTTTTTAATCCTTGGAATAGAAACAATTCTGTATATTTTAATTTACAGTTAAAAAATTCTAATGATTTTATACCTTCATGTGATTTTCTCCATAATTGGAATACTTTTTATTCCAAAGGCGGGACAAATTACGCATATATGAATTCCAGAATTGATTTTGGAGGATATTATAAAAGCTATTATATCGGTATAAGTAAGAGGTTGGATTTTTATATAAAAACAAATAGAGACACTGCTGAATTTATTTATGATTTAATATCTGGAAACAATTTAACTCCTGATTATGTTTATGATATTGATTTATATTTGAAAGCATATATGCTGAGCAGTTTTATAGTTGGTAAAAAATTTATAAATGAAAAATTAAGTATTTTTGTCGGAGGAGAGCTTATATCAGTGCAGGAATATCAGGATGGATCTGTGACTGGTAAAGTTATTTCATTGTCAAACAACGATTATTATTATAATGCGAAAGCGGATTACTATTTTTCTAAAAATTATCTTTACAGCGGCTGGAACTACGAAAAACCGTCAAACGGTTATGGAAAAAGTTTTTATTTAAGTTTGAAATACAATATAAATAATATTTCAAAAATTTTATTAAATATTAATGATTTATTCGGAAGGCTTTTTATAAAAAATTCACCGCACAGTATTGTATATCTTAACTCTTCAAATAAAAAATATGATTCCAGCGGACATATTGTATATGATCCTTTAATTTCAGGAAAAGAAGAATATGTCAATTATACACTCAAAATGGTTACAAAATATAATATTGAATATGAGTATAAAAAATACTTTATAGGATGTGATAAATATGATAAGCTTGTTTTACCTTATATAGGGTTAAAATATTATAAGTTTAAGTTTACTTATGGAAGTAGATTTAAAAATTTTACAGTTAACTTTAAGAACAGATATTTTTCTATAGGATTGAATACAAATAAATTAAATTTGAAAAAAGCCAGTTCTTTTGGTGTTTTTGTTGGTTTGAATTACAACTTTTGATAAAATTATTTAAAAAAGGTATTGGATGAAAAAAGCGTTCAGTTTGATTGAGGTAATGATTGTAGTTGTTATTTTGGGACTTATTGCGTCTCTTGTGGTTCCGAATCTTATAGGTCAGAGCGAACAGGCTAAAAAAAAGCTCGTATGTGTTCAGATGAAATCCCTTAAAGACGCACTTGATTCTTTTAAAGTAAACGAAGGAAGCTATCCGACAACGGAAGAGGGACTTGAAGCGCTTATTCATAATCCTGATCCTCAGAAATACAAAAACTATCCTGCAAACGGATTTTTAAGCTCAAAAAAACTGCCGAAAGATCCTTGGGGAAATGATTATATATACGTCAACAATGACGGAAACATTGATATTATTTCATTAGGAGCCGACGGAAAAGAAGGCGGAAGCGGAGAAAATAAAGACATAAAATTCAGTGAATGCGAAAATTAGCTTTTAGTTTAATCGAACTTATTATTGTAATTCTGATAATAGGGATCGTAAGTTTTCTTGTTATCAGACTTCCCTCTTTTTATTTTTCTTCCGATATTACCGATTTGCAAAGCAGACTTTCTCCAAACGGTGAAATAACCGTGTATAAAAACGGCACCGTTGTCAGCAGCAAAAAAGTAATTTTTAACTGTGAAAATCCTGAAGTGTATGAGTTTATTAACGGAAGTTTTGAGAAAAAAATATATCAAAAAGAAAATGAGAAAACCCCCGTATTTAAATACAGGGTTGAAAACGGAGCGGGGGAAAGTTTTATATTAAAATGTAAAAATGTCTGGTATGTATTTAAACCGTTTAGGATTTTGAAGTTTAAAAATGAAAATGAAGCCGAAAATACTTTTTTAAACAGTAAATATTTTCCTAAAATAGGGAGTTACTATTGAAAAAAGCGTTTACTCTGATAGAAATAATGATAAGCGTTGCTATTGTTTTTGTAATAATGAGTGTAGCTTTACAGATTACTTCGAATGCGAAGCATCTGTTTTTACTAAATAAAGATTATGATACGTTTGTATATAAGTCAAGTGCCGCTCTTTTCGGAAAAGGCAAAAATTTATATGAAAAACTCAGAGATTTTAATATCCGTAATGACAAAATCATTCATATTTTAAAAAAAGAAAGATTAAATGTGAAAAATGAACTTGAATTTTCGGAAAATGAAAATATCAATTCCAAAAATATTCAAATTATTATGAATAAGATAAAAGTATATAATAAAGCCCATCAGGTTAAATATTATTCTGTGGAAATAAAATGAAAAAATCTTTTACGTTGATTGAACTTTTGATATCTATAGTGATTCTTTCGATTATGGTGTTTGTTTTAAGCGGGGTGGTTAAAAATATGAATATTTCAAAAAACATGCTTCAAAATACTTTAAACAACGAGCACTATAAAAAACTTGCGTTAAAAGTGCTTTATTATGATATTTTAAATGCCAAATATATAAATCTTTCTCAAAGAGGGGACTATACGGTAGTTTATATGCAGACTACTGATTCTTTGCATAATATGCCTGCGCCGTATGTTGTATGGTATGTAAGCAAGACCGGTAACACATTAATGAGAATGGAAATGCCTAAAAAAGTAACTTTTTTATCAAATGCAAGAAATTATTATTTGGATAAATTTGCACAAAATGTTAAAATATTTAAAATATACAGGTATTTTTATAAATATTTTGTTTATATTGATGACGGAAAACCAATTTATTTTGAAATGTATAAAGGATTTTGATGATTGTAAAAGCGCTTGAGAGCAGATACAAACCGACCGATATAGCTGTAGGAAGTGCGAGGAGCTGTTATTTCGGCAAGCATATTGTAACTCCTGAAAGTGCGGCTGAGTGGGATAAAAAGAATGATTTACTAAATTCCATATTTAAAGCCGGGCATCATACGACTCTAATGCATTATAACTTTACGTTTTTAATTGAAGGTATGAGCAGGCTTTTAATCTGGAGGCTTTTGCACGCGCATCCTTTTTACAATTCCGAGCAGGTAAGCCAGAGATACGCCAAAATGAAAATAGAAAATTTCACTTACCCGAAAAACGCGGACAGGGAAAAGTGGCAGAAATATTATGAGAATATGTTTTTTTATTATGAAGAGCTTATTTCAAGACTGACTCCGGAAATTGAAAAAGTACTTCCAAAGTTTAAGAAAAAAGAAGCGAAAAAAAGGGCCCAGGAGTTTGCAAGATATCTGCTGCCGATGGGTATGAACGCGCATCTTTACCATACCGTAAACATCATTACGGCTTTAAGATATATAAATGCCGTAAAGGTGATACCGGAGGCAAAAGCTGAAGCTGAAGAGTTTGTATCTCAAATGAAAAGGGAAATGCTGAAAATTGATGAAAATTTGGCTCCTTTAATAGAGTTTGCCGAAAATGAAGAAGTAGTGTTTCCGAATATTGATATAGAAAAAATTAAAAAGGCAAAAAACGTAACCAAAAAGGTTGAGGTGTTTGACATAGTTGATTACGATTTTGATCTCAATGCCAATTATGCGGGAGTGCTCAGAGTTTCAAACATTTATCTTGATGAAGCGATACTCGGAAGTTTTAATTCTTATATTAAGCTGTCTTTAAGCGCAGATGCTCAAAACCAGCGTCACAGACGCTCACCAGCAGTTAGGCCGAAGCTCGAGAGCATTTACAAAAGAGATTTTTATATGCCGAAAATATGTAACAGTGTAAAAGAGCTTTATTTAAGGGCTGTTGAGTATTCGTATGATTTTTTTGAAAATCAAAAAGAAACATTAGGTTTCGGCGAAGCGGCGTATGCTCTTCTTAATGCACACAATATTGAAATAATAGAACACAACGACTTCCAGGAATTTGCGCATAAAGCTCAGATGAGGCTTTGCTATAATGCCCAGGAGGAGATATTCGATATAGTTTACGCACAGGTGGAAGAGCTTAAAAAAGCCGGAGTTAAAGCGGCTGAAAAATTCATGCCTCCTTGTACACTGAGACATCAGGAAGGTATAAAACCTGTATGTCCTGAAGGAGACAGATTCTGTGGCACTAAAGTGTGGAAAATGGATTTTGAGGAGTATGAAAGAATAATTTAGCTGCCTCTCATTGCAAAGGGGGCTTAAAATGGGAATTCAGGATTATTTATATAATGAGTTTGATTCAAATATTATCGAAGAATTTTTGATGATGCTTGATATTATGGAAGACAATCTTGATCTGACGATCGAGAGACTGTATACGAATTATGACGAAGCCGTTAACGATTTATTCAGAATGTTTCATAATCTGAAATCGGCAACGGCGTATCTGAAAATTGACAGAATTAAAAATTTTGCGCATTTTGTGGAGGACGTGCTTGATAAAGCAAGGGAAAAACACGATGTAAAAGAAGATCTGATTGACTGGCTGTTTAAAGTGGCTGACCAGTTTCACGAATGGTACGGCAATATAGACAGAAATGAAGAACTGGCGCCTCTTCATCCCGATATTTTTAAAGTGCCGAAATTATAATTGTGTTTTTTGAAAAATATTATTTTTTAGAAGATTAATTGATAATATTGATAAAGAAAGGTTAAAAGTGAGAAACAGGGAAAACGAAGCGATTTTTATTGAAAGAATAAATAAAATAAACCCTGAAATTCTTGAAGGGCTGAAAGAAAAAAAAGAGTTCTCATTCAGAATAAACCGCCATAAGGCTGGGCTTGAAGCGGTTGAAGAGTTAAAAAAAGAAGGATACAATCCCAAGCCTGTGGAATGGAGCGAGTGGGTGTATACGCTTCCTATAGAAGAGAGGAAAAAAATAACCAAATCCAAAACATATACAGCAAACAAAATATACATACAAAACCTCTCATCCATTATTTCAGCGCTTTCTCTTGATATAGACAAAAACGACTGGGTGCTTGATCTGGCTGCGGCTCCCGGGGGCAAAAGTTTGATATTCAGCGAAAAAGCCAAAAAAGTCAGTGCTGTGGAGCCGGATAAAAACAGATTTTTCAGGATGAAAAGAAACTTTAAAGAACACGGTGCCAAAAACATACAGACATACAACAAAGACGGAAGATTCGTTTATAAAGCCACCGGAGAGATGTTTGACAAGGTTTTTTTGGATGCGCCGTGCAGTTCCGAAGCGCATATAGATTTTGACGAAGGGATAACATGGTGGAATCTCAAGAGGGTCAGAAGATTTTCAAAACTTCAAAAAGAGCTTATAATATCGGCTTTTGAAGCTCTAAAACCCGGAGGCGAGATGATATTCGCCACATGTACGTTTGCTCCGGAAGAAAACGAGGAAAGTGTGGATTTTCTTTTAAACAGGTACGAAAACGCGGAAGTTGTGGATGTGAACCTTCCGATTGACAATGTCCAAAAAGGTATTACCGAGTGGGAAGACAAAAAATATCACCCGGATGTGGTCAAAACAGTGAGAATACTTCCAAAAGGCGCATATTCAGGGTTTTATTTCGCAAGGATAAAAAAACACTAAAATATCTGTTTTAAAAGGTTTAAAAGCCTTTTTTTATATTCTTCTTTTGCAAAAAATTCAGCTTCTTTAAAACTTGATGCCGATTTTCCAAGAAACGTAATCGTGTAAGGAGCATTTAAAAATACAGTGGCTTTGCCTTTTATAAGATAATAATTAAACAGTTTTAGTTTTTTGACTGATATAATTATTTTAATTTCGTTTTTAGAGTGTTTGTCTATATTTAAATATTTAGACAACACTTCAGCGCTCGGTGTTTTGTATATGTTTGCGGATATTTTGAATTTTGTGTTTAATATAATTTTTCGGGCTTTATTTTCAATTTTTTGTATCTGATTAATATAGCCGTCTATCGGTTCTCCCAAAGATTCTAAAATAAAAATACGGCTTTTTATTTTTTTGATCGTTTTTAAGGCATGATATGCTTTTATAACTTTTTTTATCGGAGAATCTGCGGAAAAATTAACAGAGCCGATTTGCATATTTATTTTATGTTTCAGGTTTGATATGAGTTTTTGTTTGTTGACTCTCAGTAAAACGTAATATTTACCGTCTTCTTTTTTCAGTTTTATTATTTCGTAATTGTTAAAATCGATATTTTTTATCTGCGTGTTTATCTGCTGGTATATTTCGCTGTATGTTTTTTGATTGTGAATGCCTTTGTTGATTACGAAACTTGATGATATTTTTACGTTTATTCTGGAAGCTATGTCGTTTAAAGCGTTTTTTAAAGCGTTTTCTTTCGTGTAGCCTTCGGCGGAAGAGTAAAAATATAAAGTTGTGTCTTTTGGAGTGTTAACATACCATTTCGGAATTTGAGGCGAGCCGCATGAAACAAAAAGAAAAACCGTTAAATAAATTAAAAACTTCTTCATTAAAACAGATCCCAAAAAGACGTATTAAAATCAGGTATTACCATATCGCCTATTTCAAGTTTCGCATTGTCGTTTAGATCTGTTTTTATCCAGCATGAGTTGTCGAATATTATATTGCTCACAGTCCCTTCGCCTATTTTGTATTTTTCTATTTCTCCCGTAACGGGGTCTTTTTGAAGTCTGTAAATATTCAGTTTAAGCCCCTCATACATGCCCTGGTTTTTGCCGAGTGTTATTTTTGCTATTAAATCGTCTCCGTCCGTTTTTACTTCATATATGTATCCTTTGGGAGCGAAAAATCTTTTTAGTGAACTGTATGCGTATTCTGCGGCTTTACCTGATGATTTTATAATTAAATTCGGATAAAACCTTTTATAAGAAACTGTATCGCTGAATGATGAACAGGCCTGAAAATTTTCACTTAAAGCGTTATTTAAATCCGGCAGGGCAAGTACGTCGATATGAAGCTGCGTACAGGCTTCATATGAGTAATAAGGAGGAGAATATTTAAGTTTTTTGCCGTTTTTTGTTTTTATGTAGTAATAGTAGCCTTTATGGTAAAAAGGAGTGTATGTTACATTGACAATACGGCCTTTGATTATATAGTCCGCTCCCAAATCGGAATCGGTTTCTTTGGATATTTCGGCTGCTTTTACTTCTTCGTTTATTTTATCGGGTGTAATGACTCTTAAAATTTTTACGAATCTAGAAGATGATAAAAGATTTTTTAACGTATAAAAAGTATCAGAAGAAACATCTATATGTCTGAATCTGTATTTTGGAAATTTTACCATGGATATTTTTTTTATTTTGGGTGAAAAATTTGAAGGAGCCGCACTGTTTTTAGGTACGTAATACGGTCTGTAATCGGCAAGATTGATCTTGTTTGAACATCCTAAAAACAACAGTGCCGGTAAAAGAAAAAAGAGAAATCTCATTATTTGGCGAATTTCTCTTTTGCAGCTTTAAGAGCCGCTATAACGTCGTCAATGTTTTCATAGGGAATATGCGCTTTCCAGTCCGGTTTTTCATTGTCTCCGTTTAGAGAAATACCGATACTTACAACAGGTTTGCTGCCTTCTCCGTAAGGTTCTTTAATGTGTGATACGGTAATTAACCCTTCTTTTGTGTTTGCAAGAGGAAATTCCGCTATAACTGTGTTTGTTTTCATGTGAAGCCTTTTTATTAATTATATCATTTTAGATCTAAAAAGTGAAAGAAAGTTATTAAGGTTGGTTAAGTTTTTAAGTTAGTTGAAGTTTATTCAAGTAATCCTAATAATCTCAATAATTTCAACAACTCTAACAACCTTAATTAACTTATAAACCTTAATAACTTTTATTTCAGCTTTTTAATTACCGCTATAAATTCCCTTTCGCTTTCTTCAAGATATGTTTTGATTTCTTTTATCTCTTTTTCGTATTTGGGAATGTAGTGGTATTTAAGGGCGTTTACCCTTACAAGCGTCTGTTTGAGTTCCGTTGAGAGTTTCCATATTTTTATTTCGAGCTCCGCAAGTTCGAGTATCATTTTCAGGCACTTAAAAAAACTTTCCCTCGCCAGATCTTCAAAAATATCGGTATTAAGGCTTATTTGGGGTTTTTGTGTTATTTTAAAGTCGATTTTCGGAATAACGATTCCCAAAAAGCTTTTTTGAACTACTTTTAGTTCTGTTTTGACAAAAGATTCAAAAGAGAGGTTTTGGTTTTCCATGAGAGCTTTTATGAGGATATTGTAGCTGCTTTTGACGGTTTCGTTGAGCTCTTTTCTTCTTTTGTCGACAGTGTCGGCAATCTGCATAATTTCTTTAAGCAGGATATCCCTTTTTTTGCTTAAAATCTCCTCGCCTTCGTTTACGATTTCCAGGTCTTTTTTCAATTCAAGAAGAGTGGATTTATTCTTTATCATAAATTTCTCCGAGTTCTTTTTGGGAGAGTCTTGTCATTTCGCTTTTTGGGAGTATTTTTAAAAGTTTTTTGGCAACTTCAAACGTTTCATTCATACTTCTCGGAAGATCCTGGTTTATAAACGTATTGTCAAATTCCTTTGAAAATTTCAGATATTTTTTTTCCAGATCGCTTAGTTCGCTTTCTCCTATAATAGAAGCGAAACTTTCTATTTTTTTGGCGTTTGCGTATGATGCGTAAAGCTGTGAAGCAAATCTTTTATGTGTTGAATTGACTGCTGAATTCATAAGTCTTGAAAGTGAGCTTAGCACGTCTATCGGAGGAAAAACACCCTTTTTGTGAAGAGAACGGCTGAATACTATCTGCCCTTCGGTGATATAGCCGCTTAAATCCGCAACAGGGTGTGTTATATCGTCATCAGGCAGGGTAAGTACCGGAATCTGTGTGATTGAGCCTTTTTTGCCTTTGATAATCCCGGCTCTTTCATAAATGGACGCCAGGTCGCTGTACATATATCCGGGATATCCTTTTTTACCGGGGATTTCCTCTTTTTTGGCCGAAATTTCCCGCAGGGCGTTTGCGTAGTTTGTCATATCGTAAAGTATCACTATTACGTTTTTGCCTTTTTCAAACGCCATATATTCGGCAAATGTAAGGGCTGTGCGGGGCAGCAGCAGGGAATTTACCGTCGGTTCGTTTGCCAGATTTAAAAATACGGTGATTTGGGAGTTTTGATTCGATATGGAGTTTATAAGATATTCGGCCCTTTCAAACCTCATGCCTATCGCGCCTAAGACTATCAGGGAGTTTTCTATTGAAATCTGTGTTGCGAGTTTTGTTACAAATTCGTCGTTTTTAAGTCCGCTTAAAGCAAACACCGGCAGTTTCTGGCCTTTTATGAGTGTGTTGAGCGCATCAACCGCACTGAATCCCGTCTGGATTATGTCTTTTGGATATTCCCTGTAAGCCGGATTGTATGCGCCGGGGTTTATATCGGATTCTTTTTCAAAAGATTCGGTTATTCCTTCTATGGGATTTGCAAACGCGTCAAGCGCTTTTCCGACATATTCTTCACTGAGTTTTATTTTAAGGGGTTTTAAGTGAAATTCGGCTTTAATTTTGTTTATATCAAGTCCGTATGTATCTCCCAGAATTTCTATAACCGTTACTTTTTCGTCAACGGCGCTGACAATTCCCCTGAGCGTTTTATCCCCGCATCTGAGCGTTACGCTTTCGTTGTATCCCACGCCTTTTACCGTTTCGAAAAAAAGCAGGTTTCCTTTCAGCTTAAAAGCCCCTTCGTATTCCACTCTCATGTTATTCTCCGTAGTTTTTTATAAATTCGTTATAAAAGTTTTCTATTTTTTTTCTTAACAGTCTGTATTTTTTGTATTCCGCATTCGGAATTTCGTATTTTGCCCTTATAAATTCAGAAATTACCGGCTGGTTTTTCAGTATATCAGCCGGAATCTGTCTGGTTAAAAACGCTTTTTGCCACATATCGTGTATCAAAACAACCGTTTTTGCCATTTCCATCTGTTTTTGAGGAGTGCAGAATGCGTCTGTTTCGTCAAAGGCGTTTTGCTGTAAAAACGCTTCTTTTATCAGTTCAGCGGTGTAAAGCGTTATTTTTTCTTCTTCCGGAAGAGCCCCGAGCCCTAAAAGTTTTACTATTTTTTGAAGAGACGCGTCTTTTTGCAGGATGTCGTTAAAAAACTGTTTTATCTCTTTTTGTTTTCCGATTTTTTCCCACCATTCTTCCAGTTCGTATCCCGAATAGCTGTTTAGGTAGTTGATGGCGGGATAAAACCTTGCGTTTGCAAGGGATTTGTCAAGAGCCCAGAATACGCTTGTAAAACGTTTGGTGTGGATTGTCACAGGTTCTGAAAAGTCGCCGCCTGCGGGTGAAACCGCCCCGATGATGCTAAGAGAACCCGTATTTGAAGCAAACGTTTGAACTATTGAGGCCCTTTCGTAAACGGAAGCTATTTTGGAAGAAATATCAGCAGGATACCCTTCTTCCATCGGCAGTTCCCCCATTCTGCTAGAAAGCTCCCTCATAGCCTCCGCCCATCTTGAAGTGGAATCGGCCATAAGCGCTACGTGGTATCCCTGATCCCTGAAATATTCGCCTATCGTAATTCCCAGATAAATGGACGCTTCCCTGGCCGAAACAGGCATATCGGATGTGTTTGCTATCAAAACGGTTCTGTTCATAAGCGGTTTTTTGCTGTAAGGGTCGGAAAGTTTTGGGAATTCCTCCAAAACTTCCGTCATTTCATTTCCCCTCTCGCCGCATCCTATGTAGATAATTATGTCCGCATCGCAGTATTTGGCAAGAGTCTGCTGTAAAATTGTTTTTCCCGTTCCGAATCCTCCCGGGATTGAAGCCGAGCCTCCCTTTGCTATCGGAAACATAAAATCAATTACCCTCTGTCCCGTAATAAGAGGGGTTTTGGGAGAGAGTCTTTTTTTAAAACCTCCGGGTATCCTTAAAGGCCTTTTTTTTATCATTGTCTGTCTGTTCCCGCTTATTACGGCTACGGTGTCTTTAACGGTGCAGGTTTTATCTTTTATTTCTTCCAAAATTCCGTCAAAATCGCTTAAAATTCTGTGTTTAATCCCATTTTCGTCAACTTCTCCGATTATTTCGCCTTTTTTGACCTCATCGCCTGCGGATTTTAAAGCTTTGAAAAAATATTTTTTTTCTTCATCCAGCGCTTTTGTTTTAAGCCCTTTTTGTATTCTTTCAGGCATGGAAAAAAGAGCTCTTTGAATACCGTCATATACACTGCCAAGAAGTCCCGGGCCCAGCGTTGCGCTTAACAGGCTTCCGGTTAAAAAAACAGGTTCGTTCAGTTTTAGTGAAGTGGTGTCTTCATATACCTGGACGGTTACGGAATTTTTATTGACGCTTGTTATTTCCCCTATTAATCTGTTTTCCCCGACATATACGTATTCGAACATCAAAGGTGTTTCGTCTTTGTATTCCGCTTTTACGATAGGTCCGTTGACTGATGTTATTTTAAGCATAGTTCGCCTTGTATTGTTTTATTTACGCTTTCTTCCGGGTCGAAAACGATATATTTGCTGCCGGTTTTGAAAACAAAGCAGTTACTCTCGGTGTAAGTTGTTTTAAAACGGCTTTGGCATCTGTTTTTGAGAAATTTAGGCAAAAACAGCTCCCCATTTTCATAAGATGAAAGTTTATTTATAAAACATTCGCATAAAACCAGGGCGTTTTGGCGGATTTTTTCCAAAAGGGATTTTTTCAGGTTTTGAATAAAGTTTTGATAAAACTTTTCAAATTCCAGCTCATACCGCTGATTGATTTCGAGTTCTTTTTCTTTTAAAATTTTTTCGTATTTCAGTTTTAAAAGCTCTTTTTCCCTGTCTAAATCGAGACTTTTAAAAAATTCTTCTTTTTGGCGCAGAAGTTTTTCTTTTGCTTTGTTTATTTTTTGTTCCGCTGTAAGTTTTGCCTCTTTTAAAGCCTGGTTTTTCAGTTTTTCAAAGTCTGATTCCGAGAACATTTGATAAATATCCTTTTATGCTTTCCTGTATATATGTTTTTTCAAACGACGGTATAAACACAATCGCAGGGAGGGCGTTTTTTTTGGTGTAGTTTGAAAATTTGAGTTTAAAGGTTTCGTAATATCTGTCGGCTATAATCACAAGCCCGGTATTTTTGTCTTTTAGCACTTTTAAAAAGTCTTCTTCAAAATTTCCGACTTTTACCGTTTCTATGCCGCAGAGCGAAAACCCAAGGCATTCCTCCCTGTTTCCGAGAAGAACGATTTTCATATTTTCCCCAGTATCATTATAGAAACGATAAGCCCGTAAATAGCGATACCTTCGGCAAGTCCCAGGAAAATAAGCGCTTTTGTAGAAATTTCGGGTTTTTCGCCTATGCTTCCCATGGCGGCTGCTCCCACCATTCCTACGGCAATTCCCGCGGCTATACTTGAAAGCCCGACTGCCAGGGCCGCGGCAATGTATGCGTAAGAATTGTCACCCGCCATTAATACCATAGGCAGAAACAAAAACAGTTTTAAAACACCTTTATAATTCGAACGGTTTGTATTCATATCCTCCTCCTTCGTAGAATCTTTTAAAAAATTCGTAATATTCAAGCCTCAGTGTCTGGATTGTTACAATAACCCCTTCAAGTATTATAACGAATATATTGCCGAGAATTACCGTAATCCAGTATCCCGTTTTACTCATCATATCGGCAATGGTAAACACCGCCAGGAAAAGAGCCGCATGTGCCAGGGCAAACGCGCCCGTTCTCATAAAGGAAATCGTATTGGTAATGTTTTCCAAAAGAGCGATTACCGAATGAAAAAGGGACTGGGAGGTTTTTTTGCTCTCATATATCGTATATCCGGTAAACGCCGTAAACAGCAAAGCCAGAATAAACAGGTCTATTTTGATATCGGTACGGAGTATAAATATTTTAACGCCTATCCAAATCAGAAGAAGATAAATGGCAAACGGCAAAAGTCCGTTTTCCCCGAAAAGAAGCTTTTTCATATCCCCTTTTTTGTAATTTGTGCTCATATACAGAATAAACCCTATGGAAATAATAACGCTTCCGGCAAATATGCTTAACGCAATAAGCGAATTTATATTTTCCATAGGTGAAAAGAAATGATAAAGCTCAAATCCGAAAAAATGCCCATAAACGGCACCGAAAAATATTGATGAAAGTCCGCTTAGAAACATTATTCTTCCAAGAACCGCCTTTTTGTTTTTTAAACAAAATCCCGTTACCGCCAGGACGGCTCCCTGTCCTATATCGCCGAACATCAGACCGAATAAAAACACGAAAATTACCGCAAAAAATATTGTAGGGTTTATTTCATACGGTTTTGGCAGGGAATAAGTTTTTACAAGGTTTTCGAACGGTTTGAAAAATTCGGGGGTATTCAGCAGTGTGGGGGAGTTTATGTAATCCGGCTCTTTTTGTTTTAGAAAAGGGAGATTTTTAAATCTCTTTTTTGGTATCCAGCCTTCAAGGATGTAAAACCCGTTTTTTTCTTTTAAAAACGTTTTGACTTCATAAAGGTTTTTTATGTATAAAAGATGGGAATATATTTTTTTTAATATATCTTTTTTTTGTGCTATTTTCCGTTTTTCTCTGTTTATTTCTTTCAGTTCGTTTTCAAGTGTTTTTTCGTCTGTTTCAAACACTCCCTCATTAAAAGGCGTAATTGAAAATTTTTGCAGTATTTCAAGAGCTTTTTGCTCGCTTTTTGGCGTATATACGGCTATTACGGCGATAAAATCCTTTAATTCCTCATATACGCACAGAATATTGTAAGCACTCATAACAAGCCTGATTTCCTCAAAACTTTCATAAGGGGCGTAAAACGCTTTGAATTTTAAAAACCTGAATTTAAGTTTTTCTTTCGATATACCGAAGGCTTTTAAAAATTTATTCAGTTTTTGCAGCGATTCTTTTTTTCTTTTATACTCTTTTTCCCTGAATGAAACGCTTTCATATACGGAAATAAGAGATGAGAGTTCGTTTTCAATCTCTTCAAGAGTTAAATTTCCTTTTTCAGGAGGCGCAAGAGGCTCGTTTATTACTGAAAGCAGAGAAGCAGTTTTTTTTAAAAGAGTTTCGGTTTTGTAAAGAAGAGGGTGTTTTTTTGTTTTTTCTTTTTTTATGTGAATGAGTTTTTCTTTTCCGAGTGTTTCCAGAAAAGTGTCAATTTTTTCTTTTGGGATTTCAAAGGTTGTTTTATACATCTTTTCCGGAAAAAACATCTTAGAGCACCATATTTTCAATTTCGTTTTTTGCCAGATTATAGCTAAAAGCCGTCCATACGGCTTTGATATTGGAAATTTCCCGTTTTTTAAGCACCAGAAACACAAAAGGTACGGAAAGTTTGAAAGGATATCCGAACCATACGCTGTTGAGCGATTTATAATAGTTTTTGAAAAGTTCTTTTTTTAAAGAGGCGAAACTGTACTCTCTGCCAGGCAGATTTATTATGTTTTGCAGGTTTTGGGTGAATTCATACAGGTTTTCTGATGCTGAGAGTATTTGAAGCTGAGGTTTTTTAATGGTTCCGTACGGCAGGAGATACGGAAAAAAATCTTCAATTTTAAGATTATAGATTATTTTGTATTTCAAAACGGTGAATATGTTAATCAGGTCAAAATAGCGTCCTATAATGGTTTCAAACTCTTTTTGATCTTTTGATGGGATTTTTTTAACGGATTCTTTTATAAGGGACGCTTTGGTTTTGTCTGTTTTTTCATTTGAAAAGAAAAGATAAAACAGATTTTTTTCGTTTTTATTCAGAGGTTTTGTAATTTTTTTATAAAGTTTTTCAAAATATACGTCAAGGTCTTTATACAGGTTTTCCGGCGCCGTAAGCACTGTTGCGTAAGGTGTTGAGAGCAAAATATTGAATAAATCCGCTTTGTTTTCAGCTGCAAGAAGTTTTTCGGAGGTTACAAATCCGCTTTTGAGGCTTCTTACAAGAGCGTTTACATAGGCGTATTTTACCGGCCGCATAGTTCATCTTTTATTTTATTAAAGAGTTTATCCGTATTAATCGAAAACGATGAAAGTTTTTTCTGTTTTTCTTTAAAAGATTTTTCAATGGAGTTTTTGTATTGTGAAAGTTTTATATTAAGTTCGTTTTTCAGATTTTCTTCGTAAGAATTTAATTCTTTATTGAATTTATCAAGATGTTCTTTTTTTTCTTTTTCGAATTCGTCAAAAAGTTTTTTTATTTCATTGTCCGCATTTTCGATTATTGAAGCGGCTTTTCTGTCAAGACCGAATATCTTTTCCATCTTAATCCTTTTGAATATTATAGCACTTTATTAACGGAAAATGAAAGTATGGGGAAGTTTTTATATTTTTAAAGCAGTGAATGAAGTTTTCTGAAAAATATTATTTTTTTCAAACGGCTTCGCTATGGTTACCCGAAATTTCAAAGAAATTTCGACCATTACGCTGCAGATGTTTTCTTAAAATAATTTTTTCAAAAACTTTTAAAAATAAATCTGGTAATTACAACAATTTATTCATAGGTTTTTTATAAACTTTTCAATCTCTTTTTGAAGATGTTTTAGATCTTTTGAGTTGTCGATTACGAAGTCGGCTTTTTGCTTTTTAAGCTCAATATCGAGCTGGTTGTTAAGAATTGAACGTGCTTCTTTTTCGCTTACGCCATCCCTTTGCATAACCCTTTTTACCTGCAGTTCTTTCGGAGCGTAGATTACGAGGACTTTACTGAATTCCGGATAGTTTTGTTTTTCAAAATAAAGCGGAAGGTCTACAAAATACTTAACGCCGTCTTTTTCATATTTTTCGGCGAAATTTATTACTCTTTTTCTAACTTCCGGCAAAATTATGTTTTCTAAGGTTTTTAGTTTTTCTTTGTCGTTAAATACTATGTTTCTAAGCTCTTTTCGATCGACTGTTCCGAAGATTTTTTCTATTTTTTCTTTCTGTTCTTCGAAAACCTGTCTGCTTATCTCGTCCGCGTCTATTATTTTGTAGCCGAACATTTTTAAAAAAGAAGCGACGGTGCTTTTGCCCGTCCCTATGCCGCCTGTAAGCACGACCGCATTTTTAAATTTCAAAAAATCCGATGATTTTTCGGAAATTTCATTATTCTCAATTCTCAATTCTCAATTCTCCATTAAAGTTTAATTACGTCTTTGATATTTTCAAAAATATACTTAGGAAGCACAAAACTCGCAAGATGAATGTCTGTATGGTAGTAGTGGGTGTTTTCCACGAAATCGCTTCTGTGTCTGATCAGATCCGCTGTAGGGTGAATCTTTTTGCTTGCGAATACGAGCGCTTTTCTTGAACCGTTGTCTTCAATGAAATAATACGGCATTACAATATAAAAAAGTTTGCTCAAATTCGCAAAAAGATCCCTGTCTTCAAGTGATGAGGCGGTTGTGATATATATACCTTTATCACTAAGTTTTTCGTATATTTTAATCAAATCGCCCGGTTTTTCGTCAATAATAAGATCATATTTTTTCTGAGTGTCTTCATTAAAAATTTCAAACTTTTTGGTAAGAATTTTATTAAATTCACCGTTTAATACGCTTGGAACCAGAAATTTATCGCCGGCTTCCTGGGTGCAGGCGCCCACAAGAGCCATCATCTCTTTTTGAGTATTTGTCATTACTGTCCTTTTTTTGGCTAAATATATCAAAAAAATTTGATTTTGCAAAAAAATTTGGTATATTTCGGACAAAATTTATCTCAAAGGAGCGAATATGTATAAAGTTGACGTAGAAAAACTTTGCGGATGTATCAAAAAAAGCGATCTTGAGTTCCCAAAAACGTTCGAATCAAAAGAACAGGCTGAAATGGAAGCTTTAAAAATCGCAAACTACATGAACGGAAACTTCTGTAAAAAACACAGATTTTTCGTAAACGAAGAAGGCGATACGTTTAGAATTTACGTTGAACTTTCATGCCCGAGCGTTAGCTAAGGGTTGAAAACTCTCTCCTTTTTTTATATTATCTCCCAAAAAGGCTTTTTATGATTGCCCATCTCTGCTGCAGTGTCGATGCCGGATATTTTTTGAAAAGATTAAAAGAAGATTTTCCTGATGAAAAAATTACCGGTTTTTTTTACGACCCCAATATCCATCCTTACAGCGAATTTAAACTAAGATCTTTAGATACCGAAAGAATATGCAAAAAACTCGGAATCGAATACGTAGAGGGCGAATATGATTACGAAAGCTGGCTTAAAGCCGTAAAAGGCAAAGAAAATGAACCCGAAAAGGGTGTAAGGTGTTCTGTATGTTTTGACCATTCATTGGAAGCCACCGCCGAGTTCGCATTAAAAAACGGCGATGATAAAATAACCACTTCTCTTTTGATGTCGCCTATGAAATCCCAGGAGCAGTTAAATTCTATAGGAAAAGTGATAAAAAGAAAATACGGTATTGACTTTTACGCGCCCGATTACCGTAAAAAGGGAGGAACCCAGGCACAGCAGATGTATGCGAAAGAAACCCAGATGTACAGGCAGGATTACTGCGGGTGCATATACGGAATCTGGCGGCAAAAACAGGATCAGGAGATTATAGATGAACTGTTAAGCCCTGTAACGGGGCAGATTCTTCCCGCAAGCATAGAAGAGAGGCTTGAGATTTATAAAAAAAGGCTTGAATATGAAGATGAGGAAATTAAATATAAAATAATCAAAGAAAATTTCCTAAATTATAGACTGCTTAGGGGCAGTATAAAATGTAAAGTGAAAAGTGAAAAGTATAAAACGGAAAATCCGGGCTTGCCGGAAAATCGTAAGACTTTTTGGGGTGGAGATGGAAAATGGGAAATCGAGGATAGTTATATTTTGTTTTATTCGTTTCTTCAAAGGCCTGCAAGGGGTAAAATCGAGTTTGTAAAAGACGGAATCGGTTATTTCAGCAGAATGCAGATAATTTTCGCGGAAATTTCCAAATTTAATGAAATTTTAAATAAAAAATATCACAATGTTAAAGAAATTTTACTTTCTCCTCCAAGTATCGATGAAGAGATACGTTTTAGGGAAAAAATTACCCATACAGAATATTCTTTGTCGCCGATTATTATCGTGGATGAGATAAAAGATAAATATGAAATAGATATTGAGGCTAAAGTATATCCCGATGTAAGAGAAATTTTGATAAAATTTTAATAAAAAAGGCAGAATATGGTTTATGATATTAATCAGATTCAGGAAATGTTACCTCACAGATATCCGTTTTTGTTAGTTGACAGAATTACGGATGTAAAAGAGGGCGAATATGTTGAGGGGTATTTGAATATTTCTATTACAAATCAGGTATTTCAGGGTCACTTCCCGGGGCATCCTATTTATCCGGGCGTGTTAATCATTGAAGGTATGGCTCAGACTGGAGCTATTTTACCTTTTACAGTAATGAGCAAAGAAGACTTAAACGATAAAGTTGTATATTTTATGAGCATTGACAAAGCGAAATTCAGAAAGCCGGTGCTTCCGGGGGATAAACTCGTATATAAAATTTCTACTATCAAGCACAGAGGTAAAATATGGCAGCTTAAGGGTGAAGCGTATGTTGACGGAGAGCTTGTAAGCGAAGCTGAACTTAAAGCCATGATAATGGACAAATGAAAATAAATGGAAAAACTATGGAAAATGTAAGCGAAAAAGCAATAATAAAAGGCAAAATAGGCAAAAACTGTAAAATAGGCGAGGGTGTTATAATTGATGAAAACGTAGTTATCGGCGATAACAACGTTATTGATCCTTATACGTTAATTACCGGATATACGACTATAGGCGATAATAACCATATTTATTCTCATGCGGTACTCGGAAGCGAACCGCAGGATTTGAAATATCACGGTGAAAAAACTGAACTTATTATAGGAAACAACAATAAAATCAGAGAATTTACGTTAATAAATCCCGGAACGGAAGGCGGAGGAGCCGTAACCAAAATAGGAGATAACAATCTGCTTATGGGATACGTACACGTAGCACACGACGTTATAATCGCAAACAACTGTATATTGGCCAATGCGGCTACCCTTGCGGGGCATGTTGAACTAGAGGATTATGTTGTAATAGGCGGAATGACACCTATTCACCAGTTTGTAAAAATCGGAGCCCATGCTATGATAGCCGGTGCTAGCGCGGTAGGGCAGGATATTCCTCCGTTTACCATTGCCGAGGGCAACAGGGCGAAATTAAGAGGTCTTAATCTTACGGGACTTAGAAGAAGATTTGAAAACAGAAGCGACATAGACGCTATCAAAAAAGCGTATAAAGAGCTGTTTGAAAGCGGAAAACCGCTTAAAGACACAGCAAAAGAAATACTTGAAAACACCAATAACGAATATGTAAAACATTTATGTGAATTCGTATTAAATTCAAAAAGGGGAATACCATATGACAGAAAAGTGTAGTTTCTGCGGAAGTTTTGAAACGGAAGACAATCCGCTATTGGCAGCTCCCGACGATGCGGCGTTTATATGTAAAAACTGCGTATTGACGGCGTATGAAATTATAATGGGGGCAACTGATAAAAAAGAAAAAAAAGAAGAAAGCTCCGATATAAGGCTTCTTACTCCTAAAGCTATAAAAGCTCATTTAGACGAATACGTAATAGGACAGGAAAGAGCCAAAAAAATTATTTCGGTTGCGGTTTACAACCATTACAAAAGAATACTCTTCGGAGCAAAAAGCGACGTTGAAATTCAAAAATCGAATATTCTTATGATAGGACCTACCGGAAGCGGTAAAACGCTTATCGCAAGAACGCTTGCAAAGCTTCTTGATGTTCCGCTCGCTATTGCGGACGCCACGTCTTTAACGGAAGCCGGATATGTGGGTGAAGACGTTGAAAATGTACTCTTAAAACTGATTCAGGCTGCGGATTTTGATGTTGAAAAAGCCGAAAGAGGTATCGTATTTATCGATGAGATTGATAAAATAAGCAGACTTTCCGAAAACAGATCAATTACAAGGGACGTTAGCGGTGAGGGAGTTCAGCAGGCACTGCTGAAAATCATAGAAGGGTCAATCGTAAACGTACCGCCTCAGGGGGGAAGAAAACATCCTAATCAGGAATTTATACAGATAGACACTTCAAATATTCTGTTTATATGCGGAGGCGCGTTTGACGGACTTGAGGAGATTATTCAAAAAAGACTTGAAGGCGCTACTGTCGGATTTTTGGGTAAAACAAAAGAAAAACTGACAAAAGACGATATTTTTGCGCTTGTAGAACCGGAAGATCTTGTTAAATACGGTCTGATTCCGGAACTTATCGGCAGACTTCCGGTCATTGCTACATTGAGAGAGCTCGAAAGAGAAGATCTGATAAGAGTTCTGACAGAGCCTAAAGACGCGCTTATAAAACAGTATCAGGCTTTGTTTGCGCTTGATGACGTAGAACTTGAATTTGATAAAGAAGCCCTTGAGGCAATAGCAGACAAAGCTATTAAAAGAGGAACAGGAGCCAGAGGACTTAGAGCTATTTTGGAAGAAGCGATGGTTGATATTATGTTTAACCTGCCGGAATACAGAGGATATAAGATTATTATCACAAAAGATGTAATAGAAAAAAAAGCAGAGCCTATTTTGGTAAAAAAGGAAGAAAATGCTAAATAAAATTTTGGGATTTTTCAGTAACGATTTGGCGATAGATTTAGGTACCGCCAATACACTGGTTAGCGTAAAAAACAAAGGTATAGTAATTAATGAGCCTAGCGTAGTTGCCATTAAAGAAGACAAACATAAAAAAAAGGTTCTTGCAGTCGGAAAAGCCGCAAAGGAAATGGTCGGAAAAACTCCTAAAAACATTGTTGCGATCCGTCCTATGAAAAACGGAGTTATTGCGGATTTCAGCGTAACGGAAGAAATGATAAGATATTTTATTCAAAAAGTACACAACAGAAAGGGTCTGATCAGGCCTAGAATAGTAATATGCGTTCCGTACGGGCTTACTCAGGTTGAAAGAAAAGCGGTTAAAGAATCCGCTATGAGCGCAGGAGCCAGAGAGGTATATTTAATTGAAGAACCTATGGCTGCGGCAATCGGTGCGGGGCTTCCTGTAAAAGAGCCTCAGGGAAGTATGGTAATCGATATCGGTGGCGGTACTACTGAAATCGGTGTTATTTCTTTAGGCGGTCTTGTTGTAAGTAAATCGATCAGGGTTGCAGGTGATAAATTTGACAGAAGCATAGTGGATTATATCAATAAAAAATACAATTTAATTATCGGTGAAAGAGTAGCTGAAGAGATCAAAATGGAAATAGGAAGCGCCGTTAAACTTGAAGAAGAGCTTAAAATGCAGGTTCAGGGTAAAAACAGAATTTCCGGTCTTCTTGAAACTATTACGGTTACAAGCGAAGATATAAGAGAAGCCCTTAAAGAACCGGTTAAAGAAATCGGAGAAGCCGTAAAACAGGTGCTTGAAGAAACACCGGCGGATTTGGCAGGAGATATTGTCGAAAACGGTATTGTTTTAACAGGTGGCGGCGCTCTGCTTAAAGGGCTTGATAAATATTTAAGCGATTTGGTGCTTCTTCCTGTTTATATTGCGGAAGAGCCTCTTTTGGCCGTTGCTAAAGGTACAGGCAAAGTATTAGATGAAATAGAGATACTAGCAACACTTGATGAGTAAGCGGCTATTATTAATAATCACACTTTTAACGGTTTTGTTTTTTCAGATACCGGTTGTTAAAAAATATACGCTGGAAAGCGCTAATTCCCTTAAAAACTCCTTTTCTTCCTTTATTACTTCATGGAAAGTGATATATGAAGAATATATAGATCAAAAAGATACACTGCAAAAAGTTCTTGAAGAAAATAAATTTTTAAAAGATGAAATTCAAAAATTTGCCGTAAGATATGCCACTTGTAAAGATTTAAAATATTTTAGATATATAAATTTTCCAAACCTGGTATTTACTCAGGTTATATCTTATGCCAAACTTCCTGATTTTACCGAAGTATATATAAATTATGACAAACCTTTTAAAACGCCGAGGGGATTGGTATATAACAATATGGCGGCAGGGATTGTTGTTAAAAACTATTCTAATTATTCGCTAGCTCTTCTTAATTCCAACGAAAAAACTTCTTATACCGTATATATAGGAAAAGACAAAATTCCCGGAATCTTTTACGGGAAAATAAATACTATTAAGTATATACCGAAATTTAAACCGATAAAAGTCGGGGATCTGGTAATTACAAGCGGTCTTGACGGTGTTTTTTATAAAGGCGCTAAAGTCGGAGTGGTAACCGAAGTTATTGAAAAAAAACTATATCAGGAAGCTAAAGTGAAGCTGTTTTATAATGATTTAAACCCTGAATTTTTTTATGTTGTTCAAACTCCTCTGGAAAAAATACAAAAAAGCAAAAAATAAAGATATAATTAAAAAAAAGGAGTAAAGATGGATACTCAAAACATTGAAAACACTCTTAAAAAAATGGGTCTTGTTCTTGAAAAACTTGTTCAAAAAGTAGATGAACTAGATAAAAGGGTTGCAAAACTTGAAGAAATAAACGAAAATAACGAAAAAAAGTTCTCAAGCGAGGATTTCAAAGTAAAACCTCAGCCTCAGACAACCGTTCAGAATTCAGCTTCAAACAGTTTATCAAGCGGTTTTGGAGGTAGTTTTTTAGGTTCTATGGCGGGAGCAATGGCCGGTATGGGACTTTATAATCTTCTTTTTAATCATAACGTTTCACCTGTGGAAATGGGACAGAGTCTGGGTATGGACAATAATGAAATAAATGAAGTATTGCAAAACGATATAAGCGAAATAGATACCAAGCTTGATGAAATAGATGCAAAACTTGATGAACTGGATGAAAAAATAGATAATGTTTCTTCAGGACTTGATGAAGATGTTATGAGCAGCGAATATTTTGAAAATTATGAAGATGAAGTGGCGGACAATGATTTTGAAGGAGGTTTTGACGATTTTGAAGGCTTAGATGATTTCGGAGGCTTTGACGATATTTAAAAAACCTCGCACACAATTTCTTTTACTCCTTTTTTTTTCTGTATTTCTATAATTTTAATGTCTTCAAACGGTATTTTTAATACATCTTCTATGGTTTCGGGTCTGTGTTTTGAGATAACGGCACTCAGTTTTCCCCTGTAAGCTTTTGCAAAATGGCTAACTACTTTGCCGTTTTTAATGAATTTAAACGTAATTGCGTTTTTTGGTTTATAAATTTTTTCGTAAAACTTAGCCCTTAAATCTATAAAAGGCTCGCTTTCGTTAATTTTTTCAAGAACAGGCGAAAACACTTCTTTATAATATGAATAAATATCAAATCCGGGTTTGCTTCCCTGTTTTAGGGTATAGTGGGGGATTAAGTCTCCGGCGCTGATTACACCGAACAGATTTGAAAAAATATATACGTTTTCGTCTATCCACTTTTGTGCACTTTTATCGAGTTCTTCGTATTTCATATGTTCAAACGCCACACCGCTGTATCTTAATACTGCTTTTTTTACAGGTCTTTCAAAAACGGAAGTTTTATCATCTCCGAAATTTTTAATATCGTCTGTCGTTTTTAAAAATTCATCATATTTTTTAACGGCTTCTTTTCTTTTTTCGTAAATTTCGGGGAAAATAAAACTATTTTTTGATATAGGAGGAAAATTTCCCCCTAATGTTTTTCTTTCACTGGGCGCTAAAAGTATTTTCATTTATTTCCTTACATTTGAACGATAAATATTGAACCGTCTCTGTTAATTTCAAGTAAAGTGTCGCCTCTGTCAAGGCCTTTTAACAGTTTTTTAAGTTCGTCAATAGATGTTACTTTTTCCCATTTGCCTGTTTTAACTGTTTTTACTTTTAGAATTATATCGCCTTTTTGTAATCCTACCATTGCCGGATATGTATTAGGCGCTACCTTATCTATTACAATGTGGCCTTTTTGCTCTTTAAGCGTTACGCCTTCAAGCAGTTTAATGTTTTGAATTGTTTCAACTTTTGTTTTCAGCGCTTTTAATTTAGCTGTTAAAGTAATGTATTTTCCGTTTCTGTATACTTTAATATGAACTTTCGCATCAGGCCCTTTAAACGCTATCTGGTTTCTAAGCTCACCGGCATTTTTAACTTCTTTGCCGTCAACCGCTACGATAATGTCTCCCGCTTTAAGACCTGCTGCCGCCGCTGCGCTTTTCGGTTCTACTTTATTGATTAGCACACCGTGGTCTATTCCGTAAAGTTTCGCTTTGCTTGAATCAATATTGCTGATCATTACGCCTAGATATCCTCTTTCCACTTTTCCGTGTTTGATAAGAGATGTAATAACGAATTTCATCATATTACTCGGAATTGCAAAACCTATACCGTTGTTTCCGCCACTTCTACTAATAATAGCAGAGTTGATACCTATCAGTCTTCCTTTAAGGTCAACCAGAGCACCTCCGCTGTTTCCAGGGTTGATTGCCGCGTCTGTCTGGATAAAGTTTTCATAGTCGTTCAGACCTATTGAAGTTCTGTTTAGCGCACTGACTATTCCGTGAGTTACGCTCTCGCCTAGTCCGAAAGGATTCCCTATTGCAAGAACTATATCACCTACTTTTACTTTGCTTGAATCCGCAATAGTGATAGGTTTTAAATTTTTGGCATTAATTTTGATGATTGCAATATCTGTTTTCGGATCGGTTCCTATGAGTTTTGCGGTATATTTTCTTCCGTCATGCAGTTTTACTATAATTTTCGTAGCACCTGCCACAACGTGATTGTTTGTAACGATATATCCGTTTTTTGTAACGATTACACCGCTTCCGAGTGCATATTCTTTTTGTTCCTTTTCTTTCGGCAGCTGACCGAAAGGACCAAAAAATCTTCTGAAAAACGGATCTTCAAAAAATCTCCTGAACTGCTCAGGAATTTTTGTTTTTACCATTTTTTCAGTTGAAATATTTACAACACTAGGTACAACTTTTTGTACAATTGAAGAATAAGACATAACTAAACCGTTTTGGTTAGGGCTTACCCTGTGTAGATTTGAATTATCTACTTTTAAATTTAAAGTTCCGGCCATTAGTGCGACACTGACACTTACCGTCATAATCAATTTCTTCATTTCCGCTCCTTAAAAGTTAATTTCCCAATGTCAGTATACAACAATAGGGTTAAAAAAGAATTAAAAACATTAAATTTCTTAAAGTTTGCTTAAAATTATTTCTTATATTATGATTCGTTAAAAAAGAGTAACTATGGATTTTTCAAAATACACTGATGAAGAATTAAACGACATTATAGAAAAAGCAAAAGCCGAACTCGCCAAAAGAAGAGAAGGCAAATGGATTCATTTTAAAACGGAAGGGTGTTTTATTCCTAAATTCGGTCCGGCTTACGTAGCTAAGCTTTTTTTGGCTGGAGATGAAATTGATAGGGATTTTGTACCTTCAAACGGAAAAGAGTGGTGTAAAAAAGCAAAATCTTACAAAGAAGACTGGGACGTGGAGATATTTGAAAACGATGTAATAGAAACAAGGCTCACTACAGGCAGGAAAATTGATAAAAGAGAGTGGTATTACGTAAAAGACGGTGAATTAGTACCGCTTATGGATCTTGACGAAGCGAAACAGTTTTTGAAGAATTTGAAATAAGGAAAGGTTTTTAGGGTTATTGAGTTGTTAAGGTTGGTTAATTAGTGTATTAGTAATTGGTATATGGGTAATTGGGATTTTTCAATAGCAATAAAATTTAAACAATTTTAAAAACCTCAATAATAACTTCAACTAACTTTAATAATTATTATTCCTACCACCAGGCAAGGATTTTTTCGTTTATGTCATCAGGTGAGTTTTTCAGCATATGATATATGTATCTGGCAAACATATCCGTTTCTATATTTACTTTCTGGTGCAGCTTATATGTTTTAAATAGTGTGTTTTCGAATGTATGTGGGATAATGGTGAGTCTGAACCTGTCACTAAATACATCATTGACGGTCAGGCTTACTCCGTCTATTGCTATTGAGCCTTTAGGAGCTATGTATTTTATAATTTTGGGATCAGTTTTTATTATTACATCGTATGAGTTGGCGTTTTTTTTGACTTCAAGTATTTCCCCTATTGCGTCTACATGTCCCTGGATCAGATGTCCGTCTATTCTGTCTCCGAATCTAAGAGCCGGTTCGATATGTACTTCTTTCCCTGCCTGATAATTTTCTAGAGGGATTATTTTTTGTGTTTCAGGGGAAAGTTCTACTTCAAATCCGTCCGGATATACCTTAGTGGCTGTAAGACATACTCCGTTTATTGCAATACTGTCGCCGATTTGAGGTTTGTATTTTGCTAAAAGTCTTAATTTATTATTACTAAAACTTCTTATTTTTGCCGTTTCTCTTATCAGTCCGTTAAACATTAAAATATTCCTCAATAAGTTTTCTCGCGGTTTGGGGATCTTTTAGCTCATTCATTTTACTTCTGAATTCACTGGCTTTTGGAATGCCTTTAGAGTATGCATGAGCGTGTTTTCTAAATAAAATTACTCCGTATTCACCATACCAGTATACCATTTGATTAAAATGCTCTATTATAACTTCTTTTTTCTGCTCAGAGGTTATGTTGCCCTGCTGTTTCATTTCAAGAAATATCCAGGGTTTCCCTACCGCGCCTCTTCCGATTGATACACCGCTGGCGCCTGTATATTCAAGTACATATTTTGCCTTTTCATAATCGGTAATGTCGCCGTTTGCAATTACAGGGATATTTACGGCGTTTACGCCTTTTTTTATTTCATCATAATCGGCGGTGCCTTTATACATCTGTTTGACCGTTCTTCCGTGTATCGTCAAAAACACAATACCCAAATCCTCAAGCAGTTTAGCCCTGTCTTCCACAACACTTTTGTCAAAACCTATTCTCATTTTTGCGCTTACCGGTTTTTTGGATGTTTTTACTATGGCGTTTACCACTTCTTTTAGAAAATCCCTGTTTTCGTCTTTGAGCAACACTCCGCCGAATCCGCTTCGTCTGGCTTTATTTACAGGGCATCCTAGGTTGATGTCTATTCCGTATATCCAGTCAAGTCCATTTATAGTTTCAACAGCTTTAACGGCATTTTCAACGTTGTTTGCGGCAATCTGTACAAAATAAGGATTTTCAAAAGGAGATTTTTCCATCATTTTTTTTGTTTTTTCATTATCGTATGCGATAGCGTTAACGTTTGTCATTTCACTAAACGTCATATCGCATCCGAATTTTTTAACAACGCTTCTGAAGGGAAGGTCTGTATAACCCGCAAGAGGGGCTAAAAAAAAATAGGGAGGCTCAGATTTCAGAATCGATATATTCGTCAATATCCGCCCTTATTCCGGCTTCACGTAGTTTTAGAAAGAATTCAAAAAACTTAAGATCGTTTTCTTCGATAATTTCTTTTGCCTTTTCTATATGTTCGTATTTAAGAGCAAGATAAGCGCTTGCCCATTTTAACGGTTCAAGAATTTCAAATTCTTTATCCGGTGTCATCGTCTGATGAATGGCTTTTGCAATTTCAATTTCTTCTTTCGGGATAAGTTTTGCTTTTTGAAGCAGGAATTTTACATCCGGATCGTCAAGATGAGCTTTAATAATTTCTAAGTCAATTTCGTAATCATATTTTAATATTTCATTAATGCTTGCGTATTTTGCGTAAATTTTAAAAGCAAGTTTTTTAAGCTCTTCGTTTTTATATTTTTTTAAGACTTCTTTTGCAAAATTTTCATCTTTCGAAAGTCTGTTTTTAATATTTAAAATGAACCAAGGGTTGTTTTCGTTAAGTCTGTATTTGCTTATTTCTATGACTTCTCCGTTTTTAAGCTTTTCTATATCTTCTAAAAATTCGAATTTTTCACATTTTTTCGGAATAATGTTCAAACCTTCGATATTGTTAACGAAATTATTGCAGTGTTTTAAAATTTTTACTTCTTTATTTACAGGGTCTTTATAAAGAATTCTGTTTTTAATATTTGCAATTAAAGTTTCAATGTCTTTTTTTATATTTTTTTTGTAAAAGTATTCTTTTATATTCAGTACGCCGAAAAATATTATAGAAAAAATAAAAAATATACCTAAAAATATAGCAGTCCATACGGCATTCGGAAGGGTGATATTGAGTCCCAGCATACTGAACGTCGTGGCGCTGTTTTCTTCAATATACACAAAAAGTGTAATAAGGGCTATTAATATAATGCTAAAAAGGGTATATTTTTTCATTTTTTGTTATTTTCCTTCTTTTTCGATGATTTCTCTACATATTATACAATATTTTGCGTAAGGTTTTATTTTAAGTCTTGCTTCCTGAATCGGATCTTCGCACATTTCACAGATCCCGTAAGTTCCCTCATCAATTTTTTTCAAAGCTTCATTAATCTCTTCCAGTTCTTTTTTCTGATTAATATATATCTGATAATCTCTTCCGCTGTCCATACTTGCAGCTGCATAATCGGCTTCGTCGTTAATTTCGCATTTATTAATGTCTTTAATGTCGTTTGTTAAAGAATATAATATTTTTTCAAGTTCAGCTTTTCTCATTAGCAGCATTTCCTTGTACAGATGGTACTTTTTCATATTCATTCCTTCTCCTTGTTTTATTTGTGATACGGATGATTGTTTTTAATGCTTAGAGCTCTATATATCTGTTCAAACAATACTAATTTTGCAACTTTATGGCTCATTGTAAGCGGACTGAGAGATATATTCAGTCCGTTTTTTTTAAAACTCTCATCAAATCCCCAAGCACCGGCTATAAAAAAATTAATTTTAGAGTGCTCGAAAATATCTGCAAATTCATAACTGTCCATCAGTTTTCCTTCAGGAGTAAGTATGACGTTAAAACCGTCGTTAACATATTTTGCAAATATTTTGGAGTACTCTTCTTTGGGGTTGTTTGATTTTGATAGATTTTTAGAATATAGGGTGTGATTGTTAACCTGTGCGAACTGTTTGGATTTTTTTATAAAGTCTTTTATTTCATTTTGAAAGTCTTCTTTTTTCTCAATTGAGAAAACGTTAATCTGCATATATCACTTCCTATAACTTTAAATTTTGACGGAATTTTATCATAAATTTTAACTCCACCGATAACCGCAACAGGAAAATGTGAAATTTTTATTAAATCCATAATTTTTTCTTTTAATATATTGTCTGTTTTTTTTGTTGACGTAGGACGGTATGCCCCGAGACCTATATAGCTTAAGGGTAGTCTGTTCGCTTCGAGGATTTCTTCTTTGTTGTGGGTTGAGAGACCCACAATAAATTTAGAATTGAGAATTGAGAATTGAGAGTTTTGGTTTGCAAATTGAGAATTATTGTTAATTATTTTAAATTCTCCATTCTCCATTCTCCATTCTCCATTTTTAATTGCATATATTATTTCAAAAGCAGATAAATTGTAAGTATCACATAAATTTTGCAGGTCTTCCTGGCCGATATGTATTCCGTCGCAGTAAGGCAGCAGTTCTACAGTATCGTTGATAATAAGAGGTTTTTTCCAGTGTTTTTTGATTTCCAAAAGACGCTCTTTTTTTTCTTCTAAAGAAGAGTTTTTGTCCCTGTATTGAAGTATTTTGGCCTTAAGCCCTTTTGCCGTTTTACAGAAGTCTTTGATTGAAATATTGTATTTTTGCAGTGTGTCCCAGTCTAAAAGAGCATATATAGCCACGTGCCGCCTTTTTGGGCGAATTATATTAAAAAGTTAGTAAGTTGTGAAGTAGGTAAGTTGTGAAGTTGTGAAGTGGATGAGTTGTAAAGTTGTGAAGCAGATAAATTGTGAAGAGGAAAAAAAAGTGGGGTCAGCTTGCCTGTTTTAGTGTATATTTTAATAAGTTGGCTATAGTGTCTTTTAATTCATTTCTTTTGATTACCATATCTATAAGACCGTGTTCCAGTAAAAACTCAGCCCTTTGGAAACCTTTTGGAAGATCTTCGCCTATTGTCTGTTTAATAACCCTAGGGCCTGCAAAACCGATAATGGCACCGGGCTCTGCTATGATGAAATCACCTAAAAACGCAAAAGACGCACTTACTCCTCCGAAAGTAGGATCGGTAAGAACTGAAATATAAGGCAGGTTGTGTTCAGCAAGACTTGCAAGCGCTGCTGAAGTTTTTGCCATCTGCATAAGACTGAATGTACTTTCTTGCATTCTGGCTCCGCCTGAAGTTGAAACTATTACTACGCCCTGATTTTTTTCAATGGCCCTGTTAACGGCTCTTACTATTTTTTCGCCTTCAACGCTTCCGAGACTTCCTCCCATAAAAGCAAAATCGAATACCAATAACTGTGTCGGAATTCCGTTGATTTTGCATTCTCCGCTGATTACGGAAGATTTTCTTCCCGTTTTTTTAAAATTTTCTTCTACTCTTTTTTTATAGCTTTTTTTGTCTACGAAATTTAGAGGATCGTTCGGTTCTAAATTTTTGTCATATTCCGTAAAGGTGCTTTCATCGGCGAGCAGTTTAATTCTGTCTTCAGCGCTCATTCTGAAATGGTACTCACACTTAGGGCATGTGTTGAATTCCTTTTGAACCTCTTTATAAAAACTGATGGCTCCGCACGCCGGACATTTAATCCATGTGCTTTGCTCCTGTTTTGTCGGCTGAGGTTTTTTAAATTTTTTTAAAAAGTTGCTAAATCCCATTTTTATTCCTTTATTATACTTAAAACTTCTTCCAGATCCTCTTTTTTTGGACTCATTAAAATTAAATCGTCTTCAAAATGCCAGTGATATTCGCTGTTGTAAAATTTAGCCGCCGCAATATCGAATTCTCTTATTTCGCCTTTGTAAATAACCGCTTTTGAAGACTCGCCGTAACAAAGTGACAGGCTTAAAGCTCCCGGCGCTCTGAATTTAAGGCCGCGAGTGCTTAATTTTTGCACTATGTCAGGATTTTTATACGCTTTTTCAAAAATAATTACATCATGTCTGTAATTTGACGCAAAAGGTTTTCTGAATAAATTGTCGAATCTTTTTCCGTTTTTGTCTTTAACAAAATAATCACCGTTGCTCAGGTTTACTACGATTGCCGCTTCGTTTTCAAGATAAACGCTGCATCCGAAATAAGGGATATGGTTTGAAACATTGTAGCTTCCGTCAATAGGGTCGATAATAATCTTTTTTTCTTTGCCGTTGTCTATAAATCCTGTTTCCTCGCTTAAAATATTTCCGTAGTCGCTAAGAGCTTTTATAAAAATTTTTTCGGCGATAAGGTCGATGTTTAAACTTCTGTCGCCGCCGAAGCCGATACCTTTTTCTTCAAAAAGGTTTTCTTCTTCGTGTAGCGCTCTTATGATTTTTAAACTGGCGCATAAAGTTGCATCGATAAAACTCATTTTTTTGCTCCCAGTGTAGTCCAGTTTATTTTGTTGAAGTTTTTGTCGTAAACGGTAGGGGTTCCCCTTGCTCCTAATTCTTCAACCGCTTTTTTAGAATTTTCTAACATTTTATCAAATTTTGCTTTTTGCGCTTTTGTTGGATGGAAGTTTTTCCATTCGTTGCTTCCGCCGAGTATTTCCTGGAGTCTTTTTGCTTTTTCCTGATCAGTTTTAGCTGCTAGAATATAATAGCTCATAGCTTTTGCATATTTGTGGAAAGGAAGAGGGAACAGTATTACGTGAACTTTATAGTTTTTATTAAGGAAACCTTTTTTCTCTTTTTCCATCATTCTGCAGAAAGGACATTGAGGGTCTGTTACAAGATATATCTCTTTTTTCCCGTTTCCGAATGTAAATAACACGCCTTTTTCAACTATTTTTTTATTTACAGGAAAGTTGCCTGTGAGGGGCTGTCCGTTTTTGTTGTTTAATATATTTCCGATAATAGTGTATTTTTTATCTTTTGTTATGTATATATTTCCGACTCCTCTAGGAGTTTTGATATTGATTATATAAAACCCGTCTTTTTCCACTCCTCTTACTTTTACGATGCCTTTTTTAATGTCTTTAGAAAGTTTCGGATATATAAGACTTGATTTTAACACTTCGTTTAATTTTTTTTGTGACAGCAGTTTGTCGCTTGCAAACAGACTTGCGATAATTCCTAAACTTAAAATGATTTTTTTCATTAAATCTCCTTGATTTTATTTAATATTTTTTCTACTTTTTCTTTTGGGTTTGCGTCTTTGTATATAGGTCTTCCGACTACTATAAAATCAACTTTTTCTTTTTTTGCCAGAGTTATGTCCGCAACTCTCGCCTGGTCTCCCGCATCTTCCCCGAAAGGTCTGATTCCAGGAGTCAGGGTTATAAAATGTTCGTTTGTTATGTTTTTTATCATACCGCTTTCAAATGCGGAGCATACCACTCCGTCAAGCCCCGCTTCGAAAGAGATCTTAGCGAACGCTTTTGCTTTGTTTTCAATACTATCACCGTAAATTTTCTCAAACTCTTCGTTGCTGAAGCTTGTAAGAGCCGTTACGGCTAATACAAGAGGTCTCTTTTCATACTTTTCAAGTCTTTTCATAACGGTTTTTAAAGCAGTGCTTCCGGCACTTGCGTGAACATTAAACATATCAACGCCGAGTTTGGCTATTTCTTCCGCGGCATCGGCCATAGTGTTCGGAATATCATAAAGTTTCAGATCCAAAAACAGATTATAACCCAATAACTTTAATTCTTTTATAAATTCATTTCCGTCTCTTATGTAACTTCTAAATCCTATTTTTAGCCATAAATCGTTTGCGTATTCTTTAAGTTCTTTTGCGAGTTTGAGATTTTCTTCTTTTGTCGGATTGTCCAAAGCAATACACAGTTTCATTATTTATCCACCTTTGGCAGCGTTATTCCCTGCTGGCCGTGATATTTTCCGCTTTTATCCGCATAGCTTGTTTCGCATATACCGTCATCCGCACCTAAAAAGATCAGCTGGGCTATACCTTCGTTTGCATATATTTTAGCGGGAAGGGGAGTGGTGTTGCTGATTTCTATAGTGATATGACCTTCCCATTCCGGTTCTATGGGTGTAACGTTTACGATAATTCCGCATCTGGCGTAAGTGCTTTTCCCTACGCATATTGCCAGTACGTCGCGCGGCATTTTAAAATATTCAACGCTTCTGCATAAAGCAAAAGAGTTTGGAGGAATAATACAGTCTCCTTTAATATTTACAACGTTTCTTTCATCAAAATTTTTGGGATCCACAACCGTTGAATTTATATTTGTAAAAACCATAAATTCGTCGCTGACTCTTATATCGTATCCGTAAGAGCTGACTCCGTAGCTTATAATCCCTTTTCTTACCTGTTTTTCTTCAAACGGGGAAATCATTGAAAAATTTTTTGCCATTTTTCTAATCCACTTATCGGATTTAACACCCATTACCGTCCTTTTTTTGCATTAAATTGTTGTTATATCACCGATTTATAAATATTTCGTGTATTTAAAATTGTATCAAATTTATGTTATTATTTTAAAATATTAAAGGAGAATAGATGAAAAAGCTACTAGTTTTATTAGGTTTAGCAGGGGCGCTTTTTGCAGCGAGATATCCTATGATTGCAGAATATAATTATTTAAAAGGATGTATAGGTACGCATAGCAATATGGAAGATTACTGCATATGTACGTTAAACGCTATAGAAAATAAATATTCGTTAGAAGAGTTTATTACTGCCCTTCAGGATAAACAAAAAGCAAAACAACTGATTGATTTTGCTGTAAACGAATGTCTAGACAAACTTAAGAAATAAGGAGTATGAATGGATTTAAGAGAAATTAAAAAGCTTCTTGAAGCATTTGATAAATCAACGGCAAATATTTTAGAGTATGAAAATGAAGAGTTCAGAATTTATCTGGATAAATCTGCTACAGCGGTTCAGGCTCCGGTTGTACAGGCGGCTCCTGTGCAGCAGAGCAGTGCAGCTTCTCAGGAAACTCAGGTTTTGGCAGAAAGTACTGCGGAAGAAAAAGCTGAAATAGAAGGAGAACTTATAACTTCTCCTATGGTTGGTACATTTTATCAGGCTCCTAGTCCTGATTCTCCTCCTTACGTAAAAGTGGGAGATAAAGTAAAAAAAGGCCAGACTTTATGTATTATAGAGGCTATGAAGATTATGAACGAGCTTGAAGCGGAGTTTGACTGTGAAATACTCGAAATTTTAGTTGAAGACGGACAGCCTGTTGAATTCGACACACCTCTTTTCAGGGTAAAAAGGGTATAAATGAAAAGAATTTTAATTGCAAACAGGGGAGAAATCGCTCTTAGGGCTATTAGGGCGATTCATAAACTTGACAAAGAAGCTGTTTGTGTTTATTCAAAAGCCGATAAAGAAGCTATTTATTTGAAATTTGCCGACGGTGCCGTATGTGTAGGACCGGAAAGAAGCAATGAGAGTTATCTTAATATTCCGGCAATAATAACAGCTGCAGAAATGACTGAATGCGACGCTATTTTCCCAGGATACGGGTTTTTAAGTGAGAACCAGACGTTTGTTGAGGTGTGTAAGGCTCATAATATTGCATTTATCGGACCTTCTTTGGAAGTAATGGAAACAATGGCCGACAAATCCAAAGCAAAAGAAGTTATGAAAAAAGCCGGTGTTCCTGTAATTCCGGGAAGCGAAGGCGCTATCAGTTCTGTTGAAGAAGCTAAAAAAGTGGCAAAAGAAATCGGATATCCGGTAATTCTTAAAGCAGCCAGCGGAGGCGGCGGAAGAGGTATGAGAGTAGTTGAAGACGAAAGCTATATCGAAAACGCATTTCTTGCAGCAAGCAGCGAAGCAGAAAGCGCATTCGGAGATCCGACTATTTATATGGAAAAATATATTGAAAAACCTCGCCATGTTGAGGTTCAGATTTTAGGGGACAAACACGGAAACGTAATTCATCTGGGTGAGAGAGACTGTTCTCTTCAAAGAAGACATCAAAAACTAATAGAAGAGTCCCCTGCGAATATTCTTGATGAGCAAACAAGAAAAAAACTTCACGAAACGGCTGTAAAAGCGGCAAAAGCAATAGGGTATTACAGTGCAGGGACGATAGAATTTTTAGTTGATAAAAACCTTAACTTTTATTTTATGGAAATGAACACAAGATTGCAGGTAGAACATCCTGTAAGCGAAATGGTAACGGGACTTGACCTGGTTGAATGGATGCTGAGAGTTGAAGAGGGTGAGAAAATACCTTCTCAGGAGGAAGTTCAGGTTAAAGGCCATGCCATAGAATGCAGAATTCTTGCAGAAGATCCTGAAAAATTTATTCCGAGTCCAGGAAAAATACAAAAGCTTTACGTTCCGGGCGGTAAAGACGTCAGGGTTGATACTCATGTATATGCTGGATACGTTATTCCTCAATATTACGACAGTTTGATTGCCAAGGTAATTACGTGGGGAAGAGACAGAAACGAAGCCATTACGGTTATGAAAGAGGCTTTAAAAGAGTTTCAGGTAAGCGGAATAAAAACATCTATACCGTTCCATCTTAAAATGCTTGAAAATGAAGATTTCATAAATAATAACTACGATACAAAATACCTTGAAACTAAGGGATTAGTTTAAAATTTTTAATCCCTCCTTTTAAATCCCCTATTTTAAGAACGTTTTTAACCATTCCTTTAATTGTTACCCAGTTTTTAGGATCTATTACCAGATATAGGATCCCTTTGTCTCCGGCAAATACTTTGTTGTAAAGGTTGGCTTTGATATATACCCCTTTAACGTCGTCAAAAGTATCTTTTACTTTTTCCAGTTCTTTGCCTTTCGGAAAAGTCACATCAACCCTTCCGTCACTTTTTCTTCCTCCTAATGCATAAAAAGTATATAAGTTTTTTTTACCTTCTTTTTTGAAATAATACGGAAGATTAAAATAAAGACTGAGTACGTCATCGGGCGTATAATAAGGCATGGTTTCATTTGATTCCAGTTTTCCGTTTTTATATTTTAATCTTATTATTTTTTTATCGGTGTGGTCAAAAAGATATACTCTCTTATAAAAATCGTCCCCCTTTTTTCTTGTTGAAATATATGCTGTAGGAACCAGCCTTCCGTTAATAACCTTTCCTATACTTGAATATGTCTGAACTATGTGTTTAGACAAAGCTGCAGCAAGACCCAGCGCTTTGCTTTGTGTATAAATTTTGTAATCAGTCGAATTTACTTCATAAATGGCATTAGCTTCCGCAATCGTTCCGAATATGCCGTATTTTGCATAATAGCTGGCTATCATTGTTTTTGCGTTAAGTAAAATGGCGATTAGCAGCAGCAAGAAAATTCTCATTCAGACCCTTTTTTGAGTAATTATAACACAATGTTTTTTAACGGATATAAAAATATAATTTATAAAAAAGTCGGGAAAAAGGGCTGATTTGATGTTTTAAACAGTGACAGACACAAATAGATGTTTGATATAATTATTCAAAAATTAAAGGATATTAATGAAAATAGTTTTTTTAGATGCATTAACATTGGGAGATGTGGATTTTGAAAGATTTAAAAATTTGGGAGAAATTGAAATTTATCAGACAACTAATCCGGATGAAACACTCGAAAGAGTAAAAGACGCCGATATAGTGGTGAGCAATAAAGTAGTAATTGACAGATATATTATGGATAATTCTAATATAAAATTTATTCAGATAGCGGCAACCGGTATGAATAATGTTGATTTGGAATATGCATCCAAAAAAGGAATTATTGTAAAAAACGTTGCCGGGTATTCCACCAAAGCAGTAATACAGCATACGTTTGCACTGGTTTTGGGGCTTTTAAATAAAATATGCTATTTTGATAAGTATACTAAGGAAGAATATCCGAACAGTGAAATTTTCACACATATACAGAACTGGTTTGAAATCTCAGGAAAAAGATGGGGAATCATAGGACTTGGAGAAATAGGAAGAGGAGTGGCTGAAATTGCCGAAAGTTTCGGTGCGGATGTTGTATATTATTCAACAAGCGGAAAAAACAGAAACAGCAGATATAAGAGGGTTGATTTAACAGAGCTTTTATCTTCCAGTGATATAATTTCTATTCACGCTCCTTTAAACGATAATACTAAAAATCTTTTAAACTATGAAAAGCTGTCTTTAATAAAACCCGGTTGCGTTATTGTTAATCTCGGAAGAGGAGGTATTATTAACGAAAAAGATTTGGCTGAAATATTGAAACAAAAAAATATATTGGCAGGACTTGACGTTTTTGAAAAAGAGCCTTTAAATGCAGACAGCCCGCTTTTAGAGGTTAAGGATAAACTGCTGTTAACGCCTCATGTTGCCTGGACGAGTATTGAAGCAAGAAATAAACTGATGGATGGAATTTATAAAAATATTGAGGAATTTGTAAAACAAAGCGGAAATTAAGCCGCTTTGTTGTCTACATGAACGTCCATTTGAGGATAAGGGATATTAATTCCTTTTTCGTCAAATGTTGTTTTGATTTTTTCAAGAAGTTCGCTTCTTACACCCCAGTAATCTTCGCTTTTGACCCAAGGTCTTACGTTAAAGTTTACACTGCTGTCAGCAAGTTCCGCAAGTGCTACAGCTGGAGCCGGATCTTTTAGAACTTTTGGGTGGTCGTTTAAAATTTCTTCCAGAGTGCTTTTTACAAGTTTAAGATCGTCTTCGTAACCTACACCTATAACAAGATCTATTCTTCTTATAGCTTCTCTTGAATAGTTTGTAATATTTCCTCCAATAATATTTGAATTAGGAACGATTATTATTCTGTTATCACCCGTTTTAAAAGTCGTATTGAAAATACCTATTTGGTCAACGACTCCGACTGCTCCACCCGCTTCTACAAAATCTCCTACTTTAAAAGGTCTTAAGAATAAAATCACAACTCCCGCACCGAAATTGGCAATATTCCCCTGAAGAGCCAAACCTACAGCCAAACCGGCAGCACCTATAATTGCCGCAAATGAAGTAGTATTAACCCCTAAAGTTCCGAGGGCTGCAATTATTACTAGTACGATTAAACCGAAATAAACCAAATCTCCTAAAAATTTAACCAGTGTAATGTCGGTATTAGAACGCTCAAGCATTTTTCTAAACAGTTTTGTCAATACTTGTGCTATCCATTTACCGATAATGTATATGGCAACGGCACCGAGAATTTTAATCCCCCATGCTATGGCCAGTGTAACGAATCCGCTCATTTTTTCTCCTTTTTTTAAGATTAATTGTATATTAAAATAGTGACATATAAGTGATTATTTATCGTATTTGCTCCATTTATTGTTTTTTATCATCTGTTTGAGAAGTTTTACATATTCTTCTTTTTTTTGAGAATAGTTAATCATAGTATTTGCAGCGGCAAGTCCTGTAAAGGTTTTGTTTTCTTCACTGTATTTTTCTCTTAAATCTCTGAATGATTTATATGCCGGATTTCGGTTTAAGTTTTTCATATATGCAGCTATTGAAGCTTCAAGCGAGGGAAAAATTTTTAAAGAATAATTTATTTGTATGTCATCATATTTGCTTTTCGGTGCAAGACCTTTGTCCGAATACTCCCAGTGTCCGAAAATATTATTGGCCTCTCTTACAAAACGGCTTTTGCCCCAGCCGCTTTCTATTGCTGCCTGTGCCAGAGCCAAAGAAGCAGGAACGGTGTTGATTTTTTTTAAGAATTCTTTTTTATCGGTTATGTTTTTAATTTTGTATATTTTTGCGATTTTCGCCAAAAATGCCACTTTTTTAGGATTTATAAGATAAAAAGGATCGTTGAAAATATCTATTATGTGCTTTCTTAAATGTTCTAATTTTTTGTTTTCTGCCTGAATAAGAGGCAGCATAATTTCGACAAAAGCCTGTTTTTGCTGCGTAGTTCCTTTGACTTTATAGTACCAGTCGGGAAACGCTCCATATAAATTTAAGGTCAGTGCCAGTGAAATAAGTCTTTTCAATAAATCTCCTTAAAAAAGTGTAGGCTCAAGTGCTTTTAATCTGTAGCTTTTTCTGTGAATATCGCTAAAACCGTTCTTTTTAATTTCTTCGATATGTTCCTGCGTAATATAACCTTTATGTTTTTTAAAATTGTACATAGGATATTTATCGGCAATTTCAAGCATATATTTATCCCGGCTGACTTTGGCCAATATGCTCGCAGCGCTTATCTGTTTGATTTTGGAATCGCCTTTGATTATTGTTTCAATACCGCTTACTCCGAAATTGGAATTTCCGTCAAACAGGTATTTCGAGGCTTTCAGTATTTCTTTTATTTCGGATAAAGCCGATTTAATTGCAAAAGAAAGCCCTTTTTTATCAATCGTTACGTTATCGATAAAAACTATATGATATTCACACGTTTCTTTAATAATCTCAAAAAGCTCCTCTCTTTTTTTTGCGCTGAGTTTTTTCGAGTCGTTTAACATTTCTAAATAATTCTCAATTTTCAATTCTCCATTCTCAATTTTAAAAATGCATCCCGCTACGACAAGGGGTCCCGCAATAGGCCCTCTTCCCGCTTCGTCTATTCCGCAAATCTCCATTGCCAAAACGGTATTACCTCCACTTCAAAATTTTTGTTTTTTATTTCAAATTCGTTTGAAATAGTTATAACCTGAATTTTTTTTACGTCTTTTACTTTTTTCAGTTTTTCTTCCAATACCTCTTCATTTGCAAACGGCATAACCATAATTCCCAGTTCTTTTTGAGGAAGATAAAAACTGAGAGTGTCTTTATAATATATCTCTTCTTCATTTAATTCTAAAAATACGATATTTTCAAAAGTTAAAAGAATATTTTTTCTGGTTGTGAGAATATTTTTAAATGCAAAATTGTATGAATAAAATTTTTTAGGCGATTTAGGCGAATTAAATTTATTTACTTCGTATATAACTTTTTTTTCTATGAGTTCGTTTGTCGTTTTGTAAAAACTGTCTTTGCTTATTTTGATACGTTTTTTTAAAATCTGGTATATTTGATAAAGCGTAAATTTTTCACCTATATGGGCAAAATAAAATTTCAGTATTTCTTTATTAAAAGGCATCAGCTCAAACTGTTCTTTTAAATATTCCTCTTTGAAATAATCGTCTAAAAACAGGCTTCTGGGGAAATTGCCCGTTTTTAAAAACTTGTCAAAGCTGTGTGTTATGCTTTGTGAATTGTCAAATGAAAAAAACTCTTCAAAATCCAGAGCTTTTAAATTTATCTGTTTAAAGTTTTCAATCTTTAAAGGTTTATCGGAGATTATGAAAGTCGTCACCGGAGGAATTTCAGCCGAAAAATCAAAATTATCATATATAATTAAATCGTATCCGTCAAAATCCAGGTTTTTTTCCCTGTAATCTTTAAAATCTACATATTTGTATTTTCCGTTGAAATTTTCTAAAAAATTGAATACTAAAAACGTCTTTCCGACTGCTTTAGGCCCGGATATTACGGTATTTTCAAAAGATAGTTTAGTTTTTCTGTCGTGAACTTTTTTCGGTAGCAAAATGCTCCTTTAATTTTGTATTAATGTATTATAACATAATCAAAAATCCAAAAAACACTATTATGCTTTCATATAAAAACAGATTTTCTCCATATAAAACACCTGAAAGAATACTTCCAAGAAAAGCGGACATACCGTAAGCAATACCTGCATAAAACTGCTGGGCGAGGGTTTTGTTTGTATAATGTTTTGAAATATATAAAAGTGCGGAAGTATGAAAAATAGCAAACGAAAACGCATGTATAAGCTGAGAAAGAGCTACCATTATCAGATTTCCGGGAAACAGATAAAGTGTAAACCATCTGAATGAAGTAAGCAAAATAGAAATCTTAAGAAGAAACGACGGTTTGAAATTTTTAATAAACCTGTGCTGGAATATAAAAATGGCTATTTCGGCCGTTACGCCTATAGCCCATAGCCATCCGATGTATTCTTTAGGTATACCGTGGTTTAGATTGTAAATAGTGAAGAAATTGTAAAATCCTCCGAAACTTATCTGTAAAAATATAACAGCCAGCCAAAATTTCCATTCTTTGAGAAAATTAATAGAAGAGGAAGATTTTTTTATTTCCGTATCTCTTAAAAAGTATAAAGCCGTAATATTAGTCAAAATCATAAGAATAATGAAAAGCCAGACAAGATTGCCGTTTATATAAGAGAACACTATTCCAAAAAGCATAAAACCTATACTGCCGTATACCCTTGTTTTTCCATATTTTTCTTTAAGCTTTTCTATAGCAATCGCTTCAATATACGGGAATACAACACTGAAACTGACTCCAATTAGAAAAAATGCGGCCAATATCAGATAAAAATTTTGAGTTAAAAGCAAAAATGACGCAAATGTAGAAACAATCAGCGCTGAAATATAATCAAGTTTTGTTAAAGGTTTTTTAAGATAAATAAAAGGAGTAATAAATCTGGCTATCGGAAGCATTGAAAATATTATACCTATTTCAGCCGCGCTGAAACCTATCTGTTTAAAAAATTTGGGCATAAAAATAACATAATCCCCGATAAGCGAAAAAAAAAGAAAATAAAACAGGCTAAGAGCTATAAATGTTTTATTTACCATTTAGCTCTTTTACCGCTGTTGTTAAATTTTTAATCTGCTCTTCAGTTACAGGATAATTAAAATCCCTGATTTTAGTACAGAAAGTTGCTCCGGGCCACCATGGATCGTTTATAAATCTCGGAATAATGTGAATATGCAGGTGAGGAACCATGTTGCCGAGCATTGCAATATTAATTTTGTCAGGATTTAAAGTTTTAATCATTACTTTTTCAATTTGTTTAAGCAAAAGCATAATTTTCGCGGTTTCTTCGTCATTTAAATCGCTGAATTCTTTAATATGTTTTTGTGTGATTATTCTTATATATCCGGGAATTTCGTCAACTAAAACAACTCTTAAAAAATCATTTTGAAAAATAATGTTTTCATTTGACGGATTACACAGAGGGCAGGACATTAATTCCCTCTGCTGCCGGGTTTAACAGGTGTGCTTCCGGCTTTGCACATAGGACAGTTTTGAGGATCGTAAACTTCAAAATCGAAATCGTCTAACGCAAAAAACGGTTTATCGGCAGGAAGTTTGCACTCCGGTTTTCTTTCACTTTTGCCGTTAACTCTTTTACATACGCCTCTGTTTGCTATAGCTGCGAACGCAACTACTTCGGCGCCTCTTGTTTCGACTTCCCTTGCGGCTTCCATTGCGCTTCCGCCGGTTGTAATGATGTCTTCACAGATTAAAATTTTTTCGCCTTTGCTTACTTCAAATCCTCTTCTTAAAGTCATTAACCCCTTAACTCTTTCGGTAAAGATAAATCTGACTCCAAGAGCCCGTGCAAGCTCGTATCCGGCAAGAAGTCCTCCGATTGCCGGAGAACATACGGTGTCTACTTCTATTCCAGCTTCTTTTATCTGTTTTGCAAGTTCATCCGCAAGTTTTTGGGCAATTTCCGGATGTTCAAGCACTCTTGCGCTTTGAAGATAATATTCGCTGTGTTTACCGCTGCTGAGTAAAAAATGGCCTTTTAAAAGGGCTCCCTGGTTTTCATATATTTCTCTTACGTTCATTTTAGCTCTTTATTAAACTTTCATAACGTCATCGATTTTTTTGTTAACTATTTCGTCAACTTTTTCAACATATGAATCCGTAATTTCCTGAACTTTGTCAAGTCCTCTTTTTTGATCGTCTTCTGTTATTTCTTTATCTTTAAACATTTTTTTAATATCGTCATTTGCTTCTCGTCTGATATTTCTGATTGCTATTTTTGCTTTTTCTGCAAATTCTTTAGCTTTTTTAGCCTGTTTTTTTCTCTCTTCTTCAGTCATTGGAGGGAAATAAAGCTTAATTACATCACCGTCATTATTCGGATTTGCACCGACGTTTGCTTCCTGGATAGCTCTTTCGATATCGTTGATAATTGATTTGTCCCATGGACTGACTACGATGGTAGTAGCGTCTACGGCGTTTACGTTAGCCACCTGATTAAGCGGAGTCGGCGCTCCGTAATATTCCACTTTTACACCGTCAAGAACGTGAATTGAAACTTTTCCTGTTCTAAGAGTGTTTAAATCTTTTTTAAGCACTTCTATACTCTTTTCCATATGCTCTTTGGCAAACTCGAATACTTCTTCCATTATTCCTCCTTTAAGATTAATTTTGAAACTATTTTATAATTATATCTTATGATAACCCTGTTTCTGTATTTTTTTAGTGTGAAATTAGGTTTATATTCAAAATATCCTTTTTTGACTTTTACGCCTTTCCACCCGAGTTTGGTAATGTATATGTTTACGTAGGGTTTGTCTGTATAGCCGCTTATTTTAGTAATTGTGTTTTTGTTTCTTTCTATTTTTAGATTTTTAATGTGAAGTATTTTCAGTTTCAGTTTATCCGCTATATTTACTTTTCCGGTAAGGGCAATTCTGTCGATATCGTTTACAGGTGAAGTTAAACCGAACGCACCTGCGTTTTGATTGGCTATAACAGGGAAAAAAGAATTAATAACTTTTTTAACCCTTTCGTTGTATTCTCCATACGGGTAAGCGTACATGTCGGGAACGTATCCGATGTATTTTTTAAATGCGTTTATCGCTTTATTGGTGTCTGCAATTATCTGTTTATTGTTCAGCATCGCCAAATGCGGGTGTGCCCAGCTGTGAACCCCGAGTTCCCCGTATTTCGCACATTCTTTAACTTCTTTCCAGCTCATAAAGTCGCCCCAGTGTTCGGTGGTTGCTTTGCCGTAAACAAAAAGTGTAAAAGGAATATGGTATTTAATAAACAGCGGAAGTCCGTTTTTATAAAAACTTTTATAAGAGTCGTCAATGGTGAAAACAACGATTTTATCTATATTTTCGTGTTTTTCTTTCATTTTTATAAGTGTTGAAAGTTTGACCGCTTTGTATCCGTGGGAGTGTATGTATTTAAAATATTTAACTAATTCCTGCGACGATGTATTAGTATAAGGATGGCGGTTATCGTCTATTCTGTGCAGAACGAACAGATGCGCTTCGGCAAAAAGCCAAAGCGGCAGAAAAAATAAAAACAGATATTTCATTATTTAGTCGGAGCCTGAGGTACGCTCGGAACCGCAGGAGTAGTTTTAGGAGCCTGCTTTGTAGTTTTGATTTTTACTTCGTCAAGAGCAGAAGTATTTGCCTGTTTGTTATATAAATAAACTAAAGTAAGAGTGTTTAAAACAAACAGAAGTCCAAGCACCATAGTGGCTTTTGTTAAAAAGTTCATAGGCCCTTTTGCCCCGAAGACAGTGTTGTTAGAGCTTGAATATGCGCCAAGCCCCATAGATTCAGATTTTTGAAGTAACACTAAAATAACTATAGCTACAACAATTATAATCTGGATTGTGAATAATATACCGGTCATTTTATACCTTTTTTGGGTAGAATTATATCACAATTTAAAATGGAAAATAAAAAATGGAAAACGGAACATTGAAAAGCTTTGACAGGTTTGCTCATACATACGGAGAATACAACGTAATACAGAAAAGAATAATAAAAAAATATCTTTCTTTAGTAAAAGACAGGATAGTTGATCTTGGATGCGGCAGTGAAGGACTGTGCAAATATAAAAATTTTGAATTTTATCTTGGAATCGATTCTTCGGAAGAGATGTTAAAAAGAAATCCATGCAATTCATTAAAAGCCGATTTTAATACAAAAGAGTGTTTTGAACTTATAAAGAAATACAAATTTGATCAGATTGTTTCATTTTCCGCACTTCAGTGGTCTAAAGATTTAAATTTTGTATTTGGAGAAATCAGAAAATTAAATAGGGATTTTCTGCTTGCTGTTTTTACTTCAAATACTTTTAAAACGCTTCATCGTTTTCTTAATATAAAATCTCCGATTTTTTCAAAAGAAGACATACTCAAAAGCGCAGGCATACTGAATCCTAAAGAAGTGGAAATTTTAAATTACGAAATGACTTTCACTAATCCTAAAGAACTTTTGGAGTATATAAAATATTCGGGTGTCGGAGGCAATGTAAAGGCAAATCCCGTAAAAATAAAAAACTTTTTAAAACAGTTTCCGGTTAATTATTTGGAGTTTGAGGTGATTGTAATCAGGTAAATGGTGGAGACAACGGGACTCGAACCCGTGACCACCACGCTGCCAGCGTGGTGCTCTACCAGCTGAGCTATGTCCCCAGAAGTTTGAGTATTTCTTTTTCCAGATTATAAAGGCTATATCTGGCGGTTTTGAATTTTTCAGATGTTATTATATCAAAAAGTTTAAAACTTTCTTCCAAAACCCTTGCACTTTCTTGAGATCTTTTTAAATTTGCTATAACTATTTCTTTTATTGAGCTTCTTTGCTGTTCGCTTTTTGTGGACGGTTTAAGTATGTCGTTTATTGAATCTCTGTAATCGACATATTTTTCATAATCCGGGATATTAATATGTCTTAGTTTTTTTAATTCTTTGGCTAAAGGAGAGTCGAATTCGTATCTTAAAATATCTTCAACTACCCTTATACCTTCTTTGTATCTGTTTATATTGGCGTCTATAGTGCGGAAAAGAGGAGGATTAGTCGTCACTGTTTAAGAATCCTAAGATTTGAAGTAAAGAAATAAATAGGTTTAGAAAATCTAGATATAGCGCAACTGCGGCTTCTATTTCGCTTGATACGTTTCCTCTTATTATGTTTTGAGTGTCGTATAGTATAAAAAAGCTGAAAAGTATTGCGCTTACACTTGCTATTGCAAGCTGCAGCATAGGCAGATGAAGGAAAATATTGGCAATACTTGCTACGATTACTATAATTAATGTAATAAACAGAACCTTACCCATTGTTGAAAAGTCTCTTTTTGTATTCATTGCAAAGATTGTCAAAGAAGCAAAAGCGACTGCAGTCAGTCCGAACGCTTCACCGATCACGTATCCCATATTAGCGGCAATGTACATAGCTAGTGTAGGTGCTAGGGTAAATCCTGTCATAAAAGTAAAGGCAAATAAAAGCACAAGGTTAAGAGGAGTTTTATTTTTAGCCACAAACAGACCGAACAGAAGAATAAATTCTAATATTACAGCACCCCAGTAAGTAAATGTTAAAGAACCCGTGGCATAATTTACCATATTACCGACGAAGCCCATTCCAACATATGCGCCTACCGCTCCCGCTATTAATGAACCTGCAAGTAGCTGGTAAGTTCTTTTAACAAATGCGTTTATATCCGTAATCTCGTGTGTATGAGTATAATTATTTACTGTTTTTTCTGTTTGCAAATCTACATTTTTTGGGTTGCCGCCAAAGTCATTAGAGCTGAATTTCATAAAACCTCCTCTTTTTTTATTGAGATTATACAACAAAAAGGATTAAATTAGTGTTAAAATCGCTTTTGAGGGGTTTTAAGAATTAAAATTGTTGATTGGAAGGAGGCTTGATATTGAAGTCGAAATATCTACTTTCAAATCCGTCCGGAATTCTCGAATACTGTATGGATGCCGCTCTTAAATTATTTGCTTCCTGCCATAAAAGTCCAAGTCCGTATCTTGCTTCGTAATAGGTAGGGTTTTTAAGTTTTGCCAGTTCCATTAAAGCCACTGCGTTGGCATGATGATTGGCGCCTATTGCGGCTACTGCGGCATGATAAAGAGTATGAGGGTCCATTACGTTTTTGTTGTTGATTAAGTCGTTGTAAATTACATAAGCTTCTTCAAAATGTTTGGTATACAGATCTGCAAAAGCCACCCTTTTTAATATAGGTATAAGATCGAAGTTTTCTTTTTTTGCTTTTTTTATTAAATTTAATCGGACTTTGTTTAGAAGACCTGAAATTTTTGCAAAGGTAAAATACCAGTCTCTGACTATTTTGGCTCCGTAATAAAAATCGTTCATATCAAAATGCTGTGAAAAAAACAGAGACTGATAATTCAGGGCCTGTTTATATACAGGCAGATTTTTATTGGTTGCGTAAAAATATAAAAGATTGGCGATGATCTCATTAGGATACATGCTTTTGAGTTTTAACGCTTCATATGTAAAGTCTCTGTCCAATAGAGCTTTTGAAGTCAGTCTTGCTATTATCCAGGTTGGATTGTTTTTGTCGTTTTTGTCTAAAAACGCCGCCATTTTTACCGTATTGTTTTGAGTAATGGCAAGCATGGCTTCTTCTAAAGGAGTATTTGAATTTAAATCTTCTTTGATAGAAGCTATGAGGTAGTCGTTTGTTTTTTTAAGTTTGCCGAGAGCCATAAGCGCGTAAATACCACTTTTTAAATCGTTAGGATTCAAATGATATGCTCTAAGGAAATGGATATAAGCGTTTTTATAGTCTCCAAGCTGTGCATATGTCAGCGCCAGGTCGTAATGGAGGATATATGATGTTTCTCTGTGTTTGATAAGTTTTTGAAATTCTTTGTTAGCCAGATAAATATGGCCGTTAAGAGCCAGTTTAAGCGCATGGGAAATTTTTATGTTTAATGCTGAATAAGTGGCACTTTTGCTTAAATATGACTGTGATTCTTCAATTGAGCCTATAGGTATTCCGGCAATACCTTTTTTCAGATAGGAGATAGTCTGATTCATATTAAATACTTTGTAAGGAGCATAGTAGAAAAACAGGTCGTAAAAATCTTCTTTTTGTTTTAAAAATGATTTTTGAAACTCTTTTTGAGCTGTTTTTGTTTCAAATAAAGAAGGTTTTAAATACACTAAAATCGGATATATGTTATTGTCCTGGAATTTTTTAAATATTCTTGATGCTTCTTTAAAATAGGAAAGTTTTAAATCCACCAGTCCCAAAGCAAACTGGGACTCGTTTAAATCGGACATTGAAAGATAGTTTTTGGCCAGGGAGTATTCGCCTATCCTTGCAAGGGATATTCCTTTGTAGAAAGGATTGTTTTCAATTGCCTGTGCTTTGGTGAAATCCTGGTAGTATTCATATATAGCGCTTAAAAGTTTTTCAGATTTTTCTTTATATAAGTTTTTTGTTTTTAAAGCCGGAATGGCTTCAAACTCATATCCCATATAATACATAACAACCGCATAATAGTAAGGGTAGCTTTTTAATTTGGCAATTTCAGGAAGGAACGTATATGCCAGATTCCTGTAGTAGTTAAAAAGTTTTTTATTGCCCATCATCAAGGCGGCATATGTGGCGTTAATGGCGCTTAAAGTTCTGTTGTCTTTGTTCTTAATGGCTTTTTGGAAGTATTCAAGAGCTTTTTTATAGTTTTTTTCTTCCAGTTTTATAACTCCTAAATTGTAATAGGAAAGTGCTTCTGAATAACTGGAAAGTTTGTTAAGAAGCTGAAGGGCTTTTATTTTATTGCCCTTTTCATAAAGAATTGTCGCTTTTTTGATAAGCTGTTTTATTTCGTCTTTTTGTATAATGTGCCGTTTTTCAAGTTTTTTGGTTATCTGTGCAATTTCCTGCGGCTGAGCCGGTGTTTCGGCTTCACGTTTTTTCTTAATGATTATAACGGCGGCCAGAACCAAAACCAATATAATGGTAACCAAAAGAAGAATAATAATTATGTATATTAATTTGTTTTTCTTTTTTTCTTCTTTTTCCCCTTCTTCAATTACGATGACGTTTTCGTCTTGAGAATTGGTTTTGTTCTCTTCAGCCACATTTTACCTTATAAGTATTTTTTTAAAACTTTGGGTATTTCGATATTTCCGTCTTTTGTCTGGTAATTTTCCATAATTGCCACGAGTGTTCTTCCGACGGCCAGCGAACTTCCGTTTAATGTATGAACGAGTCTGTTTTTCTTGCCGTCTTTATATCTGATTTTTGCCCTTCTGGCCTGAAAATCTCTTGTATTTGAAACGGAACTTATTTCCCTGTATCTGTTTTGGGAAGGAATCCATACTTCCAGATCTATTGTTTTTGCCGCGCTGAATCCCAGATCTCCGGTACAGAGCATCAGTTTCCTATACGGAAGACCCAGTTTTTCTAAAGCGCTTCCGGCACATTTTACCATTTCTTCAAACATTTTATCGCTCTCTTCAGGGCGGGTGATGGCTACGAGCTCCACTTTGTCAAACTGATGCTGTCTTATGATTCCTTTGGTGTCTTTTCCATAACTTCCGGCTTCTTTTCTGAAACACGGCGTATAAGCCGTCAGTTTGATAGGCTCGTTTAAATCAGGAATTATTTCGTCTCTAAAAAGATTGGTTAAAGGCACCTCAGCTGTAGGAATGAGATATAAATCCTCATTGTCAATTTTAAACAGGTCCTCTTCAAATTTCGGAAGCTGTCCTGTGCCTGTCATTGTTTCTTTATTAACCATAAAAGGAACATATACCTCTTCAAACCCCCATTCTCTGTTGTGGTCTAAAAAGAAGCTTATTAATGCCCTCTCAAGTCTTGCGGCGTCTTTTTTCATAACCGTAAAACGGCTTTTTGCGAGTTTTACTCCTCTGACAAAATCAAGCCAGTCCAGCTTTTCTCCGAGTTCATCGTGAGGTTTCGGTTCAAAGTCGAACTTTCTCGGCTCTCCGATTCTTTCAATTTCAACATTTTCGTCTTCGTCTTTTCCTACCGGTACGTCTTCATCCGGAATATTCGGAATGACGAGGGCTTTTTGCATTAATTTATCATCTATGGATTTTAGTTTTTCTTCCAGTTCGGAAATATGCTGTTTTAAGTCGGAAACTTCTTTTTTAATGTTTTCAGCTTCTTCTTTTTTTCCGTCTTTCATAAGGGCACCGATCTGTTTTGAAAGAGAGTTTCTTTTTTCAAGAAGTTTATCAAGAGCTGTTTTTATCTCTTTTTTTTCTTTAAAAAGGTTTTTAATCTCTTCAAGGCTTTTTTCATCTACACCTTTTAACTGCAGGCGTTTAGCTGTTTCGTCAAAATTTTTCTCAAGCAGCTTCAAATCTATCATCAAATTCCTTTATTCTTTATAGTAATTTCATTTTTGGTATAATACTTGGGTAATTTTAACATAAAAGGAGCGTGAATGAAAAAGAAATTATTAGCATTGGGGCTTAGCGCATTAGTTGCAAGTACTTTAATGGCGAAAGATATTAAAGTTGGTGTTTTACAACCATTAACAGGACCTATTGCGTCATTTGGTCAAAAAACACTTGACGGTATTAAACTTGTACATGAAAAATACAACAAACTTCCAAACGGTGATAAAATCGTATTGGTTGTAGTTGACAATCAGTTTGACAAAGTACAGACTGTTAACGGTTATAAAAGATTAGCTAGCGGTGAAAACGTAGTTGCAATTGAAGGGCCTCTTGCAAGTTCAATGGCATTAGCTGTAAAAAGATTCGCAGGAGCTACTAAAACTCCTACAGTTACACAGATTGCTACAAACCCAAGAGTTACAAAAGGTAGCAAATATCTAACAAGGGCATGTTTTACAGATGATTTCCAAGGTACTGTGGCTGCTAAATACGCACTTAAACACAATCTTAAAAATGCAGTAGTTGTATTCGATATGAAACAGGATTATTCTGTAGGTCTTGCCAGAGCTTTTGAAAAAGCATATAAACAAGGCGGAGGAAAAATTCTTAAAAAACTGTTTATCAATACTGGTGATAAAGACTTCAACGCACAGGTTGCACAGATTAAAAAACTTCATCCTCAGTTTATCTATACTCCGATTTATGCACCTGAAGAAGGACTGTTCTTAAGACAGTTAAGAGCGGCTGGAGTTAAAGCGCCTGTAATGGGTGGTGACGGTATTGCGGATCCTGGACTACTTAAAAAACTTGCAGGAAAAGCTGCAAACGGCGTAATGTATACTGACCATTTTGACCCTGCAAAAGCGCCTACTCCGTTATCAAAACAGTTTATTAAAGATTTCAAAGCTAAATACGGAAGACTTCCAAGTGCGTTCGCGGCAACTGGAGCTGACGGATATTTATTAATTTATAACGCAATTAAACAATGCGATACTAAAGCAAACAAAACAAATCTTCAATTCAAACAGTGTATTAACGATGCTTTAAGACATACTAAAAACCTTGAAGCTGTTACAGGTTATTTAACAATTGATCCTAAAACTGGAAACCCAGTTGACAAACCGGCTGTTATTGAAGCAATTAAAGACGGTAAAGTTGTATTTAAAGAGCTAATTAAGCCTTAATTACAGTTTTTCTCCCTTTTGGGAGTAAAAACACTAAAATGCATTATAAAAATGCTGTTTAGTGTTTTTATGAAGATATAAAAAGAGGAAAAATGGATTTTAGTAAACCGATAGAAATAGCACATGATGTGTTTTGGGTAGGGTATGTTATACCCAACGATCCTTTTCAGTGCCATGTTTATTTAATTAAAAACGGAGAAGAGTCTATACTTATAGACCCGGGCAGTATGATAACTTTTCCTGTAGTTTTGGAAAAAGTGACATCTCTGGTAGATTTGAAAAATATCAAATATATAATAATGCATCATCAGGATCCTGATATAGTGGGATGTTATTCTACATTTGAAAAAATAATGCCGAAAGCCGAAAGATATATCGTTACACACTGGCGTACCGAAATGCTTCTTAAACATTATATGTGGGATACGCCGTTTTATCTTATAGACCAGCATAACTGGAAACTCAAAGCCGGCAAGAGGGAATTGGAGTTCGTATTTACTCCGTATGCGCATTTTCCGGGAGCTTTTTGTACTTATGACAAAAAAACCGGGATTCTTTTTTCAAGCGATCTTTTCGGCGGATTGACGGAGGAGTTTTCTTTGTTTGCGAAGAATGTGGACGATTATTTTGAAGCGGCAAAACCTTTTCATAAACATTACATGCCGAGTCAGGAAGTACTCCATCATGCGTTAAAACAGGTGCAGAAAAAACATCCTTTAATGATAGCACCTCAACATGGGTCGATTATAAAAAAAGATTTGATAAATCCGTTAATAGAAAAATTAAAAGATCTGGAATGTGGGCTTTACCTTTTAGACGATTATGAGAGTGATCTGTATATTTTAAATAAAACTGATGAGGTTTTAAAACAGTTTTTTAAAGACACGGTTTCTCTAAGTTCTTTTAATCTAGTGCTTAGAAATCTTTTTGACAATATTAAAAAAGTTATACCGTCTATACAAAAAATAGAAATCTGCGGTATTTCCCCTTTATCGGAGGCAGAGCACTGTTTTTCTTTCGGGGAGGACCATAAAATCGTAGAAATTGACAAGATGGATGAAAATTACTCGTTCAAAAAAGAGCTTAAACAAAATGATAAAAAAATAGGCGATATCTATATTATAATCAATAAAAATATGAATAAAAGAGAAAAAAAACTTCTTGAAATGCTTTTAAATAAAATTGCGGTGCCTGTGGCCATTTCATTGGAAAAAGAGCTGATATTAAGAGAATTGGAAGACAACAATAAAAAACTTTACGAAAAATCTATTACGGATCCTTTGACTAAACTTTACAACAGAGAATATATGAAAGAATTTTTAAACAAAAAAATAGAAGAAGCCAAACGTTATAATTTTCCTTTAAGCGTTGCTATGATAGATATAGATTTTTTCAAAAAAATAAACGATACATACGGACATTTGATAGGAGACTGTGTTTTAAAAGAGCTTTCAGAGCTTCTTAAAAATAATTTCAGAGGTTCAGATATTGTTTCGAGATACGGCGGGGAAGAAATATTTATTATTATGCCTTTTACGGATTGTGAAAATGCATGTAAAAAACTGGAATATTTCAGAAGTCTGGTAGAAGAATATACATTCTGCGACAAAAAAAGCGTTAAAATAACCATAAGCGCTGGTGTATGCGAATTTGACAAAGAAAATGACGGAATAGAAGATTTAATATTAAAAGTTGACAGAAAGGTTTATTTTGCTAAAAAACAAGGCAGAAATAAAGTAGTCTGCGAAAAGGGGGGATAAAATGAGCAGAATGGTGAAGGTTGTTGACGAAGAGGTCCGTTTTGAAGATGTCAATAAAGAAAACAGACCGGTTGTTTCAAAAACAGATATCAGAGGAAAAATCACATATACCAATTCGGTATTCAGAGCATTGTCCGGATATGATAAAGGGGAGATGGAAGGACGTCCTCATAATATTGTAAGACATCCTGACATGCCTAAAAAAGTATTTGAAGAGATGTGGGATACCATTTTAAAAGGTGAAGAATGGAGCGGAATTGTAAAAAATTTAAGAAAAGATGGAAAATATTACTGGGTAGAAGCCACAATTATGCCTATAAAAGACGAAAATAATGCTATAATCGGTTTTATTTCTGCGAGAAGAAGTATCAGTGACGAAGTGAAAAAAGAGTACGAAAAAATTTACAAAGAAATGAGAGAAAAGGAAAAGTAGATGGATGTTGGATTTGTTTTACAGCAAATTGTAAACGGTTTTTCATTAGGTAGTATGTATGCCCTTATCGCTATCGGGTATACATTGGTTTACGGTGTTCTTAGACTAATCAACTTTGCACACGGAGATATTATGATGGTAGGCGCTTTTATGGCGTTTATCTTTTTTAAAATATTAGGGCTTAACTTTTATGTAGCTGTGCTGTTTGCAATTATTTTTACGGCTGCAGTGGGTATTTTGACATATGCAAGCGCATATAAACCTTTGCTTGACAAAGGTGCGCCTAAAATTTCACTTTTAATTACAGCAATCGGTATTTCGTTTTTCCTTGAATCTTTATTTAACGTAATTGCCAACCAGTATCTAGGAGGTACTTATCAGGCGTTTTATTTTCCAAAATGGTTTTCTCACATTATTCATATAGGTTCATTAACAGTGCCGGTGTTAACTATACTCGTACCTATTTTAACGCTTGCTTTGTTGGGACTTGTACTTTTTATTTTATACAGAACAAAAATCGGTATTGCTATTAGGGCTCTTGCATTTGATATCCAGACAGTAAAGCTTATGGGAGCGGATTCTAATAAAATTATTGCGTTTGTATTCGCATTAGGAAGCGGTCTTGCCGCAATCGGCGGTATAGCTTATGCGATGGCTTATCCGAGTATTGACCCGTATATGGGTATGCTTGTTGGTCTTAAAGCATTTGCCGCCGCTGTTGTAGGAGGTATCGGAAGTGTTACAGGTGCGGTTATTGGTGGATTTATTTTAGGATTTGCTGAAGTTGCCGTTCCGGGATTTTTTCCGGAACTAGGAGGATGGAAAGATGCGTTTGCATTTATATTCCTGATTTTCGTACTTTTATTTAAACCTACAGGTATTATGGGAATAGACTTTGAAAGACAAAGGTTTTAATAATGGAAAAGGCAAAAGTAAAAATGGCAAACTTAAGCGCGCCGAAATATTTTGCGATTATTGCGGTAGTAACGGCGCTGTTTTTAGGATTTTTGTATATTTCTCCGAAATGGTTTAACGATTATACCATTACAGTTTTGGGAAATGTTTATATTTTCATAATATTGGCTGTAAGCTATAACCTGATCAATGGTGTAACAGGCCAGTTTTCACTAGAACCGAACGGATTTGTGGCAATCGGTGCGTATGTAACCGCTTTACTGATGTTGAGTCCTGATGTAAAGGCGGATATGTATATTATTGCTGATCCGTATCCTTTTATTAAAGATATATTTTTACCTAATCCGTTTTTCACACTGATTATCAGCGGTATTGTTTCCTCGCTTGTGGCATTAACGCTTGCTTTCCCTGTATTTAGGGTTAGAGGAGACTATCTTGCTATCGTTACTTTGGGATTCGGATTTATTATTAGAATCTTTTTAATCAACAACCCGGAAATTTCAAACGGTTCGATGGGGCTTGATTCTATTCCTGGATTTGCGAGTTATTTTTGGATAGGGTTTAGTGCTCTGGTTACTGTTGTCCTCGTTTATAATATAGTTTATTCTAAATACGGAAGAGGAATGAAAGCCGTAAGAGACGATGAGGATGCGGCATTGGCCATGGGTGTTAATACGTTTAAAGTAAAAACAATAGCATTTATGACAAGTGCGTTTTTTGAAGGAGTCGGAGGAGGGCTTCTTGCAAGTTCTATCGGTTCTATTTCACCGGATCAGTTTACATTTATGCTAACGTTCCAGTTATTGATTATTATTGTTCTTGGCGGTCTTGGAAGTATGAGCGGAGCGATTTTAGGTACTTTATTATTCCTTGGCGGTATGGAAGTATTGAGACCTTTAGACGATGCGACATGGACGTTAGGACCTGTTCACGGTATTCCTGGACTCAGAATGGTTGTATTTAGTCTTATCCTTTTAGGAATAATGCTTTTTGCAAGAAAAGGTCTTTTCGGAGATAAAGAAATCTGGGATTATATAAAATTTAAAAAGAAATAGTTTTAAGGAGATTTAATGAGCGATATTTTAAAAATTGGCAAATATGAATTTACAAGCAGACTTATAGTCGGAAGCGGAAAATATCCTGATTTTCAGACCACGAGAGACGCCACTCTAGCCAGCGGTGCGGAAATGATTACCGTTGCCGTAAGACGTGTAAATATTATGGATCCCAATGAAGAGAATTTAATGGATTATTTTAAAGATACTGATGTCAAAATTCTTCCAAACTCTGCGGGATGTACAACTGCGGAAGAAGCTATTACATTATTCAGACTCGTAAGAGAAGCAACGGGAATTGACATTATTAAACTTGAAGTAATAGGAGATACGGCAAAAACTTTATATCCTGATGTAATGGAAACGTTAAAAGCATGTGAAGTTTTAGCCAAAGAAGATTTTACTATTATGGCTTATACAAACGACGATCCGATTATGGCTAAAAGACTTGAAAATGCCGGCGCTCATGCAGTAATGCCTCTTGCCGCTCCTATCGGAAGCGGACTGGGCGTTCAAAACAGATACAATGTTGTGTTTGTTAAAGATGCTGTAAATGTTCCTGTGATTGTAGACGCGGGTATAGGTACTGCAAGCGACGCTGCGGTTGCCATGGAGCTTGGAGCGGACGGTGTGCTTACGAATACAGCCATTGCACAGGCTAAAAATCCTATTGCAATGGCGGAAGCCATGAAACATGCCGTAATAGCCGGAAGAATGGCTTATAAAGCAGGAAGAATACCTAAAAAACCTTATGCGACGGCCAGTTCACCGTTAGAAGGTCTAATTGAATTTTAACGGGCTTTTCCCCGTTTGTTTTTGTATAATTGAGTGACAGACACTAGGAGTTTTTATGAAAATAATAATCGGTTTGGCGGCTTTAGCCTTTTTTATATATATCGGTGCTGCTTTATATTTATATTTAACACAGGACAGTAAAATTTTTAACCGTAAATGGGCAAAACCGTATGAACCCGCCGTTGCCGAAAAAATATATTTTATCACTAGTGACGGGATAAAGCTGGAAGGAGCATATACTAAAAACGGCGAAAAATTGCCTCTTGTTCTGTATTTCAGCGGTAACGCAAATAATGTTATAGAGTTTTTGGATAAGATCGCGCCTAAAATTAAAAATTATAATTTTATAGGGTTTAATTATCCCGGATATGCCGGAAGCGAGGGTAAACCGTGTGAAAAATGTATACTTAAATACGCTTTGGAAATATATGATAAATATAAACCTCAAGTAGTAATAGGCAGGAGTCTCGGAACGGCCGTAGCTTCATACGTCGCATATAAAAGGCCTGTGAAAAAACTAGTTTTGATTACCCCTTTTGATTCTATATTGAATATTGCAAAAAACAAATACCCTTTATTGCCCGTGGAAGTGCTTGTAAAATATAAATTTAACGAGTATTTATGGGTTAAAGAATTAAATATACCTGTAAGCGTTCTGCTAGTCAAAGACGATGATATTATTCCTGAAGAAAATATAAATAATTTATTAACGCATATAAAACATCTTGATAAGAAAATAACTGTTTCAGGTGTAAAACACGGAAATGTATATGAATATGAGAATATTACAGAAGTTTTAAAACAGCTTTTGGATTAATAATAAACTACACGGTTTCTTCCGGTTTTTTTCGCTACGTATAACGCTTTGTCTGCATTAATAAGAGCCTGTTGAATTTCAGATTTTTCTTCGGGTTTGAATGTATAAACTCCCATACTTGCCGTTATCTGTAAATTTTTTCCGTTTTCAAGAGGAATCTGCAGTGTTCTGATTCTGTTTAATATTTTATTGATTAATGTATCTGTCTCTTTAAGGTTAACATCATACAGAAGTAAAACGAATTCTTCACCGCCTATTCTTGCAAGAAAGTCATTTTCCCTGATTATCTGTTTTATTGCATTTACAAACTCTTTTAAAACTATATCTCCCGTTTTGTGGCCGTATGTGTCATTTACTTTTTTAAAGTGGTCTATATCCATCATGATAATACTTATAACTTTTCCTTCCCTTACAGCCTGTTTTAACAGTTTGTGGCCTATTTTAAAAAATGCGCGCCTGTTAAAAGTATCCGTTAACTCGTCAACAAGGGCGAGACGTTCAAGTTTTTTACTTTGTTCGATATTCTCTTTATTATATCTTTCGAGTTGAACGGCTACCAAAAAACCTAAAATAGAAAATGCGATTATACTCATTATTAACGTAACGTATGAATATAAATCTATATTGTAATGGCCGGTAATTCTTATTAAAAGCAGGGTAAGGAGAGAATATACAGAAATATATACCGCTATTCTTTTATTTGTAACGATATAAGCCGTCATTAACGTAAAATCCAGCCATATAGGTATAAATATATCTCTTGTGGATAAAACGGTCTGTGCGCTAATAAAAGTAACTAATACGAAATATGTTATCAGCTGAATTAATTTAAGTTTTTCTTTGCACTTTAAAAGACATATATACATAGAGATTAAAAACAGCAATAAACCTGTAGTATTTAGTGTGGCTAATACGTTTTCCGGAATAAAGTCTATCGTTCTTAATACAAAAAAAGTAAATGTAATAACAATAGCCAGAAAAAGACTTATCTTAGTAACGTTATATTTAAAATATTTTAAATAATTTATATCGTTCATACTTAATATTATACCTTATATTGCTTAAATTTACATAAGTTTTTCTTTAATTTGTATTTTGAGTGTGGGACATTTTATTAGCAAGTGTATTTTGGTTACGTTTTTTTGTTTTTAAGAATATAAAGTGCTACTTTTTGATACATTTATAAAACTTTAGCTTTTTATGCATTTTAAATTAATAAAAAAATCTTTATAAGAGTTACAATTATACACATGTATTAAAGGATGAAAAATGGATTTGCATAATTACCTGGGGTATTTAATCGTTTCGGTTTTAACTATTACGAGTCCAGGAGCGGCTATTTTGCTTGCCATTAATAATTCAATGAAATATGATTTAAGAGCAGTTGTTTTTTCAAGTTTTGGAAATATTTTAGGGCTTTTTATATTGTCACTTATTGCAATGTTTGGTGTCGGAATACTTATCAAAACATCCGATACTTTTTTCTGGATTTTAAAAATTGTAGGAGCGGTATATCTTATTTATCTCGGAATTAAACATATGATGAGTGGACATAAAGAATTTCACTTAAGTAAAAGCTGCGAACATTTAAGAAATTACAGTCCTAAAAAAGTTTTTGTTAAAGGATTCCTTGTAGCCGCTACAAATCCGAAACCTATACTTTTCTTTACGGCGATTTTTCCGCTTTTTTTATCTCAGAACCATTCCGTTGTTTTGCAGTTTTTTATAATGACGTTTACTTTTATGGCTATATCTTTTATTTCTCTTATGAGTTATGGTCTTATTTCTAAACATGCAAAAGCCTGGTTTTTCGATGATAAAAGTTTGGAGCTGTTTTATAAAATATCCGGGGCGATATTTGTTTTAATGGGAATCGGTATGCTGTTTATAAAAAAATAATTCGGAAGGTAAGATATGTTTTGGTTTATTCCTCTTGTAATATTTTTATCAGCAGCTATTTTTTCTCCGGGACCTAATAATGTTATAGCAATGAGTGTAGGGTTTAATTACGGTTTTAAAAAGGTGATTCCTCATCTTTTAGCGGTCGTCGTAGGATTTTCAATTATGCTTTTTGTTGTCGGTATAGGTATAAAAGAGATTATTTTAAAATATCATAACGCGTTTGAAATAATGAAATATCTTTGCAGCTTATATCTTTTGTATTTAGCTTATAAAATAGCTACCTCTAAAGCTGAATTTAATTCAACAGAGGTTAACCCAATTACTTTTAAAGAATCCCTGATGTTTCAAGTAATTAATCCTAAATCATGGATAGCGGCATTATCAGTTATTACTATTTATCTGCCTAAAGAAAACTTTATGACTGCATTATTTGTTACGATATTAATTTCCGATGTTTTAATAATAATGGCAATTTCTGCATGGGCTGTACTTGGTAAAAGTTTTAATAAATTATTCAATAATGAAAAAACTGCAAGGATTTTCAATTATTCTATGGCGATGCTTCTTGTGATTTCAGTATTGATGATATTGTTTGCTGAGTAGGATTATTGTAAAATAATGTATTAAAAAATTTTAATAAGAAAAAAAAGTATAAAATATTAATAATTGTGACAGACACTTTTATTGTTTAAAAAGTGGCGGAGAGGGCGGGATTCGAACCCGCGGAGGCCTTGCGACCTCAACGGCTTTCAAGGCCGCCGGTTTCAACCACTCACCCACCTCTCCATTAAAAACTTAAATTTAAGTTTTACAAGTGGATGGTGCCCGGGGCCGGACTCGAACCGGCACGGGAAAAGCTCCCGAGGGATTTTAAGTCCCTTGCGTCTACCAATTCCGCCACCCGGGCATTGTGAAGTGAAAGTTTATCTAAAATTGCTTAAACTTCCCTTAAATGGAGGCGCCACCCGGATTCGAACCGGGGATCAGGGCTTTGCAGGCCCCTGCCTTAGCCACTTGGCTATGGCGCCAGATAAATCCAAAGCTTTGAATTTATGGAGCGGGCTACGGGATTCGAACCCGCGACCTCCACCTTGGCAAGGTGGCGCTCTAGCCAGCTGAGCTAAGCCCGCATATCAGGACTAGAATTATATAAAAAAACTAACTAAAATGCAATACTTAAGATAAAAGGAAAAGAAAAAAAGTATAAATTATATTTTTGGACCTGCTTTTTCGAACTCTTTTCCTTCAGGTACGTCTTCGTATCTTTTGAAGTTTTCTACAAACATACTTGCAAGTTTTTTAAGCTGAGCATCGTATTCGTCTTTATTTTCCCATGTATTTCTCGGATTTAATACTTTTGTATTTACACCCGGCAGTTCTTTTGGAATTTGCAGATCAAATACCGGAAGCACTTCAAATTCCGCATCATTTATGCTTCCGTCAAGAATCGCATTAATACACGCTCTTGTGTCTTTAATGCTCATTCTGTGGCCAATTCCGTAAGGACCTCCTGTCCACCCGGTATTTACAAGATAAACGTTAACTTCGTGTTTGTCTATTTTTTCTCCCAGAAGTTTTGCATAAGCAGTAGGGTGTAACGGTAAGAAAGGCTCGCCAAAACATGCGCTGAATGTTGCTACAGGCTCGGTAATACCTCTTTCAGTTCCTGCAACTTTTGCAGTATAACCGCTTAGAAAATAATACATTGCCTGTTCTTTTGTAAGTTTGCTTACAGGAGGTAAAACACCGAATGCGTCTGCACTTAAGAATATAATATTTTTCGGGTGTCCTCCCTGTAAGGTGCATTCATGGTTTTCAATATGTTCTATAGGATATGATACTCTTGTATTTTCCGTTTTGCTTCCGTCTGTATAGTCTACTTCTCCGTTTTCGTTAATAACAACGTTTTCAAGCAATGCACCTTTTCTAATCGCACCGTAAATTTCAGGCTCGCTGTCTTTATCAAGGTTGATTACTTTTGCGTAGCATCCGCCTTCAAAGTTAAATACGCCTTTATCGTCCCATCCGTGTTCGTCATCACCTATAAGTTTTCTTTTCGGATCTGTTGATAAAGTAGTTTTTCCTGTGCCGCTTAGTCCGAAGAAAAGAGCGACATCTCCTTTTTCACCAACGTTTGCAGAACAGTGCATTGAAAGTTTCCCTTCAAGCGGCAGCCAGTAATTCATCATAGTAAATATACCTTTTTTAAGTTCGCCACCATATAATGTTCCGCTCATTACGGCAAGATTTTCCTCTATATTAAAAGCAACGAAAATATCGCTGTTAAGACCTTCTTCTTTCCATTCAGGATATCTGGCTTTTCCGGCAACCAAGAAGGTGAAATCAGGTTTAAAGTTTGCTTTTTCCTCTTCAGAAGGCAATATAAACATATTCATAACAAAATGTGCCTGCCATGCTATAGGTGTTACGAATCTGATGCCTCTTCTGCTTTCTTTGCTTGCTCCTACGAAAACGTCAACAACATATAATTCGTCTTTTTTTGAAAGTTCATCTTTTGTGAATGCTTCTAATTTTTTAAATGTATCTAGAGAGATCGGCTGATTTATGCTTCCCCACGCTATATATTGATCACTTGGAGCCTGTTTTACAAAATATTTATCTTTTGGGCTTCTTCCTGTAAATTCTCCAGTATCAACAGCTGTAGCACCGCTTGCGGTTAACTCTACTTCACCTTTTTTAAGTGTGTCTTCAATAATTTTTTCATAGCTTGGATTGTGTATTATTTTATTTGCTTTAATACCAATCTTATCTAATTCGGTTATCATAAAATTCTCCTAATAAGTGTGGTTGTATGGATTAAAATTATAACAAAAAAATGTTAACACAAATAGTTGAAAGTGAAATTAAATATATGAAGATTTGCAGAAAAAAATGAAAGAAAAAGAGGGAAGATTAAAGATCTTTTTCAACCCCGCTTTTTTTAAGTGTAAATTCAACGAATTTGTAGCATATTACTATTAAAATAGGCCACATAAAAAATAGAATTAATCCCCATGTGGTATTAATATGCTGTGCTTCCGGATTAATTCCGTTTGGTAAAAGCTGTTCAGAAGCGAAAAGAAAGCTTCCGAAAAACAGTGTTATTAATGCTAAAAATTTTCTCATAGCCACTCCTTAATATGCATGGTCATCAGTTAAGATTTCTTCTTTTGTAATAGGACCAGCTTTTTTCATTTGATACCAAACGTAAATAATGTATCCTAAAACAAAAGGAACAGCAACACTAACCCATGCCATAACCATTAGTGTATATTTAGAACCAGATGCGTTTTGAATAGTTAAACTGCTTTGTAAGTCAGCATAGCTTGGATAAAACGCTGTACCGTTAAGACCGGCTAATGTAAATACGATAATTCCGATTAATACTGTACCTAAACCTGCAGCCCAGATACCTTTTTTAGAACTACCGAATCCGCTTTGGAATACACCAAGAACAAATAAAACAACACCTACTAGGAATACGATTAACTGAATAGCACCGAATGCTAATAGGTTTTGTAAATATTTACCTGCAACTAATGAAACAGTACCTTTTGGATCATGAATATTGTATGCATAACCTTTCATGGTAATTAAACCGTAAAGAACAATTACTAAAGCTACAAGTAAAACGATGAAACATCTTTTTACTACCGCTCTTAGTCTTGCGATTACATCTGCAAAATCATTATCGTCAAGGTCGTTAATTAGCCATAACGCTCCTAAAATTCTAGCTACTGCAAAAACTAATACACCCATTGCAAGGTTAAACCATGCACCGTGTCTGAAGTCGATAGCAGCTTCAAGACCTCTTAGGTTGAATCCGTTTGCAGCAGTTCCCCATTCTAAAACTCTTGTAGCAGGATCGTAAGTAAAGTTTGAACCTGTAAAGAATGTACCAACAGCTGCACCGATTAAAACGATACCAACTAAACCGTTGAAATATAGGAAAAATTTATATGCGCCTTTACCGATAAGGTTGTTGCTTCTGTTCATATATTCATATGATACCGCCTGAAGTACGAATGCGAAAAGAATTAACATCCATACCCAGTAAGCACCACCGAATGATACTGAGTAAAATAGTGGGAATGCCGCGTATAACGCACCACCGAACATAACTAATGTTGTAAATGTAAGTTCCCATTTTCTACCAAGTGAATTTAAGATACCTCTCTCTTCCACTTCAGTTTTAGCTACGTGAAATAGTGTTTGTCCACCTTGAACAAATGTCATAAATAAGAATAGTCCTCCAAGAACCGCAACGATTATCCACCAGTAAAACTGTAGATAAAAATGCGTTGCGTCCACTGTAATTGGTGCCCAAGTCATTAGTGCGCTCCTTTTGGTCCGTTTTTAACGACCGTAAATAGGATTTTAAGCTCTGCAATACCAAGGATTACGAATGCTGTTAAGAACATAAAGAATGTTGCTTGCACATTTGTTAAGGCGATTGGTGTAACAGATTCGCTTGTCGGTAAAATACCGAATACTGTCCAAGGCTGTCTTCCGATTTCTGCAGTCATCCATCCGAAACTTGTACCGATCCATGGTAACGGAACTGAAAGTACCGCAAGTTTTTGAACAAGTGTATTGTTTTCGAAAGTACCTTTTATGATTGCAACGTAAGCTAAAATGAATAGTAAAATGAACCAGAATCCAAGTGCAACCATGATATGGAATGAATAGAATACTGGTGCTACAGGCGGATACAGTTTAGTAGGGTCAGTTAAATATCCGTATCCCATTAAGTCTGCTCTTGTAACAGTTACACCGTCAACTGTCGCAACTGGTGCATAGAATTTAGCTTTTGCAGCTTCCATTCCGGCTTTGTCTCCTCTTGCTTTAGCAATATGGTATGCTTTAAGTGCTTCAATTGCGATAGCACCTTCTTCATGTAATTTTTCAAACGGCCAGATTCCGTATTTAGGATTTCCGTTTACTAAATCTTTTAAACCTGGCACAAATGCATTGATATTTCTTTTCCCAAGAAGTGACAACATTCCAGGAAGTTCGATTTTAAATGCAAATGCCTGATCATTGCTAGCAGTAGTTCTAGGATCTACTGTTTTAGGAATACCGATCGCTACTATTGGTGCACCTTTTTCACCTACGATCAGACCTTCTGCCGAAGCAATTTTAGTAGGCTGTGTGTTCGCTACTTCATATGCGTGTTCGTCACCGATTACCGCTGTAAAGATTGATGCGATTAAACCGAATGCTGCTGCAACTGTTGCAGATTTTTTTGCAAATTCTTTATGTTTGCCTCTAAGCAGATATAAAGATGAAATACCAAGAACGAATACAGCTGCCAATGTATATGCGCTGCTCACAACGTGTAAGAACTTAACCTGTGCAACAGGCTGAGTAATCATTGCAAAAAAGTTTGTCATTTCAAGTCTAGCGTTGTCTATATTGTATCTGTAGAATTCGCTGCTTGGATGCTGCATAAATCCGTTTGCAATAAGAATCCATAATGCAGAAAGATTTGAACCTATTGCAAGCAGCCAAGATGCAGTTAAGTGAACTCCTTTGCTAACTCTTTTCCATCCGAAGAATGCGATAGCCGCAAATGTCGCTTCTAAGAAGAACGCAACAATGCCTTCAACCGCTAATGGTGCTCCGAATAAGTCACCAACAACCCATGAGTATGTAGACCAGTTTGTTCCAAACTCAAATTCGTGAATAATACCTGTAGATAAACCGATTGCAAAGTTAATACCGAAGATTAACTGCCAAAATTGCGTAATTTCTTTCCATTCAGCTTTTCCAGTTTTTACGTAAATCGTTTCAAAAAACGCTACTATAAACGACATACCGAGAGTAAACGGTACGAAGAAAAAGTGGAAAAGTGCCGTCATAGCAAACTGGGCTCTCGCCCATTCAAGCATGCTGTAATCTACCATGCTATTCCTCCTTTTTTTGTTTGTCGGCTGTGATTTTAGTCAATTGATTGATGTAAAGCGCTTTTTGAGCTTCTTTCCCTTTTACTTTAGAGTTTAAAGTAGGAAAGAAAAAAACTTTAAGCACTACAAAAATCACAACCAACTTAATAATGATTATCAGCCAAAGTCTTTGACCGATGCTTGACATGTTTTTAAAACCGTCAATGTAAAAAAACAGAATGCGTTTAATCATAAGCCCTCCTTCGAGGCTACGGAAATTATATATCAAAAAAAAGGGGGTGTCAATAAATTTTAATTTATATTTAATAGAAAAATAGTCTTTTTATACATATGAATATTCATTTAGTTTAATTAATGTAAAATTTTTGTCAGACTGCCCTAAAAAAGGGCATTTCGGAGAAAAGTATCTTTTATTCTGATATGGTAACTTCTTTAACTTCGCTTTCCCATAAACCGTGTTTAGTACAGTAAGCCATAGCAGTAAGTTTTAGTTTGTTTGAAGTAGGAACAATGTAGAAGTCAACTTCAACGTGGTCTTTTTGATTACCAAGTGTTCCAGGTGTAAATGTCGCCTGTCCCAACAGTGTTTCACCGTTCCATAATTGAACATATGCGATGTAATGATCAAAATCGTCCGGATGAGAGTATTCGTTTCCGACTTTAACTTTAACTTTAAATTTTTCACCTTTTTTAGCTGTGTCTTCACAGTGTACGAATGGTGAATGTCTGTCGATGTAGTCTTTTTTTGCTTCTCTGTCTATTTGAGAAATGTCTTGATATCTGTTAATTTTTGGCATTTTTGCCTCCTTTTGTTAAAATTTTTAAGTATTATAACAGAAAAAAATAAAAAAGACAAATTTTATCTTTTTACTTAAATACTCAATTAATAAAAAATATTAAAAAGGCGACAATGAAAAGTATAGAAATTTTTACGGACGGAAGCTCCCTGGGGAATCCCGGACCCGGCGGATGGTGTGCTATTTTGAGATATAAAGGACATGAAAAAATTTTAAAAGGCGGAGAAGATCATACTACAAACAACAGAATGGAACTGACAGCTGTAATTGAAGCTCTCAAGGCATTAAAAGAGCCCTGTGAAATTAATCTTTATTCCGATTCCACTTATGTGCTTAAAGGGCTTAGCGAATGGCTTGAGGGATGGATAAAAAAAGATTTTAAAAACGTAAAAAACCCGGATTTGTGGAAAGAGTTTATAAATGTAAGCAAAAAGCATAAAATTAATGTGAACTGGGTGAAAGGGCATTCCGGACACAAGGAAAATGAAATTTGTGATAAAATTGCAAAAGAGGAAGCTGAAAAAAGGAAAAAATAATGCTTATTTCCCAGGAAGATATTAAAAAATACCTTTCACAGGTGCCGCCTATTCCAGAAAATGCAATGAAAGCGTTAAAATATTTAAAAGAAGGCGATTTGAAAAAAGCGGCACAGGAAGCCGAAAACGATCTTGTATTAAAAAAGCAGATTGAACATGTTGTTAATTCCGCATATTTTTCTCTGCCTAACAAAGTTGAAGATACTGTGCAGCTGTTTACAATGATAGGTATTGAAATGGCCAAAAGCCTAGTATACAGTTATATTGTTTCACTTTTAGAGCCAAAGGAATGGAAAATATTCAATATTAATTTTAAAGATTTTCAGGCTCAGTTTCTTGCTTCGTATGAAGAATATATGATTTTGGAATTTGGAAAAGAGACATATAAAAAATATCCGGAAATAGGAGCAATTATACCTGTGGCGGTGTGCGTATGCGATATGCTGCTCGGAGACAAAAAAGATAAACTTGATTTAATATTGGAATCTTCCCCTCTGGAAATCGGAACTCTTCTTAAAAGAATGACTGGAGTAACGCTTTTTGGTATTGCGGCTGAAATAGCGAAAATCTGGGAACTTGAAGAGGAAAAATGCGAAATAATCAAAAACAGCGAATGTATTAAATGTGAAAATCCGATCAGCGCTCTTACGCATTTTCTGTTTTTTTACATGGCCAGTAAGCCTCAGTTTATGGATTTAAACTCTTTAATAGAATTTAATCCTAAATGTATGGATTTAATACCTAAAACAACACAAAGGATAATGAATGCAGATTAAGGAATTAGAAAAGAGCTTGGGGTATCAGTTTAAGAATGAGAAATTGATAACCGAGGCTCTGACACACAGAAGTTATAAAAAAGAGGTAAACAACGAAAGGCTTGAATTTTTAGGCGATGCGGTTATGGATCTGATTGTAGGGGAATATCTTTTTCATCTTTTTCCAAAAGCAGAAGAAGGGACACTTTCGAAATTAAGAGCCGCTCTTGTAAATGAGGATTCTTTTACTAGGCTTGCAAAAAGACTTAATTTAGGAAAATTTTTATATCTCTCTCCTGCCGAAGAGAATAATAACGGAAGGGAAAAGCCGTCTATTCTTTCAAGCGCTTTTGAAGCGGTAATAGGTGCTATTTATCTTGAGTCCGGGTTTGAAAAAGCAAAAGACGTGGCTCTTAAACTGTTAAAAGAAGAATTTCCTATTATTACGCCTGAAGAGCTTCTTAAAGATTATAAAACCACTCTTCAGGAGATTACACAGGCACATTTCGGGGTTGTTCCCGAGTACAGGCTTATAAGTGCGAGCGGACCTGATCACAAAAAAGAGTTTGAAATCGGAGTGTTTATTCAAGACAAAGAGTATGCCAGAGCAAAAGGTAAAAGTAAAAAAACCGCACAGCAGGAAGGTGCAAGGCTTACTATCGATATGCTGAAAAAAGAGCTTAATTTATAAGTGGTTAAGTTGTGAAGTAGATAAGTGGTGAAGAGGTGTAGGAAAGAAAAGATGGGGATAGATACGGACAAAAAGGAAAATAATGTTTAACAGTTTCGGAGAGATATTCAGATTTACGACATTCGGCGAATCTCACGGTAAAGCCATAGGTGTTATAGTTGACGGGGTTCCTGCCGGGCTTGATTTTGACGGAGAATTTTTGCAAAACGAGCTTGACAGAAGAAAACCCGGCAAAAACAGATTTGCCACACAAAGAAAAGAAAGTGACACCGCAGAGGTGTTAAGCGGGGTGTTTGAAGGCAAAACGACCGGTACTCCTATTGCAATCGCTATTTTTAATAAAGATCAAAAAAGCAAAGACTATTCAAACATAAAAGACCTGTTCCGTCCGGGACATGCGGATTTTACTTACTGGCATAAATACGGAATCAGAGACTACAGAGGCGGCGGAAGAAGCTCAGCCCGTGAAACGGCCGCAAGGGTTGCAGCCGGAGCTGTTGCCAAAATGATTCTTAAAGAGCTTAATATAGAAGTAAAAGCCGGAGTTATCGAAATAGGCGGAGTAAGAGCCGAAAAAGAAAATTATGAATACGCTAAAACCTCTCCGCTTTTTGCCCTTGATGAAAAAACTGAAGAGAAATGGATAGAGCTTATAGATGAAAAAAGAAACGAGCATAATTCTTTAGGAGGGGTTGTTAAGTTAAAGATAGAAGGTCTGCCTGCGGGGCTTGGAGAGCCGGTATATTACAAACTGGATAATATTCTGGCAAGCGCAATGGTAAGTATAAATGCCGTAAAAGGCATCTATATAGGCAACAGCGAGGCACATAAACTCACAGGTCTGGAAAACAACGACGAAATCTCAAAAGAAGGGTTTTTGAGTAATAACGCAGGAGGGGTTTTAGGCGGTATAAGCAACGGAGAAAGCGTTGAAGCGGAAATTTATTTCAAACCAACACCTTCTATTTTCAAAACCCAAAAAACAGTTGATATATACGGAAATGAGGTTGAGGTTGATTTGAAAGGAAGGCATGATCCGATTGTTGCAATCAGGGGAAGTGTTGTTGCCGAATCAATGGCGGCGTGTGTAATAGCCGATATGCTTATGCTTAATATGACCAGAAAAATGGAATATATAAAAAAAATATATCAGTAAATATGAACGGCAAGCCAAACGGCCGTTTTTTTTGTTTTGAGCAGTGTATGAGGCGTATTTGCGGGTATAAACAGCCAGTCTCCCGATTTTAGTTTTTTTACATCACCGTTTATTTCTATTTTTGCACAGCCTTTTAAAAGCACTACGAATTCGTCTTCTTTTTGTATAAAAGTCTGAGGAGTTTTCAGGGTATTTGAAACAATTTTTTTTATTTCTATATTTTTGTGTTTTAAAAGAGTATAAAACAGTTCACTGTCGATTTCAGGCAGTTTGTTTATTTCAAATAAATTTTCTTTTTTCATTTTATTTTTTTTGAAAGTTCCCAGAATTTTTTAAGCGCCCTTTTTTCCTGCCAGCCTATTTTGTAGTAAATGATGTTGTCAAGATAATCTTTTGCCTCTTTTGCCGAAATTCCGGTTTTGTCAGCATATTTTTTAAGTGTAAGATAAGGTATTTTCTGTTTTTTTCTTAAAAATTCGTTTATAAGTTTTTTGTATTTATCATGGCTGCGGTTTGTGCAAAACAAGGCAAATACAAAAGGCAGTTTATATTTTTCATACCAGACTTTTGCCAGGTCCGTGCAGTTTTTTTCTTTAAACGCTTTGTCTCCGATGACCACTTTTCCGTTTGCATGAAGAACTTTTGCCAGAACGTTTGAAGTGGCTGATTCTATATCGGATCCTTCCCCCGGGCAGACTAAAACGGTTTTAACTCTTTTTTTTGCAGCAATGCCTGCATTTAAGCATTTTTTGTTTTGTGCTTTTATAGAAGAGATAAAGGCTGCGTCGATTATACCTTTTTCAAACCAGCCGTTTACTATTGAAGGATATGCTTTTTTTGTTTTTATCCCTTTTTGTTTTAAAAATTGATAAAATGGCAAAAGGTTTAAATAATCGATATGACCTATTAGCATATTAACCTTTTTTGGGTAATATTTTATCATATAATATGCTGTTGATATAGCAAAGAAGGAGTTTTTGATGGTAAAAGTAGAATTTTTGGGCCCTATTGGAAAAGAAAGCATTGAACTGGACGTGAAAAATCTGAAAGAATTAAAAGAAGTTTTAAATAAAGACGAGGAGCTTTCCAAATGGCTGGAAAACAGCGCTGTCGCAATTAATGATAAAATAGTAAAAGAAATCGACGCTGTTTTAAACGATGGAGACAGAGTAGCGATACTTCCGCCTGTATGCGGAGGATAAACTTTAATGAAAAATAAACAGTGAAAATTAATAAGGAGAGCCGATGTTAGAAGTTTTTAAAGGAGGAGTTCCCGTAATTCCGACACTGGAAAGATGGTATGAAGAATTTAAACTTGAAGGATACGGAGCTATGATACCGTTTATCGGAATAGTAAGACCCGATAACGGAATTGAAGGGCTCAGTTTTGATCTTTATCTTCCGATGCTTAACGACTGGTTTAAAAAATGGCAAAATCTTGAAGACTGTAAAATAACCATGGCGCACAGTTTCGGCGATGTTATGGTAGGCGAGACAAGTTTTTTATGCGCTATTTTTACAAGACACAGGACGGAAGGTTTTAAGTATCTTGAAGAGTTTGTAGAAGATTTTAAAGCAAACGCGCCGATTTGGAAATACGATTTGATAGACGGAAAAAGAATTTTTGCCGAAGACAGGGCGAAAGACCTTCCCGGAGCCGGTTTGTTAAGCGAATAAAAACATAAGGAGAAGTAATGGCACATATAAGTTTTGATGATTCAATAAAAATTTTAAAAGAAAACCTTCCGGATACAAAAGAAAGCGAGAGAGTTTTTTTGGAAAATGCCTTAAACAGGGTGTTGGCGGATGATATTAAAGCAAAATACGATAATCCGTATATGCCGACCGCTTCAATGGACGGATTTGCGGTTAGACATGATGATATTGACGAAGAAATAAAAATAATAGGAAGAAATCCGGCCGGAACTTTTGAATATACAAAAATTAAAAAAGGTGAAGCGGTTAAGACGTATACCGGCAGTTTTATGCCTGAAAACAGCGATACGCTTGTGCCTATAGAAAATGTAGAAGTCATGGGAGACAGACTAATAATAAAAGAAAAAGTCCAAAAGGGTTATTCCGTAAGACCTGTAGGGGAAGATTTTAAAAAGGGAGAAGTCCTTCTTAAAAAAGGCACTTTAATCAAAGCCGGAGAAATCGGCGTTCTTGCTTCTCTAGGCATACCTGTCGTAAGCGTTGTCAAAAAGCCCGTTGTATCTGTTATAGCGACTGGGGAAGAAGTGGTTGACCTTGATGAAGAGTACAAAATGGGGCAGATAAGAAGTTCAAATAATTATACACTTGCCGCACTAGGTAAAAGCCTGGGATATGAAACCCATAATCTGGGAATAGCGGGAGACAACAAAGAAGATATAAAAAGAAAAATAACATCGGCTCTTAAAAACAGCGATATTGTTGTGACAACGGGAGGCGTAAGCGTCGGGGATTTTGATTTTGTAAAGGAAATCACAGGTGAATTTGAAGTTCTCTTTCACGGAGTAAACATCAAACCTGGACAGTGGATTATGATTGCGCGTGCAGGAGACAAATATATTGTTTCTCTTCCGGGATTTCCGTACAGTAGTTTCGTAACGTTTTTATTATACGTAGTTCCTATAGCCGACAGTTTTGAAAATAAAACCTCGTTGAAAACAGTAGAGGCAAAACTGAGAGACGAGTTTGTGAAAAAATTTAAAAAAACCCAGTTTGTAGCGGTTAATATTTCTTTTGAAAACGGTGAATACGTTGTAGATGTAAGAGGCAAAAAACAGGGAAGCAGCGGAATTCTTACGAACCTGATAGGCAATGAAGCTCTTATGATGCTTCAAGAAGGACTGTATACGTTAAAAGCCGGGGAAAAAGTAAAAGTGATTCTCTATTAGATATAATTTTAAAAAAATACAAAAGGATGTGAAATGAAAAAATTGGTATTAAGCGCATTGGCGGCGGCAAGCCTTTTTGCGGGTAATTTTATTAATCTGCAGGTTAGTAGTGACAATGTAATGGTAGAAGGTCAGGCAAAAGTTACTTATCAACAGCCTTTTTATGTAAGAGGCGGATATCTGATTCATTCTGATAAATCAAATTTCTTTTATGCGGGAGTTAAAAGCGAAGGTCAGGCGATAGGACTTGATCTGCCTGTTAAGTTTTCACTGTTTATGGATTTTGTTCATACTGATCACAACTCTGCTCTTCCTATAGGTTTAGGTGCGTCAGGATATATTCAGCAGTTTTCTCTTCCGGTGTTTGTAAGAGGAGAGTTTGAATATGCTCCGAATATTTTAAGTTTTGACGAAGCTGATAAATTTATGAAATTTAAAGTGGAAACGGGAACACAGTTTATTGAAAACGGAGAGGTTTTTGCAGGTTACAGGGATATAAAATTTAATCACACTTATGACAGCAGTTTATATGTGGGAGTGGGCTTTACATTTTAATTGAGCCTATTTCACTAATACTACTTGACATTTAGATGATAAAGTTTTATAATTATAAAAAACTTAAGGAGAGAAAATGTCAAGAGTAGTAGGATTCAAAAAAATAGAAGCTGTATTTAAAAAAGCGGCAAGTTTAGAACTGGATAAATCTAAAGCAGACAGAATTATCGATATTGTTGAAAAAAAATTTCATGATTTGCTGTTAGTTGCAGTGGAAAAAACAGGATTTAACGGCAGAGATATTATTATGCCGGCTGACATGCCTTTAACAAAAGGTTTTGAAGAAAGCATCAGAGAATTTAAAAAACTTGAAGAAGAAGTTGATTTGAAAGACGTGTTATTATATTTAGAGCAGATTCCGCCTCTAAAATATCCGATTTCAAAAGAGCTTGAAGAAGTGCTTCCGGAATATATCGGAGCTTTAATGTTAATTGTGGCAAGAGTTCTTAAACAGCTTGGAGCTCATAAAAAACCTAGTGTAGAAGATATTGAAAAAGCTGAAAGAATTTTAGACCTGACTTTATAATCGGGTCTTTTATTCTTTTTTATTTTATTACTGATTGGTGACAGACACTGATAAAATTGTGGAGTGGATAGGTGGTGAAGTAGTTAAGTTGTGAAGCAGTTAACTTGTGAAGGCTGAAGGGTAAGAATTGAGAATTAAAAAATCGGGGTCCCTGAAAGTCGTAAGACTTTTTGAGGTGAAGAGAGAATGGAGAATTAAGAATTATTTTAGTGTCAGACGCTTATAAATTCAAAATAGATAATAAAGTTAATCAGTTTGATGATGTATTTAGTATAATTTCATAAAAAAGGCTGTTAATGGAAATTAAAACACCCGCATATGTTATAGAAGAAAACCTGCTTGAAAAAAACCTTAAAATTCTTGACAGGGTGCAAAAAGAAGCCAATGCCAAAATTCTTGTGGCTTTAAAAGGTTACGCTACTTGGTCCACTTTTGATTTGCTTGAAAAATATCTCAGTGGAGCTACCGCAAGCGGTTTATGGGAAGCGAAACTTGCCAATATGAAACCATGGGAAGTGCATACATACTGTCCGGCATTTAAAGAAAGCGAAATTGACGAAGTGGCTGATATTTCACATACTGTGGTATTTAACAGTTTTAATCAGCTTGAAAGATTTGAAGACAGGGTAAAAGAAAAATCTTTAATAGGACTTAGGGTAAATCCCGGAGTGTCAAGTTCTCCGGTACCGTTATACGATCCCTGCGCTCCGTTTAGCCGTCTTGGTGTTCCAAAAGCCAATTTCAAAGCAGATAAACTTAAAAACGTAAGCGGGCTGCATTTTCATGCGCTTTGCGAACAGTTGGACACGGCGCTGGAAAAAACTCTGGAAGGGTTTGAAAAGCTTTACGGAGAGTATCTTAAAGACATGCAGTGGGTGAATTTCGGCGGAGGGCATCATATTACGAGAGAAGGATACGATGTCGATCATCTGATAGAAATGATAAAAGAATTCAGAAACAGATATCCGAATATAAAAGACGTTTATTTAGAACCTGGCGAAGCGGTGGGGCTTAACGCCGGATATCTGATGGCGGAGGTGCTCGATATTATTGACAACGGGATGAAAATAGCCATACTCGATACATCTGCCGAGGCTCATATGCCAGATGTATTAGCCATGCCTTACAGACCTGTAGTAAGGGGAGCGGGAGAGCCTAATGAGAAAAAATACACTTACAGACTCGGGGGAGTTACATGTCTTGCCGGGGACGTCATAGGGGATTACAGTTTCGATGAGCCTTTACAGATAGGAGATAAAATTATATTTGAAGATATGGCAATTTATACAATGGTTAAAAATACGGCGTTTAACGGTATAAAACTTCCTGATATAATTATAAAAAGAAAAGACGGATCAGTTTATAAAGCAAGAGAATTTCATTATGAGGATTTTAAAAACCGTTTAAGTTAAAGTTCTCGCTGAATTCTTTTACTTTTCTAAACGGTATGGCAGGAGAGAATATATATCCCTGTATATAGTCTATTCCCATTTCTTGTAATAAATTTAACTGTGATTTTTTTTCCACCCCTTCCGCCACTACTTTTATATTTAAATCTTTACAGAGGTTTATTGTGTTTTTACAGACCAAATAGCCTTTTTTGTCTTCTATTTCGTCAATGAGGGATTTGTCCAGTTTCAGCTCTTCTATTGTATATTTAATAAGCGTTTCGAGAGATGAATAGCCTACTCCAAAGTCGTCTACTGAGATAGGGAAATTTTTGCTTTTGAGTTTTTGAATGTTTTTTTGCGCATCTTTATTTATAAAACTTCTTTCAATAATTTCAAACATTATATTTTCATTTTCGAATATTGATATGATTTTTTCCATAGCATCGCTGCTTTTTAACGTATCTGGATGGAGATTAACGCTTATTTGAGGGTAAAAATTTTCATTCTTCCATTTCTGCAGGTCTTTTTTTACTTCTTTGCACACCCAGACGTCTATAATGGGAGCCAGTCCAGATTTTTCTATGATATCCAAAAAGAAAGGGCCTTTTATCTGACCGTTGTCGTTGTATCTTATAAGCGCTTCGTATTTTAACGCTTTATTGTTTTTAATGTCTATTTTCGGCTGGTAATAGATTAATAAATTGTCCTGGTTTAAATTGTTTATAAGTTCGTTTAATTTTGTATTCGCCTCTATTACTTCCTGATTTGCCAAAAAAGCTTTAATGTCTTTTTTAGCTCTGATTTCTTCTTCAATTTCCAGGTTTGTCTGAAGTATGTGTTTTTTGTTTTCGAGTGACTGTATTTTGAAATATTTTTTAATGAAATACGAATATACGGCCGTATCTACAGCCAGTAAGAATATTTGAAATAAAGGTATGGAAAATGAATTGCTTTTAAGAAAACCGTCAAATAAAATAGGAGTGGACCAGACTACGTGGTAAGAGGTAAAATGTACAGGCACCGTATGTACAAATATATATGCGGCTGCAAGATTAAAAAGAGGCAGCAGCACAAACGGCAGAAACAGAAATCTGTTAAATACAACGATTAAGAAAATCAGAATATCGTTTATATTAAATATCACGAAAGGGGACGCTATTTTGGCTACCGTTTTAACGGTAGAGTTTTTAGCGTTAATTAAAATAGCAATAAGAAGACTGGCGCCTATTCCGGCTCCTCCGATATTGATAAAAATCCTGTGAAATTCTCCGTAGGTAAGATTTGGAAACATATGTTTAAAAAGTATTTCTTTTCCGAAAAGTGCATTTACCATATGTTCCCCGTGTATTCCGAAAAACCAGAAAAGCTGTACGAAAAAATCTCTTATTGCGAGAATTACAATATCCGGAAGATTGAGTTTTAAAGGATTGTATTTATCGATAATTATGTCCATAACCGCGTCTATGGCTATATATGCCGCCATAGCCGCAATGTATGCAGCAAAAAATACGAAGATATAATTAAAAAATCTGTATATATGATAGTTTCCGTCTGTTACGTTTATATGCAGTGAAAATTTTGGGTAAAGTATTTTTAAAAAGTATGTACTTACAATCGGTGCAAAAATCGTAGCAGCCGTAAAACCGTACGGCAAAACCAGTTTTGAGTGAGGGTGCTCATATATCAGAATGGACAGAAATGTAACCATTGAAAGAATAATGGCTATTATTTCGGAAACTTTTATCCTTTTCGCCACAAAAAATGCAATTGACACTATAGCTACGAGAGAAGTGAATGAAAGAACGGATCTTTCAAAACGGAAAACTATATCCGTAGGTATAATGTTTATGTGAAAGTATGATACGAAAATATTAAAAAGAGCAAGAAAAGCGCTAAAAATAATAAAAGGTATTACAGCTATAAAAGCCTCTTGAAGAGTTATAATAAATGCAATGATTTTTTTATTCAAAAAAAATTTCAAGTCCCGCCTTTTTTAAATTTTTGGAATTATATCAGATGTTTTGTGTCTAAATTTAAACACTGAACGACTCTGCATACCGTTTGACCTTGTTAAAAGGTATTGCAGGAGAAAAGTAATATCCCTGTACCAGATCGACATCTATAAATTTTACGCTGTTAAACTGCTGTTTGGTTTCAACTCCTTCTGCGACTACCGTGCATTCCAGATCGTGACACAGACTTACTATATGTTTACAAACAACGTAGCCTTTGTGCGTGTCTATTATATCAATCAGGGATTTGTCGATTTTTAACTCATAAATATTTAATTTTGTAATTACCTCCAGGCTCGAATATCCTATGCCGTAATCGTCTATGGCAATTTTGAAGCCGTGTTTTTGAAGGTTTTTAATGTTTTGTTCGGCATTTTTACCGTAAAGAAAGCTTCTTTCAATTATTTCAAACACCACTTTTTTATCTTTAAAAATCTGAATTATTTTTTCAACAGCATCTTTGCTGCTGAGGGTGTCCGGATGAAGGTTAACGCTTATTTCGGGGTAAAAACTTTCATTTTGCCATTTTTCAATATCTTTTTTTACTTCTTTGCACACCCATATGTCTATAATAGGAGCCAGTCCCGCTTCTTCGATTATAGGCAGAAATGAGGGGCCGGTTATTTTGCCGTTGTCGTTATATCTTATTAACGCTTCGAATTTATTGCATTTGTTGTGTTTAATGTCTATTTTTGGCTGATAATATATTTTTAAATTATGTTTATTGAGTGAACTGATTGTCTCATCCAGTTTTGCCTGTGCGGCTATTAGCTGTTTTTGGGCTTTAAAAGCGTATACACCTTCTTTTGATTTTATTTCTTCCGAAATATCGAGGTTGTGCTGAAGGATTTCTTTATGGGACGAATATGATTTGGAGTTTACGAATTTTTTGGTGAAATAAATATAAACGGAAGTATCTATAACGAGCAAAAACAGCTGCAGAGCCGTGACCCATAAATTGCCTCCGGTTTTTAAATACGTATCTATAAATACGGGTGTCGTCCACGCAACATAATAATCGGTAAAATTTATATGTACGAAATGTAAAAAAGAATAGGCTATTACGATATTTAAAATCGGAAGGAATACAAAAGGTATTAAAAAGAATCTGTTTAAAACGATTACGGAATATATCAGCAGGGTGTTAATGTTAAAAAACACAAAAGGAGTCGAAATTTTTGTTATGTACATTAAAGCTTTTTCTTTAAAATAGATCCAAAAAGAGATCAGCATACCGAGTCCTACACCGGCTCCTCCTATAAGAACGAACATTCTGTTGAATTCTCCAAACGTAAGGTTCGGGAAAGCTTCTTTAAAAAGTATGGCCTTTCCGAAAAGACCGTTTACGGTGTGGCTGCCGTGTATTCCGACAAACCACAGTATCTGTACCAGAAAGTCTCTAATTATCAGGGTTAATATATCAGGAATGTTTAATTTCAAAGGATTGAAGTTATGTAAGAAGTAACTGACTATCACTGCAAAGAATATATATAAATTAACGGCTGCAATATAGGCGGCAAAAAATACAAATAGATAATTAAAAAGTTTATAAATGTGATAATTCCCGTCTTCTATATTGATATTTAAGGTTAGTTTCGGATAAAACAGTTTCAAAAGGTAGGTTGAGAGCACCGGGGATATCAGCGTGGCCGGGGTAAAGCCGTAAGGAAGAACAATGGGGATAGATATGTCGTCTATAAGTTTAATTGTGGAGGTATCACCCTGGATATTGAAAATATATATTGACGAATTTTCTATAAGTACGAGTGTGACAAATACGCTGACGGATAAAATAACGGCGATTATCTGTGAAACTTTTAACCTCTGTGCAAAAAAATAGGATATTGCTATTACAGATACGATAGATGAAAACGACTGAAGTATTTTTGAAAGATACAGAATGTTTTTTTGGGAAATAAAAAAAAGATCCGTATTAAAATAAAGCAAGAAAGAAAACAGCAGGGTAATAACCGACGTTAACAGAAAAAAAGGAACAATTGCCGTAAATGCTTCTTGTAATGTAATAATAAAAAGCAATATTTTTTTATTTTTTATAATTTCGTTCAAAAAAGGCCTTCTTTGAAAAGAGATACTGCTTATATACATATTATCAAATAAAAGTGACATAAAAGTGAAAAAACATATTAATGTATATGCAGTTTGTTACGGGTGTGTAAATTCGTTTAATAATGCATAATTTCATCTTTGGTATAATACCGCCAAAAAAAAGGCATATGTTTTGGCAAAAAAACTTATAATTGTCGAATCACCGGCAAAAGCAAAAACGATTAAAAATTTTTTGGGTAAAGATTATGAAGTAGTGGCGAGCAAAGGGCACATAAGAGATTTGCCTAAAACTTCTTTCGGGATTAAGATTGAAGACGATTCTTTTATACCTCAGTACAGAGTGACAAAAGACCATCAGGCGATTGCCAAAGAACTGAAAGAAAAAGCAAAAAAAGCCGACACGGTTTATATAGCGACGGATGAGGACAGGGAAGGAGAGGCTATCGGCTATCATATTGCCCACGTAATAGGTAAAAAGCCGGAAGAACTTCCAAGAATAGTGTTTCATGAAATTACCAAAACAGCTATAAAAAAAGCCCTTGAAAACCCGAGAACCATTGATTTGAACAGGGTAAACGCCCAGCAGGCCAGAAGACTTCTTGACAGAATAGTGGGATATAAACTTTCCCCTCTTCTCAATAAAAAAATTCAAAAGGGTCTTAGTGCAGGTAGGGTTCAAAGTGCAGCCCTTAAACTCGTAGTGGACCGTGAAAGGGAAATTAAGGCCTTTAAACCTCAGGAATATTGGAGTATTGAAGGGATTTTTAAAAAAATAGAGGGTTCTTTAATTAAATATAACGGTAAAAAACTTGATAAATTCGATATTAAAACCAAAGACGAAGCTCATAAAATAGTAGACGAGTTAAAACCTCTCGAATATACCGTAAGAGAAATAGAAACCAAAACAACTACCGTAAAATCCCCGGCGCCGTTTATGACTTCGACACTTCAGCAGGTAGCCAGCAGCGAGCTCGGGTTCAGTCCGAGAAAAACAATGCAGATTGCGCAGAAACTTTATGAAGGTGTTAAAACGCCTGTGGGTGAAACGGGTATTATTACATATATGAGAACGGACAGTCTTAACATTGCCAAAGAAGCTCAAAAAGCGGCATTGGAATTTATTAAACAAAATATAGGCGAAGAGTATGCCCAGCCTAAAACATACCATACGAAAAACCAGACCGCACAGGAAGCGCATGAAGCTATAAGACCTGTTGATGTAAGGCTGACGCCGGATGATCTTAAAAACTATTTAAAGCCTGACGAGCTTAAACTTTACACTCTGATTTTTAACAGATTTTTGGCAACCCAGATGAAAGACGCCAAATTTGAAACTCAGAATATTTACATATCAAACGATAAGGGCGAATTTAAAATAAGCGGAAGAAAACTGATATTTGACGGATTTTATAAAGTATACGGAAAACCTAGCGCAAATACACTGCTTCCTGAATTTGAAAAAGGCGAGAAATTAAAACCCGAAGAGGTTAAAGCAACCCAGCATTTCACCAAACCGCCTGAAAGATATACCGAAGCCAGCCTTATTAAAAAACTGGAATCACTCGGAATCGGAAGACCTTCGACATACGCTCCTACGATTACGCTTTTGCAAAACAGAAACTATGTTGAGGTAAAAGAGAAAAAACTCCATCCTACGGAAATAGCTTTCAGTGTAATTGAAACGCTTGAAAAACATTTTCCGGATATTGTGGACGCCAACTTTACGGCAAATATGGAAGAGATGCTTGACAGCGTAGCCGAAGCGAAAAAAGACTGGCAGGAGGTGTTAAAAGAATTTTATAATCCGTTTATGGAGCTTGTAAACAAAGGATACAAAGAGATCCCTTCTCAGAAAATTGCAAAACCGATTGACGAAACGTGTCCTCTTTGCGGCTCTCCTCTTGTAATAAGAAAAGGAAGATTCGGCGAGTTTATTGCATGCAGCAGTTATCCTAAATGTAAATATACAAGGCCTCTCGAAGAAAAAGAAGAGAAAAAAGCCGATGTTAAATGTGACAAATGCGGTGCCGATATGGTTGTGAAAAGAGGTAAAAGCGGAGAATTCCTGGCGTGCAGCAATTATCCTGAGTGTAAAAACACAAAACCTCTAAACGAACCTGAAATTTTAGACGATGTAAAGTGTCCGGAATGCGGAGGCGATATCGTAAAAAGAAAGTCAAGAAGAGGGGAATTTTACGGATGTGCAAATTATCCTAAATGTACGTTTATTTCAAAATACAGACCGGTTAACAAACAGTGTCCGGAATGCGGATATCTGATGGCAAAAAGAACATACAGAAAAAAAGAGATTTACGAATGTATTAAATGTAAACATAGAGAAGACGCTGCAGATTAAGCAAAGAAAATTTTTTATTTAAGGATAGGATTTGAAAATAGGAATAATGTCCGATACTCACAGAAAGACCGGAAGGGCAAAAAAAGCTATAGATTTATTGATAAATGAAGGGGCGGAGTTTATACTTCACGCCGGAGACATTGTTCAGGAAGAAGTGCTTGAATATCTGGAAAAAGCTCCTGTGAGATATGCGGCGGTGCTTGGAAACAACGATTTTCATCTGTATAAAGTGGTAGACAAATACAATCTTACAACAGAGCCTCATTATTTTAAACTGGCGGGTAAAACATGGAAACTTATGCACTATCCCAAATATATGTTTCCTTTGGATACTGATATTATCGTATACGGGCATACTCATGACGTGGATATAACATTCAACGGTAAAAACCTGATATTAAATCCGGGAGAGGTTTGTGCCAGGGATCACGGGTTCAGCACCTGTATGACACTTGATATTACGGATGAGAAGTATATTGTTACGCTGTTTTACAGGAAAATAAAAACGGATGAATGGAAAACTAAAGTAAAAGAGTTTACTCTGCCAAAGGTATAATATGAAAAAAATATTTTTGTGTGCGATCAGCAATATAAGAAGCGGCGCATGCAATGAAGACTGCAGATTCTGCACGCAAAGCGTGAAATGGGGAGCGGATATAAACCGTTTCAGACAAAAAGAGATTTCCCAGATTGTAAATGAAGCAAAACTGGCCAAACAAAACAGAGCCGCCGGTTTTTGTCTTGTAACCAGCGGCAGGGGACTTGATGAAAAAACGCTTGAATATGTCTGCCGCGCGGCTGAAGCTGTTTCCAAAGAGGTGGATATTTCCATAATCGCGTGTAACGGCACCGCCGATAAAGACTCTCTTAAAGAGCTTAAAAAATCCGGAGTAAAAATATATAACCACAATCTTGAGACAAGCCGGGAATATTATCCCGAAATATGTTCAACCCATACATGGGATGAGAGGTTTGAGACATGTGAGAACATTAAGTCAGCAGGACTTCAGCTCTGCTGCGGAGGGATATTCGGAATGGGAGAAAGCAAAAGCGATATTGAAAGTTTTATAAAATCGTTAAAAATGCTAGACCCGGAAGGAATACCTCTGAATTTTTTTATTGAAAACGAAAAGCTTCCTTTAAAAGCTACACATGATAGAGAGTTTGCGTTAAATCTTGTAAAGAGATTTGCAAATGAGTTTAAAGAAGCTATAATAATGCTGGCAGGGGGAAGAGAGATCGTCTTTGGTGAGAGATGGACCGAAGCTCTGAAATCCGGTGCTAACTCCATAGTTATAGGCGATTATCTTACCACAAAAGGCGAAAGACCCGACAGGGATCTTAAAATTTTAATTGACGAAGGGTTTGAAATAGCCAATGAGTGCTGAATTTTTAATAATTTCATTATCGGTAATACTGTTAATATCACCTTTTTTAAGCAATATATTAAAACTTCCTATTTCCATGGTTGAAATAACTCTTGGAGCGGTATTCAGCGCAGTCGGGCTTATACATCATAACGAAATGTTCAATTTGCTGGCGGAAGTGGGATTTTTGTATTTAATGCTTTTAGCCGGAATGGAGGTAAATTTAAAAGATCTGTTAAAAATGGAGAAATCCCTTTTTAAAAAAGGCGTTCTTTTTTTATTTATTTTAGTTGTGTCGAGTTTTATTTTTGTGTTTTTATTCAGCTATTCAAAAGTGTTTTTGGTAATTATGCCACTGATTTCCATAGGTCTTATGATATCAATTCAGCAGGAAATAGGTAAAAAAGAGTGGCTGGATCTGGCAATTAAAATAGGCGTGCTGGGAGAACTTATTTCTATCCTTATTTTAACGGTCGTAAGCGGATATTTTGAGTTCGGCTTTGATAAAAAACTTTTAATCAATATAGGCATACTGTTTTTGTTCTTAATTTTTCTTGTTTTGGCGTTTTTTCTTATCAGAGCAATTTTTTGGTGGTTTCCGAAACTTAAACATTATCTGATGCCGGGGGTGGATAAATATCATCAGGATGTAAGAATAGCAATCAGTTTTTTCTTTATTATGATCGCTTTTTTAATGAAAATACATCTTGACGTTGTACTCGGCGCTTTTGTTGTAGGGGTGTTTATTGCAACGTTTTTTGAGCACAATAAAGACCTTGAACACAAACTTGCGCCTTTTGGATTCGGGTTTTTGATTACTATATTTTTCGTGCATGTCGGAAGCTCGCTAAATCTTTCTTTGATTTCTATGCAGATGCTGAAAGATTCTTTAATGATAGTGGGAGTTATGATTCTTGTGAGAATTTTTGCTTCTGCTGTTTTTTATACGATGCTGGGTATTAAAAAAACGCTTCTTTTTGCGTTGTCGCTTTCTATGCCTTTAACGTTATTGATTGCAACCGCAACCCTTGCGCATCAAAACGGGACTATAAGCGATTACTGGTACAATGTGCTTGTTTTTACGGCTGTTCTTGAAGTAATAATCGTTATGATAAGTGTGAAAATAATAGAGAAAAAATTTTAGCTGTAAAGCGTATACAGCTCTTTTTCTTCAAACTCGACCCTTGCTTTAAGGGCTTTTCCGAGTTTTTCAAGTTCGTTTTTAAACTGTTCTGATTCAATTTTTTTAACGTTGTCAAATCTGTTTATAAATCCTGAAATTGCTTTTGAGATCGATTTCATTTCTTCCTGTTTCTGATTTATAAAATTTAAGATTTTTTCGTTGTATTTATATTTGCTTTTCATATACGTGTAAAAGTAGTTATCCTCATAAATTATGTGCAGTCTGTATTCGTAATGAAACTTTTTAAGTATTTCCGGGATTTTTTCAAAATTCTGTTTTTGAAGGTGTTTTTCGATTTTGTTAAAAAGTGAAAAAAGTGTTTGATGATCGTCTTTTAATTCAATGATCAGTTTGTCTTCATAAGTATAAATTTTTCTGAGTTTTGCCAGTATGTTTTTTAGTATGCCCATTGTCTGTCCTTTCCGAACTTTTTATATTATAGCTTATATTAAATGAAAATTAATTGATCATAATCAATAAAACTCTAAAAGTCTTATTTGATATAATTTCATCAAAAAGGACATTAATGGTAGTTACCAGATTTGCACCCTCACCTACGGGATATTTACATATAGGAGGACTCAGAACCGCACTTTTTAACTGGCTTTGGGCGAAAAAAAACGAGGGAAAATTCAGACTCAGAATCGAAGATACGGATTTAAGCCGTAACAAACAAGAAGCGGTAGACGCGATACTTGAAGCATTTAACTGGACAGGGCTTCACTGGGACGATGAAGTAGTGTTCCAAAGCGAAAGATTTGATAAATATAAAGAATACGTAAACGAGCTTTTAGAAAAAGGCATGGCCTATAAATGCTACCTTACAAAAGAAGAGCTTGAAACTATCAGGGAAGCCAGAATGAAAGGCGAAGAGCCTCCTATTGATATCAGAAAATACAGAGATTTCGAAGGCGAGCTTGATCAGCCTTACGTTATCAGATTTAAAGCGCCTTTAAGCGGGACAGTCGGCTTTGAAGACGGAGTAAAAGGAAAAGCCCAAATCGACGCAAGCCAGGTTGACGATTTCGTAATCGCAAGAAGCGACGGAACACCTACTTATAACTTCGTAGTGGTAATAGACGACCACGAAATGGGAATGACGGATATAATAAGAGGGGACGACCACTTTACGAATACATTTAAACAGGTGCTTGTATATAAAGCGTTCGGGTGGGACGTGCCGAAATTCTACCACGTGCCTATGATTCACAACGAAAAAGGCTCTAAAATGTCCAAAAGGGACGGAGCCGTTGACGTTATGGAATATAAAAGAGAAGGTTATCTTCCGGAAGCTCTTTTAAACTTCCTTGTAAGACTTGGATGGAGTCACGGCGATCAGGAAATATTTTCAATAGATGAGATGATTAGACTTTTTGATCCGAAAGACATAAACAAGGCTCCTAGCAGATACAACAAAGAAAAACTCGACTGGCTGAACCAGCACTATATTAAAAATTCTCCAAATGTTAGAATCGTAAAACTTCTTAAAGAAGATTTCGGTGTGGATATCGAAGATCATGATAAAAAAGAAATATTAATTGATGAACTTAAAGACAGGGTAAAAACACTTAAAGAAATGGCCGAAGAAATTAAGAAGATCCTTTCAGAACCTAAAGAATACAACGAAAAAGCGGTAAAAAAATTTTTAAAAGACGAAGTTATTGCAAATCTCAGGGAATTTTTAGTGTTTTTAAACGATAAAGACCCTAAAACACCGGTTGACTGGCATGATATAATGAATGAATTTTTAGAACTTAAAGGTATAAAACCAAAATTCCTTATGCCGCCTTTGCGTATTGCGATGGTGGGGGATACCAAAGGTATAGACCTCTCTGCTATGTTAAGTATTCTCGGCAAAGAAGAAGTTAAAAAAAGAATCTCTTCTCTTCTTGCAAAATTTGAGGTTTTTTAAACCTCTTTTGCTTTTGAAAACAATAAAAATAAAGCATACATAACTGCGGCATAAACCATATCAAATCCTAAAATCACAATAATTACACCCATTGTAACAACAGCCGAAAGGGCTGTTTTGGTTTTAAGCAGTTTAAGTGCCGATAAAGATACCAGAAAGTAGATTAAAACAAACACGCCGTTTGAATATGTTATTAAAAGATCCACTTTAAAGTTGAATATAAATTTTAAAATACTGATTGCCAGAATAATTCCCATAATAACAAAAAGAGCCTTTTTAAACCCGATATTCAGGGTGGTGGCAAGGCGTGTAAGGGAAGCGACGTAAAGATTAAGAGCCATTATGCATATGATAAACGCGACAACGGCCATAATTTTATCGGCATAAGGCATAATATGCGAAGCTACAATAACCAATGAACGCAGGTTTTTGCTCTCATTCCCGTAAGCGTTAAAGGCAAGAAGGGAAAAAGTTACCGCCATATACATAAACGCCACAGTAATTATCCCTATTACAACCGCTTTGAAAAAGTCGTTTTCGTTTTTAAATTCGTGCGAAATATGGCTCATGGCTTCAATACCGACAAAACACCAGAAAATTATCCCAAGTGTTTTTATGATGTGAATTTCATGCGGCGTTATTTTGTAACTGTGAAAAAGCGAAACTAAAAAAAATGCAGAAATTATGGTAATTATCGTAATTGTGATCAATATATTGATATTAGACGAAACTCTAAGGCTTAACAGGTTTAGAATAAGAATAATTAAGCTTGCAAGAATTATGAATTCTATAAGATAGCCGTTTCCGAATGCACCGGCGAGATATGACGCAGCAGTTATAATTACGACAGGAGGGCCTATGGGTATTATTGAAAGATACAAAAGTTTTGTTGCAAATCCCGTCTTTTTGCCGAAAGCCTCTTCCACAAATGTGGCGCTGCCGCCGGCGCTCGGATACAGATTACCTAATTTTCCGAAAATAAACGCCACCGGCAGTATCATCAAAGCCATAATAAACCAGAGTATAAGTGCCGCCCATCCGCTGTATGTCGCACTCAGGGCCGGAACTATAAAAACACCGCTACCAAGAAGCGTAATTACAATCGTAGCCGTGCCTTGTGAAAGGGAGAGTTTCATAAACCGCCTTTTTTAAAATTATAGCAACTTTTAAATAAGAAACAAGTATTATGATATAATTTCTTAAAAGAAACAAAAAGGCAAAATATGACGTTGGGCGATAAGATTAAGTTTCTAAGAGAGAACAAGGGGCTGAATTTAAGCGAATTGGCCAAAAAAGCCGGAGTCGCCAAATCCACGCTTTTTAAAATAGAAGAGAATAAAACAAACCCGACAATCAATACCATATGGGCCATTGCGGATGTGTTGGGGGTGGCTTTCGGAGAGCTTGTCGGAGAAGGGGAAATTAAAAGTGACGGGGTAAGTGTGGTTTTGATAGAAAAAACCGACAGATTTGAAAGTTATAAAATGACTTTAAAAGAAGGGGCCGAATATATTGCAAAACCTCATTTTCCGGGAAGCAAAGAAAAAATATACGTATTAAAAGGCGGCGTTATGGCAGGAAGCATAGATAATCCTGAAAAAGCCGAAGAGGGGGATTTAATCGAGTTTGGCGCGGACAAAACGCATATTTATAAAGCCGCAGTTAAATCCACGCTTATCGTAACCATTTTTTATCCTGAAAAACGCTATTTTAAAGAAGACGTTTTTATTGATGTTTTTGATGAAAAAGAATATAAACGCTTAAACGGGCTTGTCAGTTCAGGCGTAGCCATAATAAGGGTTATTGCAAAAGAGGATAAATATGACGCCGGTAATGTAATAAAAAACGAAAACGGAATTTTTATTTTTAACAAGAATATGAAAACGGATGTTTCAGGCACATTGAGCATACGGGAATATGAAAGAAAAGTGATTTTGAAACATTTCAGAAAAGAACTTGTATACGCCGCATATCTTGCGCTGATAGGTGAGGTGGAAGCCGCAAAAGCCCTGGTTTTAAACAGTGAATTTACAGATATTAAAAAGGCTTTAAATGGAAAAAACTAAAAAAGGTCTGTTGGAAATGCTCGGAGCGACCTTCATATGGGGATCAACGCCTCTTATGAGTATTTATTCCTCTCTTCCAAGCGGGGTGTTTGTATTTTTCAGGGTTTTGTTTGCGTTTCCGTTTATACTTTATTTTGCCGTCAGAAAAAGCGGTATAAGAGAATTTTTAAAACTGCGTCCGTTTTGGCCTCTTCTAATCAGCGGGATAGCTCTCAGTGTAAACTGGATATTTTTTTTCTGGGCGTTTAATTATGCCGATGTGGCGACTGTCGTTACGATATATTATGCCGGACCTATAATATCCCTGATTCTTGCCGGCGTGTTTTTAAAAGAGAGCTTAAACCGTTTTATTATTTTTTCCGCAGTTTTGGCTTTTGCAGGGGTAATAATAAGCAGCGGAGGGGTGAATTTTTCAAAAGGCGCGGTAATTGCATTGTTTGCGGCAATTAGTTACGGGGCGCTCGGATTTTTTTCAAAAATTGCCACAATGCATCACAGGGCTGCTGCAGTAACCGCCTGGCAGATTATTGTTTCGGTATTTATAACGGCTCCTTTTTTGTTTGTGTCCCGCTGGGAATTTAGCGTAACTTCTTTACTGATAGCGTTTATTACCGGTGTTGTGCATACGGCGCTTGCATTGTTTTTATGGTATGACGCGCTTAATTACATTAAAGTGTCGATTGCGTCCGTTTTGCAGTATCTTGATATTGTGTTTGCAATGATTCTTGCATATGTTTTTCTGGGGCAGATTCCTTACATTAATCAGCTTACAGGTGCGGTTTTGATTATTTCAGCAGGCGTTGTAAGCAGTTTGCATGAAATAAAATGTTATAATAAAACAAAAAATGGAAATTAAATTTAAACAGGCCGGTATCGATAGTTTATTAATAGAATTTGGAATTGCAATTGATCAGGATTTGCATAAAATCGTAATATTAAACAGTGAAATTTTAAAACCGTATTTTTTGGAAGTTACAGTGTCGTATACAACCATACTTGTAAAATACGGAATTGATCAGACTTTTGAAGCCACTGTTGAAAAAATAAAAGAAATGCTGGTTTTTAATGGCGAATTCAACGTTAATAAAGGTAAAATAATTACAATAGGCGCTTATTACGGGGAGGAAACAGGCTTTGATTTGAAAAGAGTCGCTTATTATCATAAAACAAGTGTTAAAAATATAATAAAAATCCATTCTTCAAAAATATATCATGTTTATGCTTTGGGTTTTTTACCCGGTTTTGCATATATGGCAGCCACGGATATTTATCTCCCAATGAAAAAAAATTTTATTAATGTGCCTAAAGGGTCAATAGGTGTTGCAGGTGTGCAGACAGGTATATATCCTTTGGAAAGTTTAAGCGGATGGAATATAATAGCAAGAACATATGAAAAACTTTTTGATGAAAATATTGACGGTTTTTCTCTGCTGAAAGTCGGAGACAGGGTAAAATTCGAACCTGTAACAAAAGAAGAGTTTATTAACAGAGGCGGTCAAATTGAGGGTGATTAAAGTATTAAACAGCGGATTTTTAAGCACGTTTCAGGATATGGGCAGAGCCGGGTATACGGATATAGGTCTTACCCACAGCGGCGTAATGGATGAATTTTCCTATCTTTTGGCAAACGCTTTATTGGGAGACAGGGAGAAAGCCTGTATAGAAGTTGCTTTTGGAAAATTTGAATTTGAGGTTTTAAGCGATGTTTCCGCGGCTGTATGCGCTCCTGAAGGTGAAATCGAAATAAATGGAGAAGTATTTAAAATAAACCGCAGTTTTAAGCTGAAAAAAGGCGATAAGGTTAAAATAAAATCCTTAAAAAAAGGCAATTTTTTATATCTGTGTATTAAAGGAGGATTTGACGCTCCGAAAAAATATTCCAGCGCCAGTGTGAGTATAAGAGAAAAAATACTCTCTCCTATAGAAAACGGGGATGTGTTAAAAGCAAACACACCTGATGTTGTACCTGTCAGATATTCCACTATTGCGCAGGAATCCGGGGAATTCTTAAATTTAAGAATAATATTCGGTCATCAAAAAGAACTGTTTGATACGGATGAGTTTTTGAAAAAAGATTTTGAACTGTTAAGGATTAACAGACAGGGAGCTGTTTTAAAAGGAGATATAAAGCCTAAAAAAGGCGATATTATATCCGAAGGTATAAGCTTCGGAACGGTTCAGATATCGGGCGGGGGCAATCCTATCGTGCTTCTTAAAGAACATCAGACCATAGGAGGCTATCCTAAAATAGGTAACGTATTGCCTATAGACTGTTTTAAACTTTCCCAGTTCAGAGGTAAAAAAATTAAATTTCAGGAAATAAAACTTGAAGAGGCAAAAAAAGAAGTAATAGATTTTTATGCTTTTTTTAAAAAACTGAATTTCAGTTTTTATGAAATGTATCATTAAAAAACAGGAACGTAAGTTTCCTGTTTCGGAGGAGGAGACTGTTTGGTAAACAGCTCTTTGTGTCCGTTTATAAAGTAGTAATGAACACCTTTTGGTATTTTGAATTTTCTTATAAGCTCAGGGTGTATTTCAAGCAGATGTCTGTAAAAATATGCAAAAGCCGGAGCTGAAACACGTCCGCCCGACATACTTTTGCCAAGTGTAGTCGAGTCGTCGTTTCCAAACCAGACCAGTGTTTCCGTATCAGGAGTGTAGCCGCAGAACCATGCATCTCTGAAATCATTGGTAGTACCGGTTTTACCGGCTATTTGAATACCTTTTACTTTTGCTTTTCTACCCGTTCCTTTTTTTACTACGTCTTCAAGGATATTCGTTATAAGATAAGCCTGGCATTCGGGTTCTATATATTCGTATTTAGGTTCCGTTGTTATTGTTACGTTTTCTCTTGGAATAACTATTTTTTTGATTATGTGAACTTTGCTTTTTGTTCCGTAGTTGCTGAATATCGTATACAGTTCGCTGAATTTCCACATGCTTTCACCCACACTTCCAAGGGCTATACTTAAATTGTCAGGCAGTTTGTCAAATCCGAACGTATACATTTCTTTAAGCACCGTGTCCAGTCCCATAGACATCACCAGGTTAATCGTTGCCAGGTTTCTTGAGTGGACAAGAGCTTCTCTGAGGGTAATCAGTCCTAATGTGTTTTTTTCATAGTTTTTAGGTTTCCAGTATTTGTCCTCATCGGGCACGTCGCTTGGAATTTTGAATGTTCTGCTTATATCCGGAACAAGACTCGCGGGATTGTATCCTATGTTTAAAGCGATCTGGTAGATAAAAGGTTTAATGGAGCTTCCCACGCTTCTTCTTGACTGGACGGCGCGGTTGAATTTGCTTTTCTGGTAATCCGCTCCTCCGACCAGGGCAAGCACTTCGCCAGTTTGAGGTCTTACGGTTATCATGGCTCCGTTAAGCTGTGTGCCGTTAAGGTCCGGATTCATGTTTAGAAGCCTCTGTTTATTCCATTTGACGGTTTCCTGCGCCAGTTTTTGCGTAGGCAGGTCGATTGTAAGGTAAATATCGTAGCCTTTGGTAAACAAGTCCGGATATTTCGGAAGCAGTCTCATAATAGCTGTATCTACTGCATAAGGGGCTTTTTCTTCAAGCATTTTTTTATAAACTTTAGGTCTTGCGAGAATGGCCTGTTTATATTCCTGCGGGGATATCCATCCCAAAATATACATTCTTTTGATAATTCTGTCTGCTCTTTTGATATTCAGTTCGTAATTTCTTGTAGGGTCGTATAAAGAAGGCCCTTTCGGAAGTGCGATAAGCATAGCGATTTCTTTAAGAGTGAGGTCTTTAAGGCTTTTATGGAAATATCCGTAAGCCGCAGTGGCGATTCCGTAATAGCCGTGACCTAAATAGATCTGGTTCAGGTATCTTTCAAGTATCTGTTCTTTTGTCAGGAAATGTTCCACTTTAAGAGAAATAATCATTTCTTTGAGTTTTCTCTGGATGGTTTTTTTACGGTTAAGATAGATGTTTCTTACAAGCTGCTGGGTTATTGTAGACGCACCTTCTACTTTTTTACCGGCTTTTATGTCTTTAACTAAAGCTCTGAGTATGGCATTGAAATTTATACCTTCATGTTCGAAAAATGACGTGTCTTCCGTTGCTATAAGCGTTTCTATGACTCTTCCGGGGATGTCTTTGTATTTTACGTAAAAGCGGTTTTGGTTTTTGTATTTTACGGCCAGCAGATTTCCGTTTCTGTCGTAAAATCTTGCACTAAGAGGTGGGTTGTAATATATGATTTTTTCGCTTGCGAATCTGATTGAGTTATATAAATATAAAAAATAGCCTAAAACGCCCAGTGTTATAATAAATCCCAATATAAGAAAAAATGTGAATATTTTTTTGAACAAATTATTCCTTTAAAAAATCAATTGTATTTTGAATTATATCAATTTCGACGTCAAGGCGTCCAATAATTCTAAAAATAGGCGTTTTTACGGTCGGGGGCCTTATGGCCCCTATCAGTATGTTGCGGTTAAATAAATGCTTTTGCTTTAAAAGGAGTGCTTTATTGTCTTGGGCAGGTAGAATTTTAATTAAAGAATCTGAATTTAAGATTAATTTTCTCTTATTTATTTCTCTTTTATAAAAATTTATGTTTTTTTCTATCTCTTCAAGCGAATAGTAGGCCGTCAAAGTATCCATAGGACTGAGAGCCGTAGTGTAAATAACGCTTTTTGCCCTGTTCAGAAGAAACTGTATTATTTCTTTATTTGCGAGAATGTAAGCTCCGTAGCTTCCTAAAGCTTTTCCCAAAGTCCCCATTTTAACTGTTTTTTCCGGATTAAGATTATATTCGTCCGTAATTCCCATCAGGTTGTCGCCCAGCACTCCCACACTGTGTGCTTCATCTATTATAAGAATGCCTATTTCCTGTGCAAAGTCGGTAATTTCTTTTAAAACCTTGTCTCCCTCCATCGAATATACGCCTTCCACGACTACAAATACTCTTTTATAATTTTTATAATTTTCGGCTTTTGCAGCTAAATCTTCAATGTCATTGTGGGCAAAAAATTTTACTTCGGCGCCTGTCAGCCTGCTTCCTATGATTCCGCTTGCATGGTATTCTTCATCCACTATAAACAAATCGCCTTTTCTTCCAAGCTCAAAAAGTGCCAAATTGGCCAAAAATCCGCTTCCGAGTATTAAAGCGTCTTCAAAATTATTGAGTTTTTTCAGCTTTTCTTCAAGCAGCTGATGTGAAGGGTGATATCCGTTTACAAGCATTGAAGCTTTTGCCGCATGGGATCGGTATTTTTTTGCGTGAGTGTATGCTTTGTCCAGGATTTGACCGTTGTGGGCAAGCCCTAAATAATCGTTGCTGGCAAGGTCTATTATGTTTTCGTCATATAATTTTCTTTCTCTTAATCTGTTTTTTTGCTTTAAAACGGCTAATTCTTTTTCATACATTATTAATTTAATGCCTTTTTTGTTAAAATTTTATCAAAAAAGGCCTTTTATGGATATAAGAAAAAAGTTTTTGGAATTTTTTGAAAGCAAGGGGCATAAAGTTTATCCTTCGGCTCCTTTGGTTCCGGAAGATCCTACCCTTCTTTTTACAAACGCGGGAATGGTCCCTTTTAAGCCTATTTTTACGGGTGAAAAACCGGCTCCTACACCGCCTAGAGCATGTTCTTCCCAGCTTTGTATGAGAGCGGGCGGAAAGCACAACGACCTTGAAAACGTAGGTTATACCAACAGACACCACACTCTTTTTGAAATGCTCGGAAATTTCAGCTTCGGTGATTATTTTAAAGAAGAAGCCATAGCTTATGCGTGGGAATTCGTAACCGAAGTGCTTGAGCTTCCAAAAGAGAGATTATGGATTACTATTCACGACAGCGACGACGAAGCCGGCAAAATATGGGAAAAATACGTTCCAAAAGAGAGAATAGTAAAAATGGGAGATAAAGACAACTTCTGGCAGATGGGTGACACGGGGCCTTGCGGACCTTGCAGCGAAATACATTTTGACCAGGGTGCGGATAAATTTAATTCTCCTGAAGATTATTTAGGGGGAGACGGAGACAGATTTCTTGAAATATGGAACCTTGTATTTATGCAGTATAACCGTGATGAAAACGGAAAACTGACTCCCCTTCCGAAACCTAGTATCGATACGGGGATGGGCTTAGAGAGAATTACGGCGATTAAAGAAGGCGTGACAAGCAACTACGACAGTTCTATTTTCAGACCGTTACTTGAAAAAATCGTAGAAATTACGGGCAAAGAATACCACACTGATAAAAGAGGCGCGAGCCACAGGGTAATTGCCGATCATATCAGGGCTGTTACGTTCCTGACGGCTCAGGGCGTGCAGTTCAGCAGGGAAGGAAGAGGTTACGTTCTTAGAAGAATTTTAAGAAGAGGCGTTAGACACGGATATCTTCTTGGACAAAGAGCTCCGTTTATGTACAAAATCGTAGATACTTTAGCTGAACAGATGGGAGAACAGTATCCGTATCTTCTTGAAAAGAAAGAATCGGTAAAAGATACTATAAAACTTGAAGAAGAGAGATTTTTCGAAACGATTGACAAAGGAATGCAGCTTTTCGAAGAAGAGCTTAAAAAAACAACAGGTGACACGTTCAGCGGCGAAGTTGCGTTTAAACTTTACGACACATACGGATTCCCGCTTGATTTAACTCAGGATATGCTTAGAGAAGTAAACAAACAGGTTGATATGAAAACGTTTAACACTCTTATGCAGGAACAAAAAGACAGAGCCCGTGCAAACTGGAAAGGAAGCGGGGACGTTAAGATTAACCTAAAAGATCTTGAAAAAGTGGAAAACAACAAATTCGTTGGATATGAGCATACGGAATATAAAACTAAAGTAAAAGCTCTTTTTGATGAAAATATGAATATGGTTGATTCGCTTAACGGCAGCGGATGGGTTATGCTTGAAGAGACTCCTTTTTACTCAGAAAGCGGTGGACAGGTAGGAGACAAGGGTGAACTTGTTAAAGACGGTAAAGCAGTCGCAAAAGTTGTGGATACTAAAAAGTTTGATGATAAGAACTTAAGCAAAGTAGTTGAAGCCGAGCTTAAAACAGGCGATGAGGTGTTGGCTAAGGTTGATGAAAGCAGAAGCGAAATTACCAAAAACCATACGGCTACACACCTTCTTCACGCGGCACTTAGAAAAGTATTAGGTGAGCATGTAACACAGGCAGGATCTTTAGTTGAAGCCAATAGACTCAGATTTGACTTCACGCATCCAAAAGCGCTTACAAAAGAAGAGCTTGAGAGTATAGAAGAGATGGTAAACAGGGTGATTGCCAAATCAATTCCTGGCGAAGTTAAGGAAATGAGTATTGACGAAGCAAAAAAAATGGGTGCTATGGCGCTTTTCGGAGAAAAATACGGAGATGTTGTAAGGGTTGTGAAATTCGGAGATTTCAGCGTAGAGCTTTGCGGTGGAACGCACGTAAACAACACGGCTGAGGTTAACAGCTTTTATATAATTAAAGAAAGCGGTGTAAGCGCGGGAGTCAGAAGAATTGAAGCCGTTGCGGGATTCGGTGCTTATAAATATGCTAAAGGATTCAGAGATCTTGTAGAAGAGATTAAGTCTGAAAACAAAGCAAAAGATCTAAAAGTGTTTGTAGAAAAACAAAAAGAAGAAATTAAAAAATTAAAAACCGAAATAAAAGAGCTTGAAAAAGCGGCTGTTAAAGAAATTAAACCGGTTAGTAAAGACGGAATCAATTACATTATAGAAAGAATCGACAATGCAAACCTAAGAGAAATCGCAACAGACCTTAAAGGAAGGGTTGATAATTTAGTGGCGTTTTTAGCGGGTGAGAACAAAGGCAAAGTTACGCTTGTGGCTGTTTCTACCATTGACAGCGTAAAAGCCGGAGATTTAATTAAAAACTACGCTCCTATCGTAGGAGGAAAAGGCGGAGGAAAACCTGATTTTGCACAGGGCGGCGGTAAAGATGCAGGTAAAATCGACGAGCTTATTGCAAAAGTAAAAGAAGATTTGATTTAGTAAATATAAATAAAGGAAGAAAGGATGAAAATATTATTAGTCGAGGATGATAAACAGTTAGGGCGTGCACTTAAAAAAACACTTGAAGCTAAAGGGTATGAAGTTAATCATATTGAAGACGGGGAGGATGCTTTTAACGATATACTGATTAACGAATACGATGTTTATCTTTTAGATATAAACCTGCCTAAAATAGACGGACTTAAACTTATAAAACTTATAAGACATAAAAACAGCGAAGCAATAATCATAATGATTACCGCTTCCGCGGAAATTGAGGATATGGAAAAAGCATACGGCGAAAACCACGACGGATGCGATGAATATATAAAAAAACCTTTTCACAGCGAAGAACTTCTTCTTAGAATCAATCACTGGCTTAAAGTAAAAAAAGAACAATTTGTAAAAAGTGCGGAAGATCTTCAAAAAATTACAATTGACAATATGGATTTTTATTTTGACACGCTTGATCTGTATATAGACGGCGTATTGGCAAATCTTAGAAAAAAAGAAAAAAGACTTCTTGCAATACTGCTTAAAAATATAGGCAAAACTGTTTCTAAAGAAGAGATAGTGAGTTATGTGTGGGAAAATGAAAACAGAAAAGAATATCCTTTAAGACAACTAGTAAGCGAACTTAAAAACAAACTGCCTAAAGACTATATAACCTCCGTAGTCGGAATAGGATACAGATTTGATAAAAAATAAAAAGATAACACTTAACAGAGTTATTTTTATCTTTTTTATAATAGTTACTATAGTTACTTTTATATTTATATATATACAGTATAACAGTTCTAAAAAAATTTTGGTTCAGAGTTATATAAATAAATTTGCTTTTCAGTCTCTTCAGATTAAAGAAAAATTTAAAAATGTTTTTGACAGAGCTTTGTATATTTTCAAAACGCATGAAGAAACAGATGTAGGAAAGCTTTATTTACTGCCGTTTTTTTATGAAAACGGATATATGGATTTGGATAATGTTGCTAAAGTACTTAATTCGGATATAAAAAAAGGGCATTATGAAATTTTTATGATAAACAGAAAATATAAAGTTGTCAAAGCCACATATAAACCTGATATCGGTTATGATTTAGGCAAACTTCCTGCTTTTAGAAAAGTTTTAAATGATGTTTTTGATGGAAAAGAGGAAATAAATATTTCTAATATTTTTTTAGACATTGCCTCGATGAATCTTAAAAAATATTATCTTATACGTTCTCCGGATAAAAAATATCTTCTTCAGCTTGCATATGTTGTTGATATTTATAATGACCTTAAGAAAATATATGATTTTGTAAGACCGAGTGTCAAGGATTTGGATATATATTTTGTAAACAAATATCTGATATATAAAATAAATATGAAAAAAAGATATCAGAAAAAAGCCCCATTGCTTACACTTTATAAAAATTCATATAAAATATTAAATGAAATAATCAAATGTGACGAAAGCGGAGAGAATAAAAAGCTTCAGCTTCAGTTTGGAGATAAAAACGCTTTTCTTTTTAAAAAAGTTGTTGATTTGTTTAAGAAAAACAACAATATCATAAAAAAATTTAATTATGATAAAAACGAACTGGTTATGTATACGTTAATAAATTCCGTTTTTGACCAGACTGACAACAGGGTTATAATTAAAACCGTTTATGATATAGGAAGTATGAAAAAAGATTTGGATAAACTTTTAAACAATTTGTTTTTGACATTTGCATTCTTAATTTTAATATTTATAATGTTATATATACTTATTATTCATCGTGCATCACAGACGATTATCAAACTAGTTAACTATATGAAAAAAAACGAGCCTTGTGAGGACTGCAGTTCTTTTATTAAAGAAATAGACGAGTTAAAAGAAAGTTATAACTCTTTACATTACAAACTGAATATGGAAATAGAAAAAAATAAAAACCTGCTTGATTTAAACAGGAGATTTATCGTAGATACCATTCACCAGATAAGAACCCCTCTTAATGTTATTATGCTTAATATGGATTTATTAAAACTTGAAATTCAGAACAAAAACGTTCAGGATATTATTGAAGAAATAGACGCAGCCGTAGCCATGCTGAACAACTCTTATGAGGATTTGGCTTATTTGTCGTCAAACAATACCGCTATTACTTATAAACCTTCACATATAAATATTTCACAGGTGTTAAAAGAAAGAGTGCATTTTTTCAATACAATCGCAAAAGTTAACGATAAAAAGCTTATAACGGATATCGATGACGACATAGAATATTATATAAACAGAATAGAATTTGAAAGAATAGTGGACAATAATATTTCAAATGCAATTAAATATTCTACGGATGAGGATATATTTATAGAATTAAAAAAATATAAAGACAAAATAATTTTAAGATTCAGATCTTATGGAGAGCCGATAAAAGATCCTGAAAAAATATTTGAAAAAAATTACAGGGAACAGACTCATAAAAGAGGACTTGGCCTGGGACTTAACATTGTTAAAAACATATGCGATAAATATTCAATAAGATATAAAGTTTATTATGAAAATGAAATGAATGTATTCGAATACCGGTTTAAAGTTTAATATGTTAATTTTGATACAATTTCAATAAAAAAGGTTCATATGATACTATGCAGTTCTTCTCCGACAAGAGCAAAATTATTAAAACGCGCAGGTGTGAAATTTATACAAAAAAGCTGCAGTTTTGACGAGGAAAGCATAGTTAGCGAAGATCCTTATGAGTTTGTGTCTGTAGCAAGTTTAGGAAAATTTAAAGCATGTATAGAATGCTTTAAAAATGAAGATATTGTAGCGGCTGACACCGTGGTTACGGGCAGTAAAGAGATTTTAAGAAAAGCTAAATCCCGTGAAGACGCTAAAAATATTTTATTAAAACAAAGCGGCAGAGAAATAAGAATAGTAACTTCTATGTGGGTTAAATATAACGGAAGAATTTTTTCGAGACTTGATGAAACTGTTTATGAATTTGAAGAGTTTGACCAAAAAGACCTGGAGAAATATCTTGATTCCGGAGAATGGCAGGGGAAAGCGGGAGCCTGTATGGTAGAAGGATTTTGTAAAAAGTATATTAAAAACGTTAAAGGTTATGAATCAACGGCTATGGGGCTTTGCGTAGAGGAATTATTAAAAATTATAGGAGTGGAAAATGTTAATTAGGGAAATTCAGGAATTTCAAAAAATAAGAAAAGATGCAAGGGCGTATTTTTGTTATCTGTTTCAGAGAAATCTTCCAAACAGACTTCCGAATATAGGAATTGACGTTGTATATGAAGGGCTTGAAAGAATAGTTCACGAACTTCCTGGGGCAAATGCGGCATATATTTTGGATGCGGCAGGAAAACAGATCAGTAAAATGATTACTGTGAAAGAAAAATATAAAGATTTTCAGGTTGAATTTAATCAGTCCAACAGAACATATTTTTATAAAGCCGTAAAAGAAAAAAAATGTATTTTGACTGATCCGTACCCTAGTCTTATCGGCGGAGAAATGGTTGTAAGTGCGGCAATGCCTATTTTTAATGATAAAGGCGAGCTTTTATATGTGGCTGTAATAGATCTTCCTATTGAAGAGATACTTAAATTTGTGCATCATGAAAAGGGTGATACATGGGCGCATAATTTTAATAGGGTTGTTTACGGTATTTTTGCAGGGGCGTTATTTGCTATTTGTGTACTTTTATTTATAGACGGAATTAAAATGTTTTTTACGTATACGATTAACAATATAGACGTAAAAAAAATGTTTGAATCTACTATTTTAATTACTCTGTCGCTTGCACTTTTCGATTTGGTCAAAACGCTTCTTTTTGAAGAAGTTATAGGAGAAAAAGAGGACCATCCGTTTGCAATACACAAAACTATGATTAAGTTTTTGGGAAGCATTGTAATCGCGCTTGCTATTGAAGGTTTGATGCTGGTATTTAAATTTGCGATGATAGCGCCTCAAAAATTAATGTACGCAGCTATGCTTTTAGCTGCTGTAACATTTTTATTAATAGGATTGGCATATTATATGAAGAACGTGGGTAAAGACATTAAATAATTGAGAATTGAGAATGGAGAATTGATAATGAAGATTGGTATTGTTGATTACAATATGGGTAATCTTGCAAGTGTAAGCAACGCTTTTCAAAAAATAGGCGCCGATGCTGAAATTGTAAAAGATGCAGATAAATTAAAAAATTACGATAAACTTGTTTTTCCGGGTGTCGGAGCGTTTGGAGACGCAATGGAGCATTTAAGGAATACTAATCTTGATGAAGCTATGAAAGAATTTGTTAAAAGCGGGAAGTATGTTATAGGAGTGTGCCTAGGGATGCAGCTTCTGTTTGAAAGCAGTGAAGAATTTGGTACGCATGAAGGGTTGGGAATCATACCCGGAAGCGTTGTCAGGTTTGATAAAAAAATAGAAAGCACACATAAAGTTCCGCATATGGGCTGGAATAAAATGTTTTTTGCAAAAAAAACTCCCCTTTTTGAAACTTTGAATAATCCTTATTTGTATTTTGTCCATTCATATCATGCTGTGTGTGATGAAAAGTATATAATAGGCAAAACATTATACGGTTATGAATTTGTCAGTGCGGTTAACAAGGACAATGTTTTCGGTTTTCAGCCGCATCCTGAAAAAAGCCATAGCGCAGGGCTTAAAATTTTAGAAAATTTTGTAAAACTATAAGGAGAATAAATGACAATATTTCCGGCGATAGATTTAAAAGACGGTCAGGCGGTCAGACTGACAAAAGGTTTAATGGACAGTGCAAAAGTATACAGCAGCGAACCTTATGAACTTGCAAAAAGATTTGAAGAAATGGGGGCAGAGTGGCTTCATATCGTAGATTTAAACGGTGCGTTTGCGGGAGAGCCGAAAAATATCGAACAGATAGAAAAAATAAGAAAAAATACTAATCTTAAAATTCAGCTTGGCGGCGGAATCAGAGATGAAAAAACTATAAAAAGATATCTTGATCTTGGAATAAACAGACTGATTTTAGGAAGTATAGCGGCAAAAAATCCTCAATTAGTTTCCGAACTTGCCGATAATTATCCAATAGCCGTAGGAATAGACGCAAAAGACGGATTTGTTGCTATAGACGGATGGGACAAGACGGAGGGTATAAAAGCTGTCGAACTTGCCAAAATGTATGAAAATTCTAAAATAGAGTGTATAATTGCAACAGATATTTCTAAAGACGGCACGCTAAGCGGTCTTAATATCGATTTTATACTTGATATAGGTAAAGCCAGTAAAAAGCCCGTAATTGCGAGCGGAGGAGTTGCAAGCGAAGACGATATAAAAAAAGTAAAAGAGAATAATATATACGGTGTTATAATAGGAAAAGCTTTTTATGAAGGCAAGATAGATTTAGAAAAAATTTTAAAGGAGTATTAATGGGAAAAATATTAGTAGTTGACGACTCTTCAACAATGAGAAGAATAATAGTAAATACTCTGGCCAGACTTGGGTTTAAAGACACTATCCAAGCGGCTGACGGAGTTGAGGCATGGGAAGCATATCAGAAAGAAAAAGACAACATAGACGCAATTATTACCGACTGGAATATGCCTAATATGAACGGACTGGAGTTTGTAATTAAAGTAAGAGAAGTTGATAAAGAAACTCCTATTATTATGGTTACTACAGAAGGCGGTAAAAAAGAAGTTATTACTGCTCTTAAAGCCGGAGTGAACAACTATATTGTTAAACCTTTTACACCTCAGGTATTAAAAGAAAAACTTGAAGCGGTACTTGGAAGCAAATGACAGATAAATATTATGAATTAAGTGTCAATGTTTCATCTTTTAAAGATGAAATAGAAAATTTTTTAATGGAAAGATTTTTTAACGGGATTGAAGAAAGAAACAATACTCTTATATTAAGAAGCGAAGATAAATTTGAAGATTTAATTAAAGAACTTGAAGAATACGTAAAAGCTTTGGAAGAAATATTTAATACCAAAATAGATTTAAAAATAGATATTAAAGAAAAATCAAATCAGGACTGGATTAAAACATATCAGGAATCGGTAAAACCTGTTGAAATAGAAGAATTTTATATACATCCTAGCTGGTATGAACCGAAAAAAGACAAAATAAATATTTTGATAGATCCCGCACTGGCTTTTGGCAGCGGACATCATGAGACTACAAGAAGCTGTGTAAAAGCTATAAAAAGATATGTTAAAAACGGGGACACCCTGCTTGATGTAGGATGCGGAAGCGGTATATTAGGAATCGTGGCAAGCAAGCTCGGAGCAAAAGTTGACGCGTGCGACACCGACCCTCTGGCAGTGGAGAGCACAAAAGAAAATTTTGAACTGAATAATGCCGAATATAAGAACATATGGCAGGGAAGTGCTGGTAATACGGATAAAAAATATGATGTGGTAGTGGCAAATATTATAGCGGATGTATTAATATTTATTGCAAAAGAGTTAAAAGAAAAAGTTAATAGTTATTTAATTTTATCGGGTATAATAGACAAATATAAAGATAAAGTGCTTAAAAAATATTTAGATGAATTTGCACTAGTTGAAGAAATCCCTGAAAACGAATGGGTAACATTAATTTTAAAAAGGAAATAGATGGCAAATAAAAAGAACGACGATAATAATTTTTTTAATAAAAACCCCTTAATACTGTTTATTATTTTTGCTTTGGTTATTGTAGTTATATTTAGAAGCATAGCTCCTAGTGCAACAGGCGAAGTAAGTGCGATAGTTAACGGTAATCAGCCGGTAATGCATCTGACGTATTCGGATATTAAAAAACTGGCAAAAGAAAAAAAACTTGAATATGTAGCGATAGGCAAAACTATAATTAAAGCAAAACTGAAAGACGGAGCGGTTGTAACTGTTCAAAAAGTTCCGGGTGACACTACATTGATTCCGATTTTGGATAAAAACAATATACCATACGGGGCAATTAACGAGAGCAACTGGCTTAACGATCTGATATTCGGATGGATTATTCCTATATTCATATTTTTTGCAATATGGATGTTTCTGGCAAGCCGTATGCAAAAAGGTATGGGAGGAGTTTTAGGAGTCGGAAGCGCTAAAGGACTTATAAAAAGTGAAAAACCAAATGTAAAATTCAGCGATGTGGCAGGAAACGACGAAGCAAAAGAAGAAGTAGTCGAAATCGTCGATTTTCTAAAAAATCCGGAAAGATATATAGAACTCGGTGCAAAAATTCCCAAGGGTGTGTTATTAGTAGGGCCTCCTGGTACTGGTAAAACACTTCTTGCAAAAGCGGTTGCTGGGGAAGCGGATGTTCCGTTTTTTGCGGTAAGCGGGAGCAGTTTTATAGAAATGTTTGTCGGTGTCGGTGCGGCAAGGGTTAGAGACCTGTTTAACCAGGCTAAAAAAGAAGCGCCTAGTATTATATTTATAGATGAAATAGATGCTATAGGTAAAAGTAGAGCCGCAGGCGGTATGATGGGCGGAAATGACGAAAGAGAACAGACCCTCAATCAGCTGTTGGCGGAAATGGACGGATTTGATTCAAACGAGCCTGTAATAGTACTTGCAGCTACAAACAGACCAGAAGTTTTGGATCCTGCACTTCTCAGACCAGGAAGATTCGACAGACAGGTGCTGGTAGATAAGCCTGATTTTGAAGGAAGAGTGCAGATTCTTGAAGTGCATATCAAAAAAATCAAAGCCGGAAAAGACGTTGATTTAAAAGAAATAGCAAAAATGACTGCGGGACTTGCGGGTGCGGATTTGGCTAATATTGTTAACGAAGCTGCGCTTCTTGCCGGTAGAAAAGGAAAAAAAGAAGTAAACCAGGAAGAATTTGTAGAAGCCGTTGAAAGACAGATAGCCGGACTTGAGAAAAAAAGCAGACGTCTAAACGAAAAAGACAAAAAAATTGTCGCATATCATGAAAGCGGCCATGCCGTTATTGCGGAGATTACACCGAAAGCCAGAAAAGTAAAAAAAGTTTCAATAGTGCCAAGAGGTCTTGCGGCTTTAGGTTATACACTGAATCTGCCGGAAGAAGACAAATATTTAATGCAAAAAAGCGAGCTTTTGGCGGAAGTAGATACACTGCTCGGAGGACGTGCGGCCGAAGAAGTGTTTATAGGTGAAATTTCTACCGGTGCCGGAAACGACCTTGAAAGAGCTACAGATATATTAAAATCAATGGTTATGATATACGGTATGACGGAAGTGGCCGGACTTATGGTGCTTGAAAAACAGTCAAACAAATTTTTAGGCGGAGGATTTGCGCAAAACAGGGACTATTCTGAAAAAATGCAGGAAGAAGTCGACAGTTTTATTAAAAAAACACTTGAAGAGAGATATACTCACGTTAAAAACAAACTGAAAGAATATAAGCCGGTAATAGAAAAAATGGTTAAAGAGCTTTATGAAAAAGAAGTTATAGAAGGCAGTGTGGTAAGAGAATTTATAAAAGAGTTTGAAAATCCTGAAAAACAGGATGAAGAACCTAACAGGGAGGAAAATGAAAACGGAAATAATTCTTAAAGAAGGTTATCCGTTTATATTTGTAAGCGGAGGGCTTTTTTTTATCTCTTTAGTTTTTAAATTCGCTCTGTTCTGGCAGATACTTTTTTTTGTCTTTTTTGCTTTTTTTGTATTTTTTTTCAGGAATCCGGAAAGAGTTCCCGAAGATACCAGCAAAGGCGCCGTAATATCTCCAAGTGACGGTGAAATCATTGAAATTGTGGAAACAAAAGCGCCTTTAACAGGTGAAAATATGATAAAAATATCAATAAAACTTTCACTCTTTGACGTACATGTTCAAAGAAGCCCGATTGAGGGTGAGATTACTGCAAAAGAGTATATTCACGGGCTGTTTTTGTCTTTAAGTGATAAAAAGGCAAGCGAGCTTAATGAACAAAACAGAGTGCTTTTTTCAAACGCATCAAAAGTCGTAGTCAATCAGATTGCTGGATTTATAACAAGAAGAATAGTGGATTTCGGCAAATTCGGGAGAGTTTCTTTAGGTGAAAGATACGGAATGATAATGTTCGGAAGCCAGGTTGATTTATATCTGCCTAAAAATACAAAAATAAAAGTTACCGAATTTCAAAAAGTAAAAGCCGGAGAAAGTTTAATAGGATTTTTGAATGAAAGTTAAGTTTGCATATTTAATACCTAATTTTTTTACCGCGTTAAGCGTATTTTTCGGGATAATGAGCATTATTGCCTCATCACAAGGAAAATTTGAAAAAGCGTTTATTTATATTGTTTTCAGTCTTATTGCGGACGGTCTTGACGGAAGAGTCGCGAGACTTACAAACACGACGAGTAAATTCGGAGTGGAATTTGATTCTTTAGCAGATATTGTTGCGTTCGGAACGGCTCCTGCAATGTTTTTATTTTTTGCTATAGGCGAGCATTATGGAAGATTCGGAGCATTAGTGAGCGGGCTTTATGTTGTTTTCGGAGCTATAAGACTTGCAAGGTTTAACGTTACCACAAACGAAAATGACCCGAGATATTTTATCGGACTGCCGATTCCTACGGCTGCAGTTGTTTTGGGCAGCTGGATAATGCTTGATGTTAAATATCAAAGCAATTTCGATATTGCTATTTTGATAGGCGCTCTGTTTTTGAGCTTTTTGATGGTAAGCAATTTCAGATATCCTAGTTTTAAAAAAATAGATTTAAATAAAAACGTTGCATTAAAAGTACTGATAATAATCATAATATTAGCGTCATTTATTTACCTATATCCGGTAGAAGCGTTATCCGCTATATTAACGGTATATGCATTTTACGGTTTTTTCAGGGGAATAAGAGGATATATAAAAGTGATGAAATCTAAACGATAATTTTTTTCCATTGACAAAAAATTAAATTTAAAGTACAATACCAAACAGGTTATACACGGTTAATTAAGTAATTATTACTGCAAATTGGTATAATTTCATATTATTTATAAAGGATATTTTATGGAAATGGTAAAAATTTTTGATACCACATTAAGAGACGGAGAGCAGAGTCCCGGGGCATCAATGACTATTGAAGAAAAAATAAAAGTTGCCCGCCAGCTTGAAAAACTTAAAGTAGATATTATAGAAGCAGGATTTGCGGCTGCGAGTCCCGGTGATTTTGAAGCTATTAACAATATTGCAAAAGAAGTAAGCGAAAGCACGGTATGTTCGCTTGCAAGAGCTGTGGAAAAAGACATTAAAGCGGCTGCAGACGCTATAGCTCCGGCAAAACTTAAAAGAATACATACGTTTATTGCGACAAGTCCTATTCATATGGAATATAAACTAAGAATGAGTCCTGACGAAGTTATAAAAAGAGCAGTGGACGCCGTGAAATATGCAAGAAGCTTTGTGGAAGACGTAGAATTTTCATGTGAAGACGCAGGCAGAAGCGAAATGAGCTTTTTAAAAGAAATAATTGCGGCGGTTATTGAAGCGGGAGCTACGACTATAAATATCCCGGATACCGTAGGTTACAGATTTCCTACCGAAATGGGGGCTATGATTAAAGAGCTTACCGATTATTTTCCAAAAAACGTGATTTTCAGTGTTCACTGTCATAACGATTTGGGTCTTGCGACGGCAAACTCGCTTTACAGCGTTTTAAACGGGGCAAGACAGGTGGAATGTACTATAAACGGGCTTGGCGAGAGAGCCGGAAACGCAGCTCTTGAGGAAATAGTAATGGCTATAAAAGTAAGACGTGATCTGTTTGACGGAATTGATACCAGAATAGAAACAAAAGAGATATACCCTACAAGCAGACTTGTGTCAAGTGTTACGGGCATAGAACCGCAGCCGAATAAAGCAATTGTAGGTAAAAATGCGTTTGCTCATGAGAGCGGTATCCACCAGGACGGTGTTCTTAAACATAAAGAAACATATGAAATTATGAGTGCCGAAAGTATCGGGCTTGACGTTAAAGATACGATTGTGCTTGGAAAACACAGCGGAAGACACGCATTTTCCAAAAAACTTGAAGCTTTAGGTTTTAAATTAAACGACGAAGAATTAAACGAAGCGTTTATGAAATTTAAAAAACTGGCTGACAGGAAAAAAGAAATTTATGACGAAGACATTATAGCTATATTAAACGACACTATGGATTCTACGCCTAAGACGTATGAACTTGTTTCTCTTCAGCTCAGCGACTGCAGCGACGGTATGCCGAGCGCTGCCGCTAAAATAAAATTCGAAGACAAGATTTATGTAGATGCGGCTATAGGAGAGGGAACCATTGATGCGGTGTTTAAAGTAATAGATAGAATCAGCGGTATTAACGGCAAACTTATGGATTATAAAGTTGAGGCGGTAACGGAAGGAAAAGACGCGCTTGCTAAAGTTATGGTTAAGGTGGTGTTTGATGAGAACAAACCTGCCGTTATGGGACACGGACTCAGTATTGATACGATGCTTGCCAGTGCGAGGGCGTATATTAACGCACTTAACAATTATGTGCATATGAAAGATTTATTGCAGAAAAAAATAAGCTATAAAGACAGTATATAAAAATTAAAAAACAGGATAAAAATGATTAAAGTAGCAATTTTAGGAAAACCTAACGTAGGGAAAAGTTCGCTTTTTAACAGAATACTGCGTGAAAGAGACGCAATTGTAAGTGAAAGAGCCGGAACGACCAGAGATATTAAAAAAAGAGAGGTAAGCCTTGATGACGATCTGGAAGAAATAGTGCTTTTAGATACGGGCGGGCTCGAAGAGAGGGACGAACTTTTTAACAAAGTTAAAGAAAAAGCCCTTGAAGTGGCAAAAGAAGCCGATATAGTGCTTTATATGGTAGACGGAAAAACAATTCCGGACGAAGAGGAAATAAAATATTTCAGAAACCTTCAAAAGCTGGATAAACATATCATTTTGGTTGTGAATAAAATTGACAACGATAAAATGATGGAAAAAGTGTATGATTTTTATGAGCTCGGAGCCGATGAGATATATCCTATTTCCGTTGCACACAACAGAGGAGTCGGCAAACTTATAGAAAGAATAAAAGCGTTTGTTCCGAAAAAACCCAAAACCTTTGAAGTAAGCGAATTTGAACAGGAAATACCTCTTGAAGATCTTCTTTTTGAGGAAAATGAAGAAAACGAAAACCTGGAAGAATTAAAAGAGATAAAAGTTGCTATTGTAGGACGTGTAAACGTCGGTAAAAGTTCGCTTTTAAACGCTCTTGTAGGAGAAGAGAGGGCGATTGTCAGCGATGTTGACGGCACGACTATAGATCCTATCGACGAAAGTATTTATCATGACGGATGGAATATTACGTTTGTGGATACGGCGGGGATCAGAAGAAGAAGCAAAATAAAAGATATTGAAAAATACGCACTCTTAAGAACGGAAAAAGTCCTTGAAAACGCAGATATAGCAATACTTGTAGTCGATGCTAACGAAGGTGTCGTAGAACTTGACGAAAAAATCGGAGGGCTTATAGACAAGCATAAAAACGGTGTAATTATAGTAGCAAACAAATGGGATGAAAACTCTGAAGAGTTTCATAAATTCAGAGACGAGATTTATTACAGATTTAAATATCTTTATTTTGCCCCGTTTTTAGTGGTAAGCGCAAAAACCGGAAGAAATATTGATAAACTCAAAGATGAAATAATAAAAGTTTATAAAAATTATTCAAAAAGAATACCTACTTCTACTCTTAACAAATGGATAGAAGAAGCGACTCAGAGACATAGAATACCGACGGATATCGGAGGTAAGGAAGTTAAAATATTTTTTGCTACGCAGTTTAAAACAAAGCCGCCTACCATTGCTCTGGTAATGAACAGAACAAAACTGCATTTTTCTTATAAAAGATATTTGGTAAACTTCCTAAGACAAAAAGAGGATTTTACAGGTACTCCTATTATTTTTGTGCCTAGAAAAAAAGGAGAAAAAGAATGAAAAAACTCAGTATTGCATTAATTTTAGCCGGAGCTGTCAGTATAGCAAGCGCAGATTTGTTAAGCATAAGCGCCGGTGCCGGGTATGAACAGCAGGATATCAGCGGATATGTTAAGTTAAACGGTGTTACCAACTATTTTAATAACAAATCAGCCGAAACAGACGGCAATGTAAATACAGGTAATTTCGGACTTCAAGATGAAAAAAATCCTTATTTCTGGATTAAAATGATTCATCCGATACCTATTGTCCCGAATGTTAAATTTCAATATACGAAATATGATTCAACCGGTCACAGTGATTATATAGCCGGAAATGTTGAAATATTCGGTGACGTAACTATTCCTACGGCTGTTACGAACGCTTCGACTTCACAGACAATCGATTCATATGATTTAACGCTTTTTTATGAATTCAAACCTGTAGTGGCGGATATTGAAGCGGGATTAGGAGTTGATTACTGGAAAGGGCATACCAAAATATACGGTACTGCGGGCGGAGTAACCAAAAACTGGGTCGATGACGACTGGAGTGTCGCTCTTCCGTATTTATACGGACATATAGAGACGATGAAAGTATTCGGATTTTCAGGCATAGCTACGGTAAAATGGGCAAAAGCCGGTGACAATCACCATTACGATTATATAGGAGCCGTAAAATACACGTTTGACGCACCGGGTCCTGTAAATCCTTTTGTAAAAATAGGTTACAGATATAAAGAGGCATACGGTGTTGACGGAGACAACGAAACACTTTTAAAATATAAAGGTGCATTTTTAGAAATAGGAGCGAAGTTTTGAGAGTAGTAAGCGGAATGAGACCTACGGGTAAGTTACATCTTGGTCATTATATAGGTGTTATAAAAAACTGGCTGGAGCTGCAGGACAAATACGATACGTTCTTTTTTGTCGCCGACTGGCATGCGCTTTCGACAAAATACGACGAAGGGCTTGATTTAAAGGAATTAAGCATAGATTTGGTAAAAGAGTGGATAGCGTGCGGTATTGATCCTGAAAAATCGACAATATTTATACAAAGCGATATAAAAGAGCACGCGGAACTTTATCTTGTGCTGAATATGATTACTCCGGTAAGCTGGCTGGAGAGAAATCCTACATATAAAGACGCTATGGCGCAGGTTGAATATAAAGACAAAAATAATGCCGGTTTTCTTACGTATCCCGTATTACAGACGGCTGATATCATACTTTACGATGCAAACCTGGTACCTATAGGAGAAGACCAAAAGCCTCATCTTGAAATAGCAAGGGAAATTGTAAGAAGATTTCATTATCTGTTTAAAAACGAAAACGTATTTGTAGAACCAAAAGAGCTGTTAACGGAAATACCGAGACTTCCGGGGCTTGACGGCAGAAAAATGTCAAAAAGCTTCAATAATGCCATTTATCTTGAAGAAACAACGGAAGATATCTGGGGTAAGGTGCGTCAGGCTAAGACCGATCCGGCCAGAATTAAAAAAACAGACCCGGGACATCCGGAAGTGTGTATAGTCTTTGAATACCATAAAGCGTTTTCAAGCGAAGAAGAGGTAAAAGAGATAGAAAGCGCATGTAAAGCCGGAAGTATTGGCTGTGTGGAATGTAAAAAAAGATGTGCGGCCAATATAGAAAAAATAGTGGCTCCTATCAGGGAGAAAAAAGCCTCTTTAAAAGACGATGATATTTTGGATATAATAAAAACAGGAGAAAGAAAAGCAAAAGATATTGCTTCTAAAAAAATGGAAAAAGTTAATCAAATAATATTTTAAAGGAGAAAAATGAAAACTAAAAAATTTGTATGTGCCGAAAGATTACAGAGATTTTTAATGGCGTTTATGATGCTTTTGATTTTAGTACTGCTTGCAAAAGGCGTAACAACTTTGGCGTTAGCGCTTTTGGCGTTTGTTTCAATTATGCTTTTTATTTACGGTGCGTTTGATTTTTGCCCTAGCACATGGTTGCTTACAAAACTGTTCGGCAGTTGCTACTGTGAATGCAAAGAGGAGGAATAATGGGAACGATCAGTTATAAAGACGCCGGTGTTGATATTGATGCCGGCAACTCTTTAGTAGAAAAGATAAAACCTTTCGTAAAAGATACGTTTAATTCAAACGTAGTAGGGGGAATAGGAAGTTTTGCGGGTGCATTCAGAATGCCTCAGGGGTATAAGAAGCCCGTTTTATTAAGTGCCACTGACGGAGTGGGAACCAAACTGAAACTTGCAATCGATGCTAAAAAATATGATACCGTGGGGATTGATCTGGTTGCCATGTGTGTGAATGACCTTATATGTAATTTCGGTGAGCCTCTGTTTTTCCTGGATTATTATGCTACCGGAAAGCTTGACGTTGAAGCCGCTGCTGAGACCGTAAAAGGTATAGCCGAAGGTTGTAAACAGGCCGAATGTGCTTTAATCGGCGGAGAAACTGCAGAAATGCCTGGAATGTACAGTGAAGACGATTTCGATCTGGCCGGGTTTGCAGTGGGTGTCGCTGAAGAAGACGAACTTAATCCAAGGGTTAAAGAGGGCGATGTTTTACTGGCACTGCCAAGCAGCGGCATTCATTCAAACGGATATTCGCTTGTGAGAAAACTGTTCTTTGATAAGCTGGGTATGAAATTCGACGATGAAATCGAAGGTAAAAAACTGATTGATATTTTACTTACTCCTACAAGAATTTACGTGAAAGAATTTAAAAAATTTAAAGATAAAATAAACGCTCTTGCACATATTACGGGCGGAGGAATTGTTGAAAACCTTCCGAGAGTATTGCCGGACGATTTAAAGGCGGTAGTTTATAAAGATAAAATAAAAACACTGCCTATATTCGATTTTATGACAAAATACGTGGATGAAGCGGAAATGTACAGAACGTTTAATATGGGTGTAGGACTCGTTCTTGCGGTAGATGAAGAGAATGTGCAATATATCACTTCTAATTCGGATGCTTATGTAATAGGACATATCGAAAAAGGACAAAAAGGAGTAAAACTAAAATGAACCCCTCCCGTTTGCTCTCTAAATTAGTCGTAAAAATTGCAACTACAAAATTTCCGAAATTTATACAGTGTTTTATCAATAAAACCTATGTAAAAGTCTTTAAAATCAATATGGAAGATTTCGAACCCGAAAACCCTTGCGAATATGAAACGTTAAACGATCTTTTCATCAGACACAAGAAATTTATTGAATTTTATGAAGACGAAGATATAGTGGTTAGTCCTTCGGATTCTCTGGTTATAGCGCATGATGAAATCGAGGACGGATACGTTTATCAGATAAAAGGCAAAAAGTATCATATAAGCGAGCTTATACCTTATGAAACAAAATTAAACGGTGGACATTTTGTCAATCTGTACCTTTCGCCTAAAGATTATCACCGTTTTCACGTTCCTATTGACATGGAAATTGTAAAAGCCACATATATTCCGGGAGAATTGATGCCGGTTAAACCCGCCCAGCTTGAAAAAGAGCTAGTTTTCCCAAAAAATAAAAGGGTTGTTTTACGATGTAAAGACAAAAAAGACAGATATTTCTATTTCGTGGCCGTTGGAGCTATGATTGTAGGTAAAATTCATTTTAATTTCGATGAAAGACTACAAAAAGACTATAACGAAATAACAACTTTTGAATATAATAAACCTGTAAAACTAAAAAAAGGCGACGAGCTCGGAAGATTTGAGTTCGGTAGCTCTATTTTACTGTTTTTCGGGCCTGATCATTTTAAATATTTAAATCAGCAGGATGATGTGGAAGTAGGAGATATTCTCGGAGAAATATATTAAAAAATGGAGAGTTAAGAAGTGAAAATTAAATTTTTATGGGTTTTATTAATACCTATCGCCCTTTTTGCCGTTGATCAGCAAAAACTTCTTGACTGTTATGAAATATTCGATCAAAAAAGGGCGGAGCTTGAGGCGCAGGCCGAAAGACTTCTGGAAAAGCAGGAAGCCTTTGAAGCCCTTAAAAACACATATATGGCTCTTGTAAAGAAAAAAGAGCAAAAACTAAAACAGCAGCAGGAAGAGTTAAACGCAACACTTAAAAAAATAGAAGATGAAAAAAAACAGATTGAGGAGCTAATTAAAAAAAATCAGCAGATTCTAGCAGACATTAAAAAAGCCAAACTTGACAAAATTACTCAAAGTTACGCGAAAATGCGTCCGAATAACGCGGCGCAGATTCTTTCAAACATGAAACCTAAAGACGCCCTTGAAATACTCCAGCGTCTTCAGCCGAAAGTTATGGCTAAAATCCTTGCTAAAATGGATCCTTATACGGCTGCTAAACTTACACAGATGATGCAACAAGGCGATAATAATGAAACAGGCACAAATACTACTAACCGTTAACGGTGCGAAACATTTAATAGCAAAGGCTTTAACTAAATATATTGATTTTTCAAAGCGCGTATATATAGCATACGGAACAACCAACAACTATCTTCTTTATCATTTAGGGATAAAAACTTCAAAACTTTATGCCGCGGGCTGTAACGTAAAGGGCAAATTCAACGTAACAGCCGACAGAGACAAAGCCGTAATTGTTCAAAACGGAAATCTAAAGGATATAAGTGAGTTTGATATATCTTCAAAAGATATTTTTATAAAAGGCGCAAACGCCCTTTGGTATGAAAACGGGAAAAAACACGCCGCTGTTGCGGCAGCCGATCCAAACGGCGGCACTTATGGTAATTTTTATATAAAGGCTGCCTGCAGGGGGGCGAAAATTATTATACCGGTGGGACATGAAAAACTTATACCCTGTTTTGTAGAGACGTCACAAAACGTAGATGTTTCCACAGGCAGTAAAATAGCAATGCTCAGGTTTTTTACCGGAGAGGTTTTTACGGAAATAGAAGCTTTTAAAACACTTTTTGATTTAGACGCTCAGATTATTCTTTCCGGCGGAATTGAAGACTCAAAAGGCGGTGTAGGGTTTTTGGTAAGAGGCGAGAAAATAAATGAAGCAGTAGACTTTGCAAACAAATATAACGAAACCGGAATAAACGCGCAAGGCGAATATATTTTTTGAAGGGCGTTTTGTAAAATTAATCAAACGTATTAGACCTATTATATCTTATTATTTGATATAATTTTAAAAAAAGGTTTAGTATGCTTATAAAAGAAGCCCAAGTGCCTTTTCTTGCTAGAAAAATCAGTATAGATTTATTAAACAGCGGTTATGTTACTTTTCCGAATAATATAGAAAACGCTACAAAAGAGATAGAAGAAATTATTGCAGACGATGTTGCGTGGGAAAGGGAAATAGAAGATAAAGCAAGAGAAATTTTAGCGAATCAGGAAGAAGAGAACGAGTTTCTTTTTTATGATGTGGACAGAAGAGAAGTATTTAAACTTATCAAAAGCAAAATAGCCGAAGAAGAAGGCTTTAATCTTAAAAGAGATGAAAGAGTAGACGATTTGGCTCATTTCTTGGTAAAAGAGCTTTGGGATAAAGAGTTAATAGATTATGATGTAAGAGACGGAAAAATCAAAAACGTAATTTATAAATCGGTTATGGAGTTTTTACACAGGGAAGTTGAAGCAAGAGATGCGGTTTACAAAAAAATAGAAAATTATAAAAGACCGCTTGTTCCTGGAAGTGAAGAGTTTGAACTGGTTTTTCAAAGACTGTATGAGCAGGAGCTGAGAAAAAGAGGATTAATTTAAAGGATAATGATGAAAATAAGTATTCTTTTGGCTAACGGAATGTTTTTTGAAGCGAAAGGCTTCGGCGCTGAAGGCACAAGTGTCGGTGAAATAGTGTTTAATACTTCAATGACGGGATATCAGGAAATTATTACAGATCCCAGTTACGCAGGGCAGTTTGTTGTATTTACCATGCCTGAAATAGGAAACGTCGGAGTAAACGAAGACGATATGGAAAGTAAAGGCGCATGGTTAAAAGGCGTAATTGTTAGAGAATATGTAGATACTTATTCTAATTTCAGAGGCGAAAAAAGTCTTGGAGAATTTTTACAACAACAGGGAATTTTGGGTATTTGCGAAATTGATACAAGATTTTTAACAAAAACATTAAGAAAAGAAGGTGCTATGATGATGATAGCATCGAGTGAAATTCACGATAAAGAAGAGCTTAAAAAAATACTTGATTCAACGCCAAGCATTCAGGAAATAGATTATATTAAAGAAGTTACAACCAAAGAAGAATATATACATCCAAACGGTGCATGGAACGATATAGAGTTCAAATACAATCCTAAAAACACCGATAAGAGAATTGTCGTATATGATTTCGGGGTAAAAAGAAACATATTAAACGAACTGACTGAGGCCGGAATGGAATGTTTGGTGGTCCCTGCCGATACACCTGTAGAAAAAGTAATTGAGAAATATCAAAACGGAGAAATTCAGGGTGTCTTTTTAAGCAACGGACCGGGGGATCCTCTTATTTTAAAAGATGTGCATGAAAAAATCAAAAAACTGCTTGAGGCAAAAGTTCCTATGTTTGGAATCTGTCTTGGGCATCAGCTTTTAAGCATAGCGCACGGTTATCCTACATTTAAGCTTAAATTCGGTCACCACGGCGGAAACCATCCGGTTAAAAACTTTATAGGAAAATATCCGGAAGTTGAAATTACGGCACAAAACCATAACTACAACGTACCTGAAGAGATTGAAGAGATTGCGGAAGTAACGCATAAAAACCTTTTTGACAACACAATTGAAGGCGTAAAATACAAAAACGAAAAAGTTTTTTCGGTTCAGCATCATCCGGAAGCAAGTCCAGGGCCGAGAGACGCTAAATATATCTTTAAACAGTTTTATGAAATGATTTAAAATGAAGTTTGAAATTCTGAACAAAATAATGTTTGGGATTTTTGAACTTTTTATTCTTTTTGTCGCAATTTTTGCACTCGTCACCACTTTTATGAGCAATCCTCTTGTTTCTACCGTAATATTTTTCTTTTTAATCTATTTTGCTTATTATCTCGCTATAAAGTATTTTATGGAAGAATGAATTATCCGTTTTGGATAATTCCCTGATTGATCAGATACAGCAGTAAAATACCGAATATTATTCTGTAAATTCCGAATGCGTTGAGTGTGTATTTTTGTACAAATTTCAAAAACAGTTTTACCGCAACATATGCGCTTAAGAAACTTATTACGAATCCTACGGCTAAAACAGTGAAATTCTGATCGGAAAAAGAGTGTATGTTTTTAAGAAGCTCATATCCGCTTGCTGCGAACATTGTCGGAATTGCAAGTAAAAAGCTGAAATCCGCAGCTGTTTTTCTGCTGAGTCCGCTGAGCATCCCTCCGACTATTGTGGCTCCGCTTCTGCTTGTACCCGGAATTAGTGCAAACACCTGAAATATCCCCACTATTAACGCCTGTCTAAAACTTACTTTTTCAACATCGTTAACTTTTACTTTTTCTTCACTGTAGAGTTTTTCTACGATAAAAAAAGCGATACCTCCGATTATAAACATCCATGCAACCGTAGTTATGGTAAAGAGTTCTTTAATCTGATGCCTTAACAGAAAACCTATGACAGCCAGCGGCATAAATGCCAGAAGAACTTTTTTCCAAAGATTTATTTCTTTAAAATTGATTTTTTCAAGATATATCCATACTATAGCCAGTGTGGCGCCAAGCTGTATAATTACTTCGAAAGCCACGTTTTGCATTGTCTGTTTTAGTCCTAACAGGGTAGATACGATAATCAGGTGAGCTGTTGAGGATATCGGTAAAAATTCAGTCACACCTTCTACTACTCCGAGAATAATGCTGTCTATTACTGTCATAAACGCCCTTTATTTAATTTGTAAAACGAATTATAATATGTAAAAGAAGCAAAGGCAAAAAATGTATGATATATTGATAATAGGAGGCGGAGCTACAGGCAGCGGTATAGCGCTTGATTCCGCACTGAGGGGATTTAAAACAATTTTATTTGAACAGAACGATTTTTCCGAAGGCACCAGCTCGAGAAGCACCAAACTGGCTCACGGAGGTGTCAGATATCTTGAGGCTGCGGTAAAACATTTGGATAAAAAGCAGTTTTCACTGGTTTTGGAAGGGTTAAGGGAAAGATACAGAATACTCAATAATGCTCCGCATTTGTCAAACAGGCTTTCTTTGATTACCCCGGTTTATAAGTGGCTTCAGGTGCCTTACATTTATTCGGGGCTTGTTCTTTATGATCTGCTTAGCGGAAAATTCAGAGTCGGAAGAAGCTCTCTTATTTTAAATAAACCAGAAAATCTTCCTGTTAAAAAATATAAAGCTGCCGTAAAATATTACGACGGACAGTTTTTGGATGCGAGGATGGTAATTGCGATATTAAAAACGGCAGCGGAAAACAGCGCTGAAATATATAACCATCATAAAGTAACCGGGTTTATTTTCGATAAAGGTAAAATCGCCGGTGTGAAAGTTTTGGACAGGGAAAGCGGTGAAATTAAAAAAATATATTCAAAAACGGTAATAAACGCCACGGGTCCTTTCAGTGACGAAATAAGAAAAACGGCGGATAAAAACGTTAAAAATATAATTGTCCCGAGCAGAGGGGTGCATATTGTCCTTGATAAAAAGTTTCTGCCTGTAAATGAAGGTCTGCTTATTCCTAAAACCGAAGACGGAAGGGTTTTGTTTATACTGCCTTTTATGGATAAATGCCTGGTGGGGACTACAGACGTTGAAGCGGATATTGAAGAGCATCCGAAAGTGAGTGAAGAAGAAATTGATTATATTTTGAAACACATTAACCGGTATTTTACCTTAAACGTTACAAAAGACGATATCCTGGCTTCTTTTGCAGGTATAAGACCGCTTGTAAGTTTGGATAAAAAAACGAATACCGCCAATATAGTAAGGGAGCATATTATTGAAAAGCTTGAATGCGGCCTTGTAACCATAGCGGGAGGCAAATGGACTACATACAGGCAGATGGCTCAAGACGCCGTGGATTTTGTAATTAAGAATTTCGGATTTAAAGATATAAAATGCCGTACATACGATTATAAACTTATCGGTTCACGCAATCTAAAAGAAGCGTATGAAAAATACAAAAACGGAAAATATGAAAGGCTGCTGAAACTTTACGGGGATGAAACTGAACAAGTATTAAAAATGGGAGAGGATGTTTTGGTTGAGGATATATTAAAAGGGGAAGTTTTGTTTTCCATTAGGATGGAATATGCCAAAAAACCGCTGGACTTTATCGTCAGACGGAGTATGGTAGGAATTGTGGACAGGGTAAAAGCCAAAAGAATTTTAGAACCAGTATGTAAAATATTTAAAAAAGAGTTTGGCTGGTCTGATGAAAAATATCAAAACGAGCTCATATCAGCACAAAAAATTCTGGATACGGATATATAAGGAAAAAAGATGTTTGCACCGTTTAAAAAAGAGCATATTTGCATAGCCCACAGAGGATACAGGGCATATTTTCCGGAAAATACGCTTTTTGCGTTTCAGGCTGCTCTTGGCAGGTTTGATATGTTTGAGTTTGACGTTCAGTATACCAAAGACATGGTGCCGGTAATTTTTCACGACGAGGATCTGTTGAGATGTACAAATGTAAAGGAGATGTTTGACAGATATACGGTAAGAGAACTGACCTTTGATGAAATAAAACGTCTTGACAATGTATCCTGGTTTATAAAACAAAACCCTTTTCATACGGATTTGGATTACGGTTATTTAAATACCATTCCTAAACACTCTATTCCTACGCTTGATGAGGTGCTGGAATTTATAAAACAAAACAGATTTCCGGCAAATCTGGAAATAAAAAACTCCGATCTTGATGCCGGTTTTATTGTCGGGGATGTTTTAAGCAGGGTTGAAAAACACGGGGTTAAAGATTATGTGATAATTTCTTCTTTTAACCATGATTATGTCAGAAAAATAGAAGGTTTTTATAAAGCCGCTCTTTTTGACGGTTATAAAGAAGGGCTTTTGGATTATCTGAAAGATTTAAAAGTCGATTCTTATCATGTGGATGTAGAACATTTAAAAACGGAGGATATACAGGTACTGCTAAAGAGCGGAATATTTACGAACGTATATACGGTGGATGACGAAAAACTGAAACTTAAACTGTTTGATCAAGGGGTTAAGGGAATATTTTGCGATTACTGATTATTTCTCTTCAAGAAGTTTGTTGAATACTTTAAGCGTCATTTTAACGTCTTCCAAAGCATCGTGGTAATTTACGTTCTGTTTTCCGAAGAAAAATGCCACACACTCTTCAAGACGGGGCATTTTTTTCTTTTCAAGCACTACGACATCGGCTGAATAATACATTGTGTCGAATATCGGAATATCAATGATATTCGGAAAATGTTCCGCTCTTTCGAGTTCTCTTTTAAGTACGCCGAAATCGTATAATACATTGTGACCCACTACCATATCCAGGTTATCGAATATTTTTAAAAATTCCTCTTTTTTTTCTTTAAAAGTCGGTTTGTTAACCAGGTCTTCCTGTTTTATTTTATGTACGTCGTAAGCTTCTTCACTTATTTTTGCCTCTGGATTTAAAAAATCGTAAATTTCTTCGGTACTTAAATCTTCCATATTTTGGATAACAAAAGCATATGATACGATATATCCCGCAATATCTGTCGTTTCGGTATCGAATACTCCTACTTTTTTGATTCTGTAGTCTTTAGGTGTGTTTTCTAAATCGTTTAAGTAAAATTTTAAAAATTCTTTTGTGGAAAATACTTTTTGTCTTTTAATGGGTTTGAATCTTTTAAGTTTGCCTTCTTCTTCCAAAACTACGGATACGAGATAATCGTTATAGTTTCTGAATATTATGTTTTCTTTGATGTCTTCTTTTAAACATTTAAGCAGGTAGGATTTGTCGTTTTTGAGTTTTTCTTTTGCATAATCTCTTACGGATTTATTAAAAACGGTGGCAAGTCTTAACGTTTCAATTTTTTGAGGTAAACTCAAATTAAGCCTTTTTTATGGAATTATACATTATTTTTATGTTTTGCAGTTTTCCATTTTTCATTATTAAGATATAATTACATATAAAAAAGGTACCGTATGCCAAAAAGAGAAGATATTAAGACCATACTGCTTATAGGTTCCGGTCCGATCGTAATAGGACAGGCTTGCGAATTCGACTATTCAGGCGTTCAGGCCGCAAAAACACTTAAATCATTAGGATATAGAGTTGTTCTTGTAAACTCGAATCCGGCTACGATTATGACCGACCCGGAATTTGCCGACGCTACGTATATCGAACCGATTACCGCAGATGTGGTGGCAAAAATTATTCAAAAAGAAAATGTTGATGCGATTCTTCCTACAATGGGAGGGCAGACCGCACTTAACGTTGCAATGGAAATGTATGAAAAGGGAATGCTTGAAGGTATTGAATTTTTAGGAGCGAACCCGGAAGCGATTAAAAAGGGTGAAGACAGGGAAGAATTTAAGCAGGCCGTTGAAAGAATAGGGCTTGATTTGGCAAAAAGTGAAACCGCCCATACCCTTGATGAAGCTGTTGAAATTGCAAAAAATATCGGATTTCCTTTAATTGTAAGAGCGGCATATACACTTGGCGGACTAGGAAGCGGTGTTGCTTACAATATGGAAGAATTTGAAGCGCTTGCAAAAACGGGTATAGAAGCCAGCCCTATTAACGAAATTGAGATTCTTGAATCAATGCTCGGCTGGAAAGAATACGAAATGGAAGTTATCAGGGACAGAAACGATAACTGTATTATTGTGTGTTCTATAGAAAACGTTGATCCTATGGGTGTGCATACGGGTGACAGTATTACGGTTGCACCGGCACTTACGCTTACTGACAAAGAATACCAGAAAATGAGGGACGCATCTTTTGCCATTCTTAGAGAAATAGGCGTTGATACGGGTGGAAGTAACGTTCAGTTTGCGGTAAACCCCCAAAACGGAAGAATGATCGTAATTGAAATGAATCCGAGGGTTTCAAGAAGTTCGGCCCTTGCATCAAAAGCCACAGGTTATCCTATTGCAAAAATAGCGACTCTTTTAGCTGTGGGATACACACTTGACGAAATTGAAAACGATATTACCGGCACAGCGGCGAGTTTTGAGCCTGTAATAGATTATGTGGTTACTAAAATACCGAGATTTACGTTTGAAAAATTCCCTCAGGCTGACGCAACGCTTACAACTTCTATGAAAAGCGTCGGTGAAGTTATGGCTATAGCAAGAACGTTTAAAGAATCAGTTCAAAAAGCTCTTTATTCACTTGAGACGGGACTTGACGGATTTGAAAAAATCGAATGCGATGAAGAGACACTTGTAAAAAACATAAGAATTCCTAATGAAAACAGGCTTCTTTATGTTGCGGAAGCGTTCAGAAGAGGTAAAAGCGTAGAGGAAATTTTTGATATATGCAAAATTGATCCGTGGTTTTTAAATCAGATTAAAGAAATTGTTGAACTCGAAAAAGAGATAACACCGGCGATTTTAGAAAACGAAGATCTTTTAAGAAAAGCCAAAACATACGGATTCAGCGATAGAATGATTGCAAAACTTATAGGCAAAACCGAAGAAGACGTATATCAGGCAAGAAAAAAATTAGGTGTTGAAATCGACTATAACGAAGTTGACACTTGTGCGGCCGAGTTTGATACGACTACAAGTTACCTTTATTCAAGTGTAAACGTTACCAAAAACGTGCCATTAAGAGGAAGCGACCTTGAAAATGATAAAAAAGTTCTTATTTTAGGCGGTGGACCGAACAGAATCGGGCAGGGAATTGAATTCGACTACTGCTGTGTACATGCGGCTTTCGCACTTGAAGACTTAGGCGTTAAAACAATCATGTATAACTGTAACCCGGAAACGGTTTCAACTGATTACGATACAAGCGACGTGCTTTATTTTGAACCTATTACGTTTGAAAGAGTAAGAAACGTAGTTGAGCTTGAAAGACCGGACGGTGTTATCGTTCAGTTCGGGGGGCAGACTCCTCTTAAACTTGCAAAAGGTCTTACAAGAATCAACGCTAATATTATAGGTACATCCGCTGAAGTAATCGATACTGCGGAAGACAGGGAAAAATTCTCAGCGTTTATTGAAGAGCTTGGTCTTAATCAGCCTGCAAACGGTACTGCTTTTACAAAAGAAGAAGCATATAAAATCGCGGAAAATATCGGCTACCCGGTACTTGTCAGACCAAGTTACGTACTTGGCGGAAGAGCTATGAGAATCGTTTATAATGAAGACGAACTAAAAGCGTATATGGATGAAGCTGTAAGCGTTTCAAACGAAAGCCCGGTACTTATAGACAAATTCCTCGATAGAGCCATAGAACTTGACGTAGACGCTATCAGTGATACCAAAGAAGTGTATATCGGCGGTATTATGCAGCATATCGAAGAAGCCGGAATCCATTCAGGGGACAGTGCGTGTTCGCTTCCGACTGTTAGTATTAGCGAAGAAAAGCTTAAAGAAATCGAAAACGCAACTAAACAGATAGCTCTTAAACTTGGTGTAAAAGGACTTTTAAATATTCAGTATGCTCTTCATAGAGATAAACTATATCTAATCGAAGTTAACCCGAGAGCAAGTAGAACGGTGCCTTTCGTGTCAAAAGCTACTGGACTTCCTTTGGCAAAAGTCGCTACAAGAGTTATGTGGAATTTAGCGCACAATCCTGGAATAAACGGCGGCAAAGTACTTCAAGAAGCACTTAAATTTTACGATAAATTCGGTGTTGTAACGTTTGACGGTAATGTGTTTAAGCCGAAACAAAAAGGACATATTGCCGTTAAGGAAGCAGTGTTCCCGTTCAATAAACTGCCTGGAGCAGATCTGATTTTAGGACCTGAAATGAAATCAACCGGTGAAGTTATGGGAATCAGTGACAGTTTTGGAGAAAGTTTTGCAAAATCACAGGCGGCTTGTAAAAACTTCCTTCCGACAAGCGGAAAAGTGTTTATTTCACTTACGAATATAGATAAAGAGTTCGCTCCGGCTCTTGCAAAAGCACTTAAAAACCACGGTTTTGAAATTGTTGCTACAAGCGGTACTTATAAAGTAATAAGCGAAGCCGGAATCGAATGTGAAAGAGTGCTTAAAATAAGCGAAGGAAGACCGAATATAGTAGATATGATCAAAAATGAAGAAATCGCACTTGTTATCAATACAAGCGATAATAAAGCAAGTAAAGACGACGCTAAAATCATAAGACGCGAAGTGTTAAATCAGGGAATTCCATATTTTACAACAATTGCAGCGGCATTTGCTGCGGTTGAAGCAATTGAATTCTTACAGACAAGCGAAGAAAAAGTCAAATCTATTCAGGACTATTTCGAAAAATAATACTTCTTTTTGACTTTCCTTTTTTTTGTATTAATTCTTTATTAAAATCTATTAAAAAATATTGTTATATTGATTAATTTTATTAATATAGTATTTTGAATTATTTAGATATATAATATATGAATAAGTATTCAAAAAATAAAGGAGAAGAAAATGAAATTTGGAAAAATGTTATTAGCAAGTGTGGCTGTTGTATTACCGCTTATGGCGGCGCCGGGTTATGTTGCACAAATAAACAAAGGTTTTAAACAAGAAACACTGGACTGTGCAAAATATGTGAAATTTATTACACCTGCAACACTGAATAAATGGATGAATCAAAATAAAGACTTTACTATTATTGATGTAAGGGAAAAAGATGAAACAACTGCAGTTCAGATAGACTGGCCTGATACTGATTTTATTCCAAGAGGTGTTTTAGAAGATAAGATACATGAAGAAATAAATGTAA
>NZ_CP026530.1:447500-665000 GCF_004006315.1 Nautilia sp. PV-1
TATGGAATTGGCAATAAGCAGTTTTTGAATATCCGCCGGCTGGGTCAGTACAATCATTAAAGGGTTATATCCCAGCTGCGGTGTCAGAGTAAGTTTGGTCTGGATTTCTTTTTGCGTAATGGTTGAAAGAACCTGGGCCGTTTTTCCTGCGCTTGTATTGAATATTACAAAAGAGTTGTTAAGATCCTGATAATAAATATTCGGAAATTGATATACGGTATGAATATACGTCAGATTTTTTTCGTAATTTAGCAGTTTGTCTGATAAAAGAGTATGGTCAGCTATTACATCCGTTTTATCGTCAATAAACGAAGTAAGTTTTTGTATCTGGTCTTTGAAATCGATTGAGCCGAAATAGATATTTTTAGCCGTTATGTTGGTTTCGTTTTTATTGATTAACGGCAGGTAAAACGTTTTGTTATAGTCTTTTAATTTGGACAGCTGGTTTACGTCTGTTGTAAAATAAATAATGTCTTTGCTTTTTATTTTTGAAAGATTTGTGTCTATATTATAAAGGGTAATATTGTAATCTATCCCTTTTTGGGCGTAATATGCATTCAGGGCGTTCATTAAAGAAGGAATAAATTTAAAAAATCTCTGTTTGTTAATAACCACTGTAAAAGAGGCTTTTGAATTAAAAGAGACATAAGTGTCGTTGAAATCTTCTACGTCTACAATAGCGGTATTGTTGGTTTCGTTTATTTCCGCGCTTGTGTTTGTTTCTGCAGTTATATTCGTGTCTGATACATTTGTTTTATTACTCTCGGCAATTACGGCGGTTTTGTTTGTTTCAGCCGAAGTTGTGTTTATATCGTTTGGAAGTTCGAAATTTAACTGCTGTGCGTTTAAAAATACCGCACATACTATTATTAACAGTTTTTTCATCATAACATACTCTTTATTAGCAGGAAGTCTTTATAAGCCTCTTTTTTAGCTGACGGGTTTCTTAAAAGGAAACTCGGATGAAATGTAGGTATCACTTTTTTCTCCTTAAATTCGAATATCTGGCCTCTTACTTTGCTTATAGGCATATCGCTGTTCATTAAATACATAAAAGCGGTTTTTCCCAGACAAACCAAAATTTTAGGATTTATTATATCAATTTGTTTTAAAAGATACGGTTTGCACGTTTGGGCTTCTTCTATACTCGGCACTCTGTTGTTCGGCGGCCGGCATTTTACTATATTTGCTATATAAACGTCTTCTCTCGTTAATTCTAGCACATTTAAAATTATTTTGGTAAGCAGCTTGCCGGCTCTTCCGACAAATGGTCTTCCGGTTTTGTCTTCTTCGGCTCCAGGACCTTCACCGATAAACATTAAATCGGCATTTGGGTTGCCTTCGCCGAATACAACGTTCGTGCGGGTTTTGCTTAAATCACACAGTGTGCAATTAAGACATATTTTTTTAAGCTCGTCAAGCTGTTTAGGCATTTGGACTTCCGTTTCTTTTGAATGAAAACCTTCAAAATATTCCTCTCCGGCGGCTTTTAGATCATACAGGTGTTTCAGTTTTATCAGGTTCTTCATGTTCTCCTCTTTTTACTATTGTGTATGTAGGGTATGCTATCGTTATATCTTCTTCGTTATTGAAAGCTTCGATTATTTCCGCAGAAATGTTGCTTCTAAGATTAAGAGGCGTATAATTGTTAAGATACCAGCAGCTGATTCTGATACCGTTGTCTTCTATAAATGTATAAATTCTGGGCTCAACGTTTGCGTTTTTAATATGGTATTCCGATTTTAGCTTTTGAAGTCTTCTTTTGGTTATGTCGGTATAACCTTTTGAATATTTGCTTACTATTTCTTTTGCAAGATATACGGCTTTTTTATGGTTTGAATCAAACGTAATGGTAATATCTATACCGTCCCATACCGTTGACATTCCGTGATGGGTGTAGTTAAAAACCGGGTTTGTAAATATTATATTGTTAGGAATAAAAACGATTCTTCCGGCTCTTCTGTTATACAGGTAAGTTGTAAGAGTTACGTCTTCGTAAATTACGATTCTGGTCATGGTAATGTCTATAACATCTCCCACTATTCTTACCTGGCCGTTTTGAAGATATATTTTTATTCTGTCTCCGACTTTAAAGTTTCCGCTGGTCATAATCACAAACCAGCCAAAGATATTCATAAACCAGTCTTTCATAGCGATGGCAATACCTGCTGAAGCAAATCCCACAATGGTAATCAGATAAGTTGCGTTATTGATATAGAAAAATGAAATTATAATAAGGATGACTGTAGCGTTTATGAAGTTTAATATTTTATTAGTTAAATAAAAAGACTCCTCTTTTACGTATTTTCTCACGGCTAATTTTATAAGCATGAAAATAAATATACTGATTGCTATTGAAATTACAAGGGATATGAGCTTATTGATTTCTTTATTGATCTCTTTTTTTACTTTCTGTTTGTATATTTTGGATTCGGCTTCGAGGGTTTTAAGTTTAGTTTTATATATGTTGTTTATTACTATAAAATCCTGAATCGTCTGTTTAAGCTCGCTGTCTTTTATGTTCAGTTTTTTATTTAGTTTATCAAGCTGCAGCAGCATATTTAAAGTCTGTTTGAAATACTCATATGTTTTAAAGTTTTCGTTTATTACGTTGTCTACTTCTTTTTCATAGTTTAATGCGTTAAATATCTGAAAAGGGTTGTTTACGACGGGAGGTTTCGGCAACTCTTTTATTTTTATAAGCGTTGTAAATATATTTCTGTTTTTACTCAGCAGTTCAAGCTCTGTTTTTAGCTGGTCAAGTTTATTTTTATATTTAGTGGGGTTTTTTCTTGCAAGTTTTTCAAGCGTATATATTTTGTTTTGAAGTTTTTTGTAATTTAAATAAGACTGATAGTTAATAAAAAATTCGTCTTTTTTTAACAGTTCGTAAATATTCTGCTTTTTGGTTTTCATAGCCGTAATGTTGGTATCGTTTGTATTTGCAAACAGGGATAAAAAGAATAATAAAAAAACTATTATTCTCATTTAGCGAACTTTTCCAGTACTTCTAATATAATCTGTCTGTCTATGTTTTCTACTATTTTGTATTTTCCGATTTTTTCGGGAATTATGAATTTTATTTTATTGTCAAGCGTTTTTTTGTCTGCAAAAAAATGCTCGTAAAATTCGTTAATGTCTTTTATCTGATATGAAGTCGGAAGCGAATGTTTTTCAAGCAGTTTTTTAATTCTTAACGCCTCTTCTTCGCTTAACAGGCCTAATTTTACCGAAAGCTCGTTTGCCATTACCATACCTATAGCCACTGCTTCACCGTGCAGGTATGTTTTGTAGTTTGTCAGATTTTCTATAACATGTCCGAATGTGTGTCCGTAATTAAGGACGCTTCTTATGCCTTTTTCTTTTTCGTCCTGGTTAACGACCCATGCTTTGATTTCTACCGACCTTTTTATTATTTCTTCTATCTTAAGAGTCTCTTTTTCAAGATTTTCGAAAAAGTCTTTATCAAACATTACCGCCATTTTAATAACTTCTGCCATACCTGCCGCAAATTCTCTTTTCGGCAGTGTTGATAGGAAATGCGTGTCGATGTATACGACTTCAGGCTGGTAAAACGCACCTATGAGGTTTTTGCCGTATTTGTTGTTGATTCCGGTTTTTCCGCCTACAGAACTGTCAACCATTGAAAGCAGGGTGGTAGGGATTTGAATAAAATCTATTCCTCTTAAAAATATCGAAGCTGCAAAACCGCTCATATCTCCTATAACTCCGCCTCCGAACGCTATAACAATACTGTTTCTGTCATATTTTGCGTCGAACATCCTGTCAAGAGCATATGTAATATATTCCATTGTTTTATATTCTTCACCGTCCGGGATAGTGATGATTTTAAGCTCTTTTGCCTTTAACCTGTTTAAAAGATAGTTTAAATGATAACCGGCTACCGTAGGATTTGTTATTACGGCTACTTTTTTATCCAAAGTTATTTCCGGAAGCTGCTGTATCAGTATGTCGTATGATTTATTTGGTGTTTTGATGTTTACTTTCATTGCTGTCCTTATTTTACTGGTATTAAAAATTGATTGAATTTATTTAAAAACAGGTATGAATATTCCATTTTAGGATTTAAAACCTGCCACAGTTTAGGCACCGGTTTTGTAGTGAACGGCGAAATAATACACTGATTATCTATATTGTTCAGTTCAAATATCGGGTTGTCTTTTGTTTTTTCAATGTGTACGTCTTTGAAATTAAACAGTTTTGCAAAATTCGTAAGATATTCTATTAGTTCGGTGTGTGTATTTTCCGGGTCGCCGTCTATAAACGTTAACGGTTTTTCAAGCTGAAACGAAAGATCGAATATTACCGATGCAATAGATTTAATTTCGTTTTCCTGCAGCAGTACTTTAATTCCTTTGCATTTTTTTATTGATTCTTCGCCTTTTTTGAAAATAGGAAGTTTAATGTCGTAGAAAAATGTTGAATATTTAAAGAAAAATTCGTTGTTTGTTATGATAAGACCGATATTATACGTATCTGCGTCTTTTTTAAGGCATTCTTTGTATGATGTTTCGTAATAATCGGAAAGAATTTCTATATTGTTGAATTTGTAGAGTTTATAAATCTGATTATTGATGGAAGGATTGATTATTTTTATAATAAGTTTTTTGTTTTTAAGTTTTCTGTGTAAAAACAGAGCTGATTTTAAAAGAGCCGATATCTCTTTTTGTTCCATGTTTTTCATATCAAGCAGCAGGTATATATTTTGTCCGTAAGGCTGCGGAAAAGCGCCTATGTTTTTTTTGATTTTATTAAAAAGGTCTTTAAGGGCTTCAGGTTCTCCTACAAGCAGCAGCTTGTCGTTTGGCAGTATCATAGTGTTTTCGTTTATTAGTCTCAGTTCGTTGTTTCTGTAAATGGCGGCGATTTTTGCCTCTTTGTTTTCTAGTTTGCTTGGATGCAGGTATACAAATGGAGAGTGGGGAGGCACTTCAACTTCCAGTATTTCTCCTATTCCCAGCCCTATATCCCTGGCAAAAAGTGGAACGCCGGGAAGGAAATCGATAACTTTATTTGTCAGAAGTTCAGGTATGTCGATAATTTCTATATTGTTTTGCTGAGGTATTTCAAAATCCAGCCAGAATTTTACGAATAAAATAGGAACTTTTTTATCAAGGGAGTTTTTCAGTATAAATTCGGCTTCTTTTTTATTTTTAACGAGTATAACTATTTTATTGAGGTTTTCTTTATGAAGCAGATTTTTATAAAGTTCGTATGCATAAAAATTTATCTTATAAAAAAAGAGGTTTTCTTTTTCGTTAAATCCGTTTTTGATTTCGTCTTCTTCGTATATTATGTGAAATTCGCCCAGATTTAAATAATTATCCGAAATTTTTTTAATAAGCAGAGTCGCTTCCTGACAGCCTGCAAATACTAATATTTTATTCAAGCAGTTCCTTTTGATAAAATTTCATAAAATTATATCATACGTCGATTGAATTGAGAATTAAGAATGGAGAGTGCATAATATGGAATTTAAAATAGATAAAACAGACGGCAACGCAAGGGCCTGTACGATAAAAACAGCCCACAGTGAAATAAAAACACCGATTTTTATGCCTGTGGGAACCGCGGCAGCCGTAAAAAGCCTTGATGCCGTAGATATGACGGAAATACTTGATGCGCCGATAATACTCGGAAACACATATCATCTTTATCTCCGTCCGGGGGATGAAACCGTCGCAAAACTCGGAGGGCTTCACGGATTCAGCGGTTATAAAAGAAGTTTTTTAACAGACAGCGGGGGGTTTCAGGCGTTCAGTCTAGGAGATAACGTAAAATTTACGGATGAGGGAATATGGTTTAAAAGCCATATAGACGGAAGCAGACATTTTTTTTCACCTGAAAAGGTTATAGATATAGAATACAACCTCGGCAGCGACATTATGATGGTCTTGGATGATTTGATAGCTCTTCCGAATACTAAAGAGAGAATTAAAAAATCAATCGAAAGAACAACTCAGTGGGCCTACAGAAGTCTTGTGCATCATGTAAAAAAAGGCAAAAAAAACAATCTTTTTGCAATTATACAGGGAGGTACGGATTTTGAATTCAGGCGTATAAGCGCCGAGAGTCTTGTCTCTTTAGAGTATGAAGGACATACTTTTGACGGATTTGCCATAGGAGGGCTCAGTGTAGGGGAAGAAAATCAGTTGATGTACGATACGATTGAAGCCACGACTCCATATATGCCGCAGGACAAACCAAGATACCTCATGGGTGTCGGAACGCCGGAGGATATCATAGAAGCGGTTGAGAGAGGGGTGGATATGTTTGACTGCGTAATGCCTACACGTAACGCCAGAAACGGTTATTTGTTTACAACATTCGGAACGTTAAGAATTAAAAACGCAAAATACAAACTTGACGATTCACCTATTGATCCGAAATGTAACTGTTATACGTGCAGAAATTTCAGCAGGGCATACCTTAATCATCTGTTTAAGGCAAAAGAGCTTACGTATTTCAGGCTTGCAAGTATTCACAATCTACATTATTATTTGAATCTCGTAAGAGAAATCAGGGAGGCTATTCTTGAGGGAAGGTTTAAAGAATACAAAAAAGAGTTTTATTCGTTAAGAGCGATAAATTCTTTTGAAATATAGGCGTTAAGCTCTTTTACAATCTCTTTTTCCCTTTTTGTAATATATTTTGAGAGAATATATTCATAATGAGTCGGAAGTTCGAAATGTATGTGATATCTGTATGTTTTTGAATCAAGTTTGGTAATTGATTTGATTTCTCCTTCCGTTGCGATGAGATAAGGCTTGTCCATATGGAGTATAAATTCCAAAGTGACAATATCAGATACCTTCAGTATAGACATAGGTCCTAAAACGCATAAGCCTCTTAAAGAAATATCATACAGTTCTGTTTTGAGCTTTTTATCGCCGTATTTCAGAACAACTTCTATTTTTTCTTTTGGCTGAACTCTTATGAAGCTTCTTTTAGGTGCGTTTCTGTGTACTTTTTCTATATTGTTCAGATACATCTGTTTTTTATGTACGACAAAATGTTTGATATTGGCTCTGAAACTGTATTCTTTATCGTTTTCAAGAAGAAATATTTCTTTATGAAATTTTGCCGCTACGATTTGGTAATTGTTTGCCGTTACTTTAATAATGCCTTCTTCTTCGTCAAGAGAAAGAATATGTGTTTTATGAGCTATAGGGATACCTTTGTAAATAGTAAACAGGTTTAGAGGTTTTTTGTTGATGTAAATTTCTTTTATTTCTTTTGGAATTTTTGTAGTTATGTCCTCTTCAATGTTTTTGTGAAGTTCGATGTATTTTATGTAAAAATCCAGCAGCATAGTCATTTTTTTAAGTTCTGAGACTGAATTTTTCTTTTTTATTAAATACTTAATATAACTGTTGCTTAAAATAAGAAACATTTTATTTAAAATAAAAGAAGAATCTATATCGTAGTCGTTTAATTTGTATATTAAAGCCATGTCTTTAGAGGGATTAACGGTATTTTTACTGAAAAACGGAGAAATAAACAGCATGTCGTAAAAGTGCTCTATTTCTTCCGTTGTAAATCTGCTGTTGGTAAGTCTGTTTAAATATTCACTAAGTATGCCGGCGAATTTTTCCCTGTAACTTTTAAAAAAAGGTCTGTTTTCTAAAACGAAAGAAGAAAAATTATGGGCGTAAAATTCCTGTTTCAGGTTCATTTACGTCCTATACTTAACAGGCAGCTGTTTAAATTCTATACCTTTTTTTACACTTTTTACTTTTCCGTTTTCGTCAATAATGAATGTGACTTCTTTTTCTGCACCCATATGGTCGGTAGAAAGGATTTTTAAGATTATTTCATTGTTTTTTATTTCTATGCTTTCCGGTTTTTCATCCATTCCCAGGTCTATTGATTCGGCCCATACTGTTTTATTGTCAAGTGTTTTATAAGCAATAATCACGTCTTGAGAAGTGTTTTGTGTTGTGCCTATGATTAAAATGCCTTTTTTATAAGGTTTTATAAATGTTACGTCATCCATATTCGGTGTTGAAAGTGTTATGTCTTTATTGTTTTGGGAATAAATTACAATGTCTGAACTGCTGTTTGGCGAGTATTGTGTAACGGCTACATATGTTTTGCCGTTTATCATTATAAAGTCTCTTGCAAGATCGTATTTTTTCCCGTAATAAGTTATTTTATCAAGTTTTCCGTTTAAATCGTATTCTAAAAATGCGACTCTGTTTTTGTTCTGGTCATATCCGAGTATGTAGAGTTTGCCGTCTTTTACTTCCGATTTAACGGCATCTAAAAGTATCGGAGTGACTTTTTTCCATATCAGATTGTAATTTTTGTCAATTTTATATATTGCCGTACCGTTAGGATCCGGAATAATAAAAATATATGCGTTTTTGCCCGCTTTCATTAAAGCATTTTCATTTACGCCGTATTTGTCAAGAAGACTTATGCTTTTAAAGCTTATCGGTTTTACGTTTTGCTGCTGTGCAGTAGTTGCACATCCAGTAAAAAACACAATCCCCGCTAACGGTATCCATAATAATTTATTCATAATTTTCCTTTACTCATAATAAGTTACGGAACTTTTTCCGAATTTTCTTGTTTTGATTTTTTTATATAATCCCAGTTCTTCAGGGAAATCATAATCGCTTTGATGTTCTATTAAGATTTTTTCAACATTGATTTTTGGAAGCTGTTTTATCAGCTGTTTAACTTTTTCGTAAATATCTTCATAGCCTTCTCTTATTGCAAAAGGAGGGTCGAAATAGAAAAACGCTTTATCCCTGTCTCTTTTTAGTTTTTCAATTACATCCCATACAGTTTCAAAACTGTCTCCCAAAATAATTTCACATTTTTCAGGATCCATTGAATCGATGTTTTTTTTCAAAACTTTTGCAGCTTCCGGATCTTTTTCCAGGAAATATGCTTTTTTTGCACCTCTGCTTACGGCTTCCAGGCCTATGCTTCCGACACCGCTGAACATTTCAACCCATGTGGAATCCGGCACTTCCCACTGCAGGGTGTTAAAAACGCTTTCTTTAAGTATGTTTTTGGTGCTTCTTGTGACTTCTTTGTTTCCCATATAAAGTTTTTTGCCTCTGTATTTGCCGCCGATAATTTTTATGTTACTTTTTTCCATCGTACTCCTTTAATATTTCTAAAAGCTCTTCCCTGAATTTTTCAAACGCTTTGTTTATTTTTTCTTCCAGGCTTTCTGTTTTTACAGGTATCTGTTTTTCCAACTGCATGTAAAGTGTTGTTTTGGTAAAAGGCTTTTTAATGTCTTTTCCGATTAGTATTCCGTCAATATCCGGATTGTCGGTAATAATTATACCTTTTTCGCTTAAACTGTCTTTTAAAAAATATTCAAGTGTATGTTGTAAAAGCGGAGAATTGCATTTTATTTTATACTGCATTTGAAACCTTCGGGAATAGTTTTAAGAAATTCTATCAAAAAATTAAATTATTTTATATTTTTGACGATATTGTTACAGATTAAAAAAGGGGTTTGTTATGGACGTTTTTAGCAATATAAAAAACGTAGCACAAAAAACGCAGAATTTAGATAATATTACAAATCAGAACAGTACGAAACACGTGCAGGTTGAAAAGGTAAATAAATTATCTAACGAACAGCATGATATTATAGAATCGCAGGATAAAAACAAATTAAAAAAAGAATTGCAAAAGCTTACAGAGGAGCTGAATAAGGCGTTAAACCCTCTTAATACGACGCTTAAGTTTCATTTTAACGATAAAATTGACGAACTGACTGTAAAAGTTGTGGATACTAAAAATGATAAAGTTATAAGAGAATATCCTCCAAAAGAAGCGTTGGAATTAATGGAAAAAATGAGGGAAGTAGTAGGATTGCTATTTGATAAGAAAGGATAAGCGATGGCAGATTTAGGTATTTTAAGTTCATTAGGAGCCGGAAGTAACGGCGTATTAAGTTACGACGTTATTGATAAATTAAAAAAAGCCGATGAGGATATGATGGTAAAACCTCTTGAAGATAAACTTGATTTGTTAAAGAAAAAAGAGAGCGCTTTATCACAGTTTATTACAATAGGGTCTACCGTTAAAACGGATATTTTGGATTTAGCGGACGGCACCCTGTTTGCAAAGGTAAATACTACTGTAAACGGAAGCAGCGTAAGCGTAACCGCTAATGACGGGGTTGAGCCTCAGAGTTTTGATATTAATGTTTCTCAGCTTGCGCAAAACGACGTATATCAGTCTAAAGGTTATGCGTCAACTGATTCTCTAATAAACGGCTCAGGAACTTCACAGGATATTACTATCGGTACAGGAGGTACACAGACAACAATATCAATACCTGCCGGTGCAACGCTTCAAGACCTCAAAGATGCTATTAATAATGCAAATGCTGGAGTTACCGCTTCTATTATCGATACAGGTATAGGAGACGATCCTTATAAACTTGTTTTAAAAGCTAATGAAACCGGTAAAGATAATTATATTGAGTTTAATTATTCCGGAATTGACGATTTGGGATTAAACGCCACTAATTATACTTCTGCTACATATTCTTCGGATACCGATTTGGTTAACAACAGCGGAAGCGATCAGACGTTCAATATTGATGTAAACGGAACAACTTATTCAATGAACGTAGCTGACGGGACAACCGTAAGCGATTTTATAAATGCTCTAAACAGCGGAGATTTAAAAGATAGTGAAGGAAATTCTTTAAAAGTAAACGCATCATATAACTCAGATACGGGTGCTATAAATTTCGGTCTTCAGGCAATAGGCGATATCAGTATTACCGATACGGGACTTACTACAAACTTTAACGACAATACTGATTTTACAAATTCAAACAGACTGCAAACCGCGCAGGATTCTGTGTTTACGTATAACGGTGTACAGGTTGAAAGATCTTCAAACACAGTGGATGATTTGATTACGGGTGTTACGATTAATCTTGAAAGCGAAGGAGATTCTACCGTTGATATTACATCAAACGTAGACGATATGACTAAGGCTATTCAAAAATTTGTTGCTGATTACAATCAGATGATTTCAAATCTTCAGAGTCTTACAGCGTATGATAAAGATACCGGAAATGTGGGTCTTTTCCAAGGTGACAGTGATTTTACAATGCTTGAAAACAGATTTAGCAACGATATTTTCGGTGTTGTAATGTCTAATCAAACGACTGCCACAGATTTAAACGGAAATCAGTATACCACTACATCAGTTTTTACGGCTGCGGATGTAGGGTTCAGTATGGATAAAACCGGAATGATAAGTTTTGATGCAGATAAATTTAAAGAAGCATATAATAAAGACCCTGATCTTACAAACAGACTTTTTGGAGATATGTTTACGAGATTAAAAACCGATTTTGATACTAATATCACTGGAGATAAATCGAATCTTAACCTTCTTGATCAGGAAATTAAAGGGGAAGAAGATAGATATCATGACAGAATTGATGCTATGAATAAATATCTTGAAACTAAATATAATATTATGGCCAAACAGTTTGCTGCATATGATGAAATGATTAATAAACTAAATGTTCAGAGTCAAACTTTACAGCAGACAATAGAACAGGCAATAGCGGCTAAAAAATAAAGGATGGTAAATGACATATAATAAAGCTCTTAATAGTTATAATCAAATGAACGTAAATATAGACAGACCTGAAAAATTAATACTTATGCTTTATGAAGGAGCTTTAAGATTTGCTAATTTTGCAAAAAAAGCCATAGATGAAGGAAATATTGAAGATAAAGTAAAATATATTATTAAAACTTCAAATATTTTTATCGAGCTTATCAACTCTCTTGATTTTGAAAAAGGCGGAGATATTGCTTATTATTTAAACGGATTATACGGATATCAGCTAGAACTTTTGGCAAAAGCCAATCTGGAAAACGACACTAAATATTTAGACGACGTTATAAGGGTTTTAAAAGGGCTGATTGAAGCTTGGAAAGAAGAGACGGGTATCAGTTGAAATGAAAAGTTATTTAAATGAACTGAAAGTAGCCGTAATTAATCAGGACTTAAAACTTTTAGAAAAGATTATACAAAACGATCCTGAATTTGAGAGTATAGAAGAAGCAATGGAAATACAGGCATATATAAAAGAAGCCGTTAAACTTTTACAAAAAGAAAAAGACAGGCTGTCTTTGGAAATGCAGAAAATACAGAATTTAAAAAAATTTAACAATCAGCAAAAAGAAAACGAAACGTTTGATTTTAAAGCTTAAAAGGCTTAAAGCCTTTTAAAAAATAGAATATCTGAAGTGGACGAATCCTAAAATACTCTGAATGTCTCTTACTACATGTTCCATAATTTTCGCTTCTTTTGTTCCGCTTAACAGTCTTGTAAGAAGATAACCGTTCATAAGAGATATTTTTACTACGCCTTTACTGTTTTCATATACGGCTATGCTGAGAGGCATTTTTACCGCCATAAACTTAGTATCGTCGTCGCTCAGCATTTTGCCTGCGTATTTAGCGTTACAGAATTTGATAATGGCTACTTTACCGACATCCGGACCGCCGTATTTTTTAATTTCTTCTTCCTGGTTAATAACGGTAACAACATGCCATCCGGGCTGTTTTGATATTCTTTGGGTAATAAGGTTGACCGTTTTTTCAAAAGAATACGGGCTTACAACCTGCTTGAAAAGCATAGTTTGAGCCGAAAATTTAATTAACAGCGGAACTATGAACAACGCGGCTACAGCTCCTATTATTAATCCTCCAATAAAACTTCTTTTATTCATTTTATTCCTCCTCAGGTATACAGATTTTTTGATTTATTATTGCAATATATGTTTTGTATGTTACATGCGCTACGAGTAGGGCTGTTATTATAAGAAGCAGCAGCCCTCCGTAATATGTAAGATTGTTATTGTAAGCCGAATTCATTAATATTGTGGCTATTGTAATAGCTGCCATAGGGAATGTGTATGCCCACCATGAAATGAAAAATTTAAGTTTGATAAAACTTTTAATCATTGTAAGCAGTAGTACGAAAATAAACAGCGCAATAAAATATAAAAACAGGCTGTCAGTATCTACCAGACCGAAAGTTATTCTAAAATAACTTATAAAACCTACCGCCGGAGGCGCAATAAGTATAAAAAACGTAGGAACAAGTCTCTGTCCTATAGGATGGTGGAAAATCATTCTGTAAATTACTATGGTAAAGAGCACAAGCCAGAAAAATATTCCTATCGCGTAAAAGAAAATGTTTACCATTTCCGGCTGGGCGTCAACTCCTACAACAGGTATCAGCACGTTACCTACGATCGGTATGAACCATGCAGGGTTGATTTGTCCCACTTCGAATTTGTGTTCTATCCAGAATTTCATTACTTTATAAGTAAAAAAGAGATGTAAAGGCGCACCGATATACCAAAATACTATGGATACGGTAGGAGCATAGTCGTAATATGCTATGGAAATAAGCAGAAAGCTTATGGATATTGCCGCGGCAAAAGAGCTTTTAATAGGATGGTTGAACTCTTTTGCAACCGCTTCCGGATATTTGATCCATTTAATGATGTAAGTGAAAAATACTACAAAAAACAGTATTGTGTCAATTACAAGCAGAGCTTCGTATATTGGATGAAAAGCGTCTATTTTTAGAAAATGCCAGGCTTTTGCAAATGCAATTGTAAGTCCGGAAAGACCCATAATTACCGCAAACAGCTGTACAGGAAAATATTTTAGGCTTCTTTGCATTTTAAACCTCCGATTGAATTTCGCGCAAGTATATTCCTATAATATTAATTTATTATTAATATAAGATAAAATTATATTTAGGAGAGGGTTAATTTCTTATTTTGAAAAAACTGCTGCCGCTGCCTGTAAAGAAGCCTTTGTCCATATATTTATATAAATCAGGATATAAATTTAGGGCAGGCTTTAGAAGGTCGTTTAATTCGGAAGGAGTGTGATTGTTTAAAAGTTCGGCTGAATCTTTTTTATCAAAATCGGTATTTGAAGGGTTGAAGAATCTTTCTTTATACGTTTTGTATACATCAGGCGTAGAACATTCTATAGGAGGAGTAAATACTTCAATATCAAGAAGATTTTCGTCATATTTTTCTACTACATCTCCTCTTCCGTATACGTTTGCACTGTCATAGTCATAAATAAAAAACGCCACGTCGCTGCCTATTTTATTACCTATTTTTACAAGTTCCTCTTTTGAGAGATTAAGACCCGATTCTTTGTTTACCAGTCTTAAAAAAGCCGCTGCGTCGCTGCTTCCCCCTCCAAGTCCGGCCATTTCAGGAATGTTTTTATGTATTCTTATCTCTTTTCCTATAAACCAGGGTTTAATATCCGGATACTCCTGTGTAAGTTCTACATAAGCTTTAAATACGCTGTTTTCCCTAAGGGCGCAGTTTATGTCTCCTACGATATTAAATTTTTCGGCTTCAACTATTTCTATTTCGTCATATAAATTTGCAACTTTCATAAATCTTGATTTAATAAGATGGTAAAAGCCGTCATGACCGACTATTTTTAAAAATATATTTACTTTTGCATGCGCTTTTATTTTCACTGTTATCCTTTAAAAATATCGGAAATATTTTTTAATGTGTCTATATCGACTTCCTGTACTGCTTTTTTGTTTTCGGCGGTAATCTGCTCAATAAGCTCTGCTCTTAAAATAGGCACGTCTTTTGGCGCTTCTATACCAATTTTTACCTGATTTTTGTCGATTGATATTATCGTTATTTCAATATCGTCGCCTATTTTGATTTTTTCGTTTATCTTCCTTGATATTACTAGCATAGTTCAATCCTGTTCAAAATATAAGATACTTTATCTGATTCTATTTCTATAATAGCAAAAAATTTATCAAATTTTACATAATATTTGCCGTTTTTTTTAATTTTAAAATCATTTATGTTTAATTTTCTTCCGAGTATTAAATTTTCAATATCGTTTTCATAACTGTTTTCTTCCAGATCAAGATATTCGATAGGATTTAAAGGTTTTTCGCATTCATAATGAAATTTTCCTTCGTTTAACCTTTCAAGATATGTCAAAGCTCCGTTTACGCCCAGTTTTTTTGCAATGTCAAAACCCAGGCTTCTTATGTAGGTTCCTTCGCTTACGCTGGCTTTAAACGTAATAAAAGGATGGGAATAATTAATAAGTTCTATGTCAAATATCTCTATATCAACTTTTTTTTCCAAATATACGTTTTGAGATATATTGTTCTCAATTCTCAATTCTCCATTCTCAATTAAATTGTAAGCTCTTTGTCCGTTTATTCTTTTGGCACTGTATTTAGGGGGCAGCTGTTTTTGAATTCCTTTAAATGAATTTAACGTTTCGATGATTTTTTCTTTTTCAAAAGGTTCGATATTTTCAATTTTTTCAATTTTTTCTATGTCTAAACTTTGAGAGTAAGCTCCAAGCATTAATGTAGCCAGATAAGTTTTCGGTGTTTTTTTTAAAAATCTGAAAAGTTTTGTGTACTGTCCGCTGGCTATAATAAGACATCCGCATGCAAAAGGATCGAGTGTTCCCGAAAATCCCATTTTTTTAATACCGTATTTTCTTTTTAGCCGGTTTAAAAATTTATTTGAACTTACGAACATCGGTTTGTTTGCTACAAACATAATATTGCGTTGTGAAGTGGACAAGTTGTTATGTTGTGAAGCGGAAGAGATATTTTTATGTTGATTATGCATATCTTTTCCTGTTTAATATAAGCGAATTAATCATTTTTTCAATTTCATTCAATAGATTTTCAATTTTAATATATTCACCATTAAAATTGAGCATTTTAGCTATTTCAATTTGTGTCTGAAGTTCATAAGTGGAACCTAAAGCAATTTGTAAGAACTGGATAAATTCTTTTTTGGTACCTCTTCCTCTGCCTTCTGCTATATTACTAGGAATAGATACTGCACTTCTTTTAATTTGAGATGTCAATCCGTAAATTTCTGTCTGTGGAAAATTTTTGCAAAGATTATAAATCTCTTTGACTAATTGCATAGATTTTTGCCAAACTATTAAATTTTTATATGTTGCCATTATATTCCTTTTCTCCTACTCCACTTATTCACTTCACAACTTATCCACTTATCTACTTATCTACTTATCTACTTATCTACTTATTTCACGCTTTTTCTACAAAATCGCTTAGTATTTCTCTTATATTGTGTCCGAAATCTATTTTAAGTTTTGTTTTGTTTCCGGCTTTGTTTATACCAAGAATTCTGCCGGTTCCGAATACTTTGTGTTTAACAAGCCCTCCTACTTTGAATGCTCCTCCGCTTGGAGCTTCTTTTAGATTTACCCTCTCGCCTTTAATAAGGCCGGCTTCCGTTAAAAAGCGGCTTTTCGAAACCCTGCTTCTCTGGCCTCTGATATATCTGCTCTGCACATAAGAAAGGGTGAGTTCTTTTTTGGCTCTTGTAATCGCCACATATGCAAGACGCCTTTCTTCTTCTATATCCGCTTCGTTTAAAGGGAAAAAGCCTTCTTCCATTCCTATTACAAAAAGATGTTCAAATTCAAGGCCTTTGCTTGCATGTATTGTCATAACGTTTATCATTTCATCTGTTATTTTGTCCTGATCGCTTTCAAGGGAGAGCTCATTTAGAAATTCTCTGAGGTTTAAATCTTTTCTTTCATGCATCATACCGTAAAACTCTTCAACGTTTCTTCTTTTGTCTTCGTCTTTGTAGCTTGTGCTGAGTTCCAGGGTTTTTTCAATGGCTTCAGGAAGCTCTTCTATTGACAGGGAGCTTAAAAACTGGATTGTTTTTTCAAAATCTTTTAATGTTTTTGCGGCTTTTTTGCTTAAAAATGAAAGATCGTTTTCTTTAATAAATTCAAGAAACGATTTTTCCCCTTTTGCTTCTTCGAGTTTTAATATGGTGGTTTTTCCTATTCCTCTTTTAGGTTTGTTAACTATTCTTTTAAACGAATAATCATCGTTTGGATTGACAAACACTCTCAAATAGCTTATTAAATCCTTAATTTCTTCTCTTTCGTAAAATCTCATGCCGCCTACGAGTTTATAGGTAATACCGTATGTTCTGAGTCCGTCTTCTATGGAACGTGAGAGGGCGTTTATTCTGTAAAGGATAGCTATGTCTTTTGGATTTACGCCTCTATTTATAAGGTTTTTAATCCGTTTTGCTATTGCTTCTGATTCGGCCATTTCATTATAATTTGACAGCAGTTCGATGGCTCTGCCGTCACCGATGGCCGATTTGAGTTTTTTGTCGTATCTTTGTTTATTGAAACTGATAAGGGAATTCGCCGCGTTTAAGATCTGATTTGTTGATCTGTAATTTGTTTCCAGTTTTATTACTTTTGCGTCAAAATCTTTTTCGAAATTCAGAATGTTTTTGTGGTTTGCGCCTCTGAATCCGTAAATTGATTGGTCGTCGTCTCCGACAACGCATATGTTGTTGTGTGTTCTGCAGAGTTTTTTTAATAAAAGAAGCTGTATTTCGTTGGTATCCTGATATTCGTCAACCATAATATATTTGTATTTATCCGAAATTTCTCTGCACAGATCGTCGTTTTCATTTAATATGGTGTATGTTAAAAGAAGAAGGTCGTCAAAGTCGACTAAATTGTTTTCAAGCAGATATTTTTGGTATTTGTCGTAAATATGGGCGAGTTTTTTATAAGTCGTGTCTTTTGCAAGGGAATAAACTTCATCGGCATTTAAAAAAGAGTTTTTATATTTACTTATCTCTTTGCTTACAAACGAAAGAGGAAGATCTGTGGAGATAGATTTTAGTATCTTTTTTTGATCGTCACTGTCTATTATTACGAATGTGTTTTTTCTTCCGATTAAATGTATGTAAAGCTTTAAAAACATAAGTCCGAATTTATGAAAAGTGCTTAAAAGAGGAGGGTGCACCGCTCCGCCTTGTATCATTCTAAGCGCACGTTCTCGCATTTCGCTTGCCGCTTTATTTGTAAATGTTAGAGTAAGGGTGTTTGCAGGGTCGATACCGAGACTTAAAAGATAGGCAAGTCTTGTCGTAATAGTCTTTGTTTTCCCGCTTCCGGCTCCGGCTAATATTAATAAGGCTCCGTCTATATGTGTGGCCGCTTCTTTCTGTTCGTCGTTAAGTTCGTTTAAAAAGTCCATTTTCCCGCTTTTTTATATTAATTATACCAAAAGAATATTTTTTTAAAAAGCAAAAATTAATAATTGTTTAACGGAAAATTTATTTTGAAACATATTCCTTTTTAAGTGGAAATATTCTTTTTTTTCTTTTTTAACTATTGTATTTGCATAATTATAATTTTTAGTTATAATTCTCATTAATAAAATTGAAGAGGAGAATTATGGTAATTAAATACCTTGATAAAATTTATACTTTTTTAGTTATAAACAGAGAAAGCAGTTTTCCCAAAGCGAGTAAGGCGCTTGGTATTTCACAGCCGGCGGTAACCCAGCAGATAAGAATACTTGAAGATTTTCTAGGCGTAAGTCTTTTCGAACGTAAAAAAAACGGTGTTATTCTTACCAAAGAAGGCCAGACGTTTTTAATATATGCCAAAGAGTTTGAAAAATTTTTGAGTGGATTCGAAAAAAAGCTTGAAGAATTCAGAAATGCTGATACGCCGTTTTTAATAGGCGCTTCTCCTACCGTGGGTAATTACAATCTGCCGGAATGCATTAAGTATTTTAAAAGTCTGATAAACAGAGAAATAAATCTTGTAATCAAGAATAATGACGCTTTGTTTGAAGATGTTGAAAAAAAAGCCGTGGATATGGCGTTTGTAACCAAAAAGAAAGACAACGGACTTGAATACGTGGAATGGATAGACGACGAACTTGTGGTTTTTTCGAATAAACCTCTGCCGCCTAGTATTGAGCTTTCGGATTTGAAAAATTATAAAATGATATGCCGGGAGCCTAACTCTTCTACCAGGGATTTTATAAAAAATGTTTTTGAAGAGCATGAGTTTGAATGCGATACACTGAATGTCATCAGTGTAGTGCACAATTCTACCGCTTTGAAATATACCGTTATGAGTTCAAGTGAGCAGGTTGTTTCTATAATTTCCAAAATGGTTATTAAAGACGAGTTGAGAGATAAAAAACTGTTTATGGCAAAAATTAAAGGTATGAATTTAAAAAGAAAAACGTATATCGTTTACAAAGAAAAAACAAAAGATATTGAAGCTATATTAAACTTCGTAAAAAATTAGTCTTTTATAAATTTTTTGTTTCGCGGATTGGCCGCAAAAGGATTTTTTGGTTTTTCTTCTTTCGGCAAAGTCGCAGCGGCATTTACAAAAAGAGGCACTTCATCCTGCGTAATCTGTATAATGTTTGAAATAGGCACAGTTACTACGCTTCCTATGTTTTCTTCTCCAAACCCGGCTTCAAATACGAAATTATCATCAGAAATATGTGCACTTTGCAATGTATAGTTTGCAATAGCAAATATGATTACGTCAGTGAACTGTTCTGTTATGTTTTTAGGAAGTTCCGGATCGAATTTTATCGCAGGAGTATGAGCCAGAACGGAAAAGGACTCGTCCCTTTCCAAAAGTATCATTAAAATATCTTTTGCGTGCTGTTCTTTTATTTCTCTAAAATAGGGTAGGTTCACTATCATTTTTATCCTTTAATACTTTAAATTCATTTAGTATTTTTCTAACGGCTCCCATACCTTTTCTCCAGAAGTTCTCGTCTTCTATGTCTAGTCCGAAAATTTCAAGCTGTTTTTTAGGCGGCACGCTGCCTCCCTGTGATAAAAACTCAATATATTTTTCTTCGAAATTTTCAAAGCCGTTTTTATAAAGGTTATAGAGCGTAAGTACCAGAAGCTGTGCGTATGAGTATGAATAACAGTAAAACGGAGAGTGTATAAAATGAGGAATATAACTCCACCATATTTCATAATTCTGAGTAAGAATTACGCTTTGACCGAACATTTTTTGATTTTCTTCCATCCATATTTTATTATAGTCCTGAGGTTTAAGTTCGTCTTCGCTGTGGACTCTTCTTTCAAAATTTGTAAATACAATCTGTCTGAAAAGAGTAGCAAAAATATCTTCCAGTTTTCCTGCATATATTTCTAAAAGTTCATCTTTAGGAAGAGATTTTTTAAGCTCTTCAAAAAGAAGCATTTCCGCAAAAATACTGGCGGTTTCTGCAGTTGTCAGAGGCGTGTCCTGATTAAGATATCCTACGTCTTTTGCCAGATACTGATGTATTGCGTGGCCCAGTTCGTGTGCAAGGGTAAATATATCTCTTCTTTGGTTTGTATAATTCAAAAGTACGTAAGGATGCACTTTCGGTGTTGCTGAATGAGAAAAAGCCCCTCCTCTTTTCCCTTCTTTAGGGTATACGTCGATCCATTTTTCCTCAAACGCTTTTTTTGCAATTTCGTAAAATGTATGTGAAAAGTTTTTAAATGCGTTTAGCACCGTCTGTTTTGCTTCTTCAAACGGGATTTCAGGTGTTTTGTCGGTAAGTTTTATAGGGGCGTATCTGTCGTAGTCATATAGGTTTTCATATCCTAAAAGCTCTTTTTTTATATTGTAGTATTCTTCCACCAGTACCGTGTTTTCATTTACGGTACTGATAAGCGCGTCGACGCTTTTTTTGGTTACTTTATTGCTTAAATGTCTCGGTTCTTCTACGTTGTCGTAGCCTCTGATTTCACAAAAATCTATTTTCCAGTCTTTTTTAACCTGGTTGTAAATATATGCAAAAAGTTCCTGATGAGGTTTAAGTCCGAGTGTAAGAGAGATTTGCGCTTTTTTTCTTTCGTTTCTGTCAGGGGAATATAGTCTGCTTAATACTTCTTCTTCGCTTAATTTCTCACCATTAAAGAAAAATTTGAGTCTGCTTATATGTTCGTCAAACAGTCTGCTGAATGCGCTGCCGCTTGTAAGGTCTTTTTTCATAAGAATTTTTTCTTCTTTTTCGCTCAGTTTATAAGGAGCTTCTTCCTGGAGATGTAGAAGATAATATTTGTAAATACTCGCATTGTCGATGAATTTCTGCTGTTTGTCTATAGGAAGATATATAAATTCTAGTTCGAACCAAATCAAATGCTCTTCGGCTTTGTTCGCAATTTCCTGAAATTTTGCAAGAAACTGTCCTTTGCTTGTGTCTGTAGCAAATTCTAAATATATATAAGTCAGCGCTCTTCCGATATTTTCCAGAATATCTTCATATTCTTTTAAACAGTCCAGAAATTCGTCCGGAGTTAACGTATAAAGTCTGTTTTTATAATTTTTTTCGAAATCGATAGCTCTGAATTCCGCTTCTTTTAAAAAAGCTTCCGCTTCGTTTACCGAACCGAAAAGAGGTGTTAAATCCCAGTTCATCAGTTTCCTTTTTTTGTTTAATTTTAACACAAATCAGCCGGTTTTAATACAGTTTATGTCAATTTCCATAAATCCTATTATCGCATTTAGCATGGCGAATTTATGATATTTTTTAATCTCTTCAGGGCGAATGTCTTTTAAAAGCAAAAAGCCTTTTTGAAGCAGTTCTTCCCTTTTTGTCCCTTTAAGCAGAGGAGTTTTGGGAGTGTACCATTTACCGCCGTCGAAAAATGCTAGATTAGAAATGGTTGTGTCGGTAACAAGCCCGTTTTTAACAATAATTATTTCATCATAACGTTCGTCTTTTAAGGCGTTTAGTTTTGTTCTGTCCGCATATTTGTAGGAATATTCGATGTCCGATTCTATTAATTTGAATGTATTAAATTCTCTTTTTTGCAAATCAAAATATTCTATTTTTTCGATGTTTTTAGAATAAGTAACCCTTACTCTTTTGTTTTTTCGTATTTCTATGAAGTCTTTTAAATTCAGAGGAGTGGCTTTAAAAAAATCATATCTTGTTTTATTCATTCTTTTATTGTGAAACTCAATATTTTCTATTTTTTCTGTTATAAGTACTGTTTCGATAAACCTCATTTTTTCTCCATTGATTAAAATTTATACAATATTTTTTGATTTTAATATTTTAACTTGGTTATAATTATTTCAAATTTTTAAAAGGAGAGCAAATGAGCGCAAAAAAATTCTTACAAGAATGTAGAGAAAAAGAGATCGAATTTATTGATTTTAGATTTACTGATATTAAAGGTGTATGGCATCACGTAACTTACGACATTGATGCTATTGATGAGGAAGTTTTACAAAACGGAATTCCTTTTGACGGAAGTTCAATTCCTGCATGGCAGCCTATTAACGAATCTGACATGATTTTAAAACCTGATTTGGAAATAGGAACTCACTTCGTAGATCCTTTCACAGCTGATCCTACAATGGTAGTATTCTGCGACGTACACAATACTGACGGGACTCCTTATGAAAAATGTCCTAGAAGTATCGCTAAAAAAGCGCTTAAATATATGGAAGAGCAAAATATCGGAGACGTTGCTTACTTCGGACCTGAAAATGAATTTTTCGTATTTGACAATATTGTAATCAGAGATGAAGTGAACTCTCAGTGTTATGAAGTAGATTCAAGCGAAGGTGTTTGGAATGATTACGCTGAGTGGGGTGATGAACTGAACATCGGTCACAGACCTAGAACTAAAGGCGGATATTTCCCTGTACCACCGACTGATTCTATGATGGATTTAAGAGCTGAAATGGTTAAAGTTCTTAAAGAAGTAGGTCTTGAAACATTCGTTGTTCACCACGAAGTTGCACAGGCTCAAGGTGAAATCGGTGTTAAATTCGGAACTCTTGTAGAAGCGGCCGACAACGTTCAAAAACTAAAATATGTAGTTAAAATGGTGGCTCACCTAAACGGCAAAACTGCTACATTTATGCCAAAACCTCTATACGGAGACAACGGAAACGGTATGCATACTCACCAGTCAATCTGGAAAGACGGTAAAAACTTATTCTATCAAGAAGGCGCTTACGCTAACTTAAGCGATGTAGCTAAAAAATATATTGCAGGTGTATTTGCTCACGCTGACGCTGTAGCTGCATTTACAAACGCATCAATGAACTCATATAAAAGACTTCAGCCAGGATTTGAAGCTCCGAATATTTTAGCTTACAGTGCCAAAAACAGAAGTGCTAGCTGTAGAATTCCTTTTGGTGCGGGTGAAAAATCTGTAAGAACAGAGTTCAGATTCCCTGATTCAACTGCTAACCCTTATTTAGCGTTTACTGTAATGCTTCTTGCCGGACTTGACGGAATCAAAAACAATCTTGAAATTTATGAAGCGGCAAGAGAACCTCTAAATGAAGATCTTTTCGAGCTTACTCTTGATGAAATTAAAGAAAGAGGAATCAGAACTCTTCCTGCAACTTTAAGAGAAGCTATTTACGCTGTTGAAGACGAACTAAAAGATCCTAACAGCTTCTTAAAACCTGTTATGACAGACGATTTTATTAAAACATATATCGATTATAAATATGAAACTGAAATTATCCCAGTAGAAGGAAGACCGCATCCGTATGAATTCATCACTTCATACTCTTGCTAATTCCCTTCTCTTTTTTCTTTTATTTTTCTTCAATTAAATTTATATTAAAATTAATAGTAAATTAATGTTTAGTTAGTAAAATTGATTTTCATATATAAGTTTTGTTTAATTTTGAAAAAGGGGAAGGATGAAAGTTATATACTTTCTAAAAAACTGCCAGTCAATAAATAGTTATGAAAATCTTAATTCTTGAACACAGTCTTATTTACAAGAAACTCTTAAAACAATATTTGGAAAAGCATCTTTTATTTGCCGAATGTAAATGTGTGAATACGTTTGCCGAACTGAAAGAATTAAAAGAAGATTTTGATTTATATCTTGTAGATACGGTTTTACCGGATGCTCAGGGAGAACAGATTGAATATCTGGTTAAAAAGAAAAAAGATATAATCGTTTTAACTCAGTGTGAAGATAATTTTTTACAGCAGCCATATATTGAATATATTATTGATTATATAATTAAAGATGACTATCATACAATAGATTATCTTGTTAAATTCGTAAAAAGTTTATACAAAAACAGAAAAAGAAACGTGCTGATTATTAATGATAATAAAAAAGACAGAACTTTTCAGAAGAAAATATTAAAAAAAATAAAGCTTAATATAACCGAAGCTTCAAGTGTAGAAGAAGCAGTTTCAAAAATGGAAAATAAAAAATTCGACACTATAATCACCAAGCTTAATCTTCCTGCACTTAACGGAGAGGATTTAATTAAAAAAGTCAGGGAAAAAAATGATATAAACGATCTTCCGATTATTGTAATTTCTGAAAACAAAGATGAAAAACATTTAATCAAATGTTTAAAAATCGGAGCAAATGATTATATAAAAAAACCTTTTACAAGAGAAGAGTTGAAAATCAGGGTAAATAATATTTTTGATATTTACGATAATTTCAGGAGTATTTTAGAGTCTTCTCAGATTGACAAACTGACACAGGTTTATAACAGAAACTATCTTGAAACCAGTTTTGAAAACCTTTTTAATTCGTTTAAAACAAAATGTATAGTTATGCTTGATATTGACCATTTTAAACAGATAAATGATACATACGGACATTTAATAGGCGACGAAATTTTAAAACATTTTGCGGAAATATTAAAAAAGAACGTAAGAAAGAGTGACAAAATAATAAGATACGGGGGAGAGGAATTTTTACTTTTTATGCCTAGTACTTCAAAACAGGAAGCTATAATCATTCTTAACAAAATAAAAAATTCTTTAAAAGCGTATAAAGATATTAATTATACTTTTTCCGCCGGTGTGGCTGATGAAGGTGAAACGTTGGCAGAGATGATAAGAATTGCTGACGAACGGCTATACGCCGCTAAAAAAAGCGGTAGAAATAAAATAGTTTTTAATTAGGAATATATACTTTTTTTATAAGCTCTTCATATTCTTCTTGCATATTGCTGTCTATAGTTATGCCGCCTCCGCTTTTGTAAATATAGCTGTGAGGTGCATGAGGTGTTAAATTGTCAAATTGTGAATGAGTATTGTCGGGATTTTCAATATATCTGATTATTACAGCGCTGTCCAGAAATGTTTTCTCGTCTGTTATTCCGAATATACCTGTATAAAATCCTCTTTCATAATTTTCCGCCTTTTTAATTATTTCTACGGTTTTTTTCTTAGGTGTGCCGGTTATTGATCCTGCCGGAAGCATTTTTTTAAGCATATCCAGCCAGTTGTACTGCCAGTTTTCAGGAAGCGTGGCTTCTATTTCGCTGCTTACCTGCAGCAGTTCTTTTTCTCCGGCTTTAATTTTATCTATAAATCTAAAAGAGTTCACTTTGACTTTTGTTCCTATTATGCCCAGGTCGTTTCTTAAAAGATCTACAACCATAGTGTGTTCTGCCATTTCTTTGATGTTTGATAGTATTTTTTTGTCCGCTTCCGGTATGGAAGCGTCAATAGTGCCTTTCATGGGAAAAGTGTAAATTTTGTTTTTTTCTATGCGTACGAATCTTTCCGGAGAAAAACAGACGAATCTGTCTTTAAAATATAGTTTAAAAGGCGCTTGCGACGATTTGAAAATATCTAGTAAATTACAGTCTGTTTTGATAAGCGTCGGAAATGTCAAATTTAAAAGATACGTGTTTCCGTGTTTTATTTCGTCTATTACATATTCGAAAGCCTTGGAATATCTTTTCAAACTTATAGGAGATTTGTTTTTGATTTTACATTTTTTTTCCGAATGAAAATTATGGTTTTTATAATAAGGAAAAGAAAAAAATACATCCCTAAGGTTTTTAACCTCTTCGATATAAGAATTTCCTTCGAAATCAATTAGAAAAAACTTCAGATCCACTTTTATCTTTTCGTTAAAAGATGTTTTAATATAGCCATTCTTACGGCAACGCCGTTTTTAACCTGTTCTAATACCAGGCATCTTTCGTCATCCATTATATCGTCGTCCAGATCAATGTTTCTGTGTACCGGTCCGGGATGCATTACAAATATATCTTTGTCTCCCAGAAGTTTTTTAGAAACTTTAAAGTTTTGAGCATAATCCTTAAGTGATGAAAAAGTAGGGTTTTTGTGTCTTTCGGTCTGTGTTCTGAGACTGATTAACGCATCTGCGAATTCAACAGCCTCTTTTAAAGAATTGGTTGTCGGAAGATGCGTTTTTGGTAAAAACTGGGGAGGACCTACCAGCAGAACCTTTGCACCGAATCTTGTGAAAAGTTCTATATCGCTGTTTGCCACTCTGCTGTTTCTGATATCTCCTATTATGGCAATTTTTTTACCTTCCAGGCTTTTCCATTTCTGCATAAGAGTAAACAGATCCAAAAGTCCCTGGGTAGGATGCTGGTGAGCTCCGTCACCTGCGTTTATAATAGAGCATTTAACGTATTTTGAAAGGATTTTCGGCACACCTGCCCTGTTATGTCTTACTACGATTGCATCCGGACCCATTGCGTCAAGATTTGCGGCCGTATCAAAAAGGGTTTCGCCTTTGCTTGTGGAACTTCTGGCAACATCAAGGTTGACAACATCGGCTCCAAGTCTTTTGGCGGCTATTTCAAAACTGCTTCTGGTTCTTGTGGAGTTTTCGAAAAAAATGTTAATAATCAGTTTGCCGTTTAAGTCGTCTCTTTTTTTAAAATCAAGGAAATTTTGGGCATATGAGAATATTTGTAATATTTCTTCTTTGCTTAAATCCGCGGTATGGGTTAAATGTTTTGACATTTATTTCCTTTTTTGTATAATTTTACTATATTTCAAAAAAAAGGAGAAAAAATGGGATTCGGAACAATCTTAGCTAGTGCATTTATTACAACATTCGCATTTATTATCTTGGTATATTATTTTATGATGAAAGCGGGAAGCGAAGCTTAATTTTTCAGCTTTAAATATACCCTAAGCGGCGGAGGGTATCCCTCTATCGTTTTACTCAAATCTTCAGTCAGAAAATTGTTCAGACTTTCACCTTCAATCCATTCTGTTTTGCGCTGTTCTTCAAGGTCGGTATATTTTTTGCCTATAAATTCTATATCTTTGAATTTTGCTTTTTCTATCCAGTTGTAAAGAGCTTTTAGGGTAGGTATGAAATAGACGTTTTTCATTTTTTGATATCTTACGGGACAAAGGGCGGTTTCTTCTTCTCCTTCTATTATGAGAGTGTCGAGTATCACTTCCGAGTTTGGATTGAGCCCGGCTTTCAGCTCTTTTAGCATTGTAACCGGGTCAGGTCTGTGATAAAGAACTCCGAGACAGAAGATTGTGTCAAATTTTTTTTCGTAAAAAGGTATATGCTCAACGCCTAAAAGTTTATATTCAATATTACTTTTTATAAACTTGTTGATAAATTCAAACTGAAGGTTAAAAAGCGCACTCGGGTCAAATCCCGTAATACTTTTAGGATTCATTTCAAGCATTCTGAACATATAATATCCGTTGTTGCATCCCACATCTAGAACGTCTTTGTTTTCAAGGTTCAGATACGGTTTTATTATATTCCATTTTATATAACTTCTCCATTCGGTGTCTATAAAAAGATCGTTTATTTTAAAAGGCCCTTTTCTCCAAGGCTTCATCATTTTGGCTATTTCTTCTATTTCATTAAGTTTTTCCTGGTTTTCTTCAATTAATATCTCTATGACATCATCTATCTTTATATTCTTTACTTTTAAGTTTTCATTTTTAAACTTCTCAAGTTTAAGGTGTATAGGTTTGATGTTTTTCCATTCGAACCATTTTTGACGCTCTTTTAAAACTGCGTTTATATCCATTTTTTCCCTTTATAAAATATATCCAGCCTAAACTTCTCCACTTATACCGGCTTTTTTATTTGTATGCTTATTTCAGTTGCAGTCTAAACACACAGGCGGCAGTTCCTGCTTCTTTTTAGTTTTGAAATTATATATATTATTGTTGCATTTTTCATGATATACACCGTAATAATCGTAATATTCATGACATTCCGGATAATATTTTAAAGAAATGCCCTGTTTGTCTACACAAGCGATAAAAAAAAGTGGTATCATAATTAATAAGAAAAATTTTACCAGTTTCATAAAAAGGCCTTTTTTTAAATTATATCATAAAGAAACAATGATACTGTTTCGTTTTAAGGAGCTTAAATGATAGAAATATTTGATATTTTTTACGAAATAGTAAAAATACCTCACTGCAGCGGGAATACTGAAAAACTGAAAGAATTTATAATAAATTGGGCCGAATCCTGCGGCTACAGCTGCGAAACGGATAAAGCAGGCAATATCAGAGCGTATAAAAATCAACCTCTTTTTGCCCTTCAGAGCCATTATGACATGGTATGTGTGGGAGAAGCGCCGAATATTGAAATAATAGAACAGGACGGATGGCTGAAGGCCAAAAACTCAACACTCGGAGCTGATAACGGAATAGGTGTCGCCATAATGCTGTATCTTATGAAAAGATACGACAATCTGGAGCTGTTATTTACAAATGATGAAGAAATAGGTCTTATAGGAGCTTTTAATTTAGACCTAGAGATTAAAAGCGGATTTTTATTAAATCTTGACAGCGAAGATGAAAATATCTATATAGGATGTGCCGGCGGTGTGGATGTAAAAGTAAAATATCCTTTAAATTATGAAAAGTGCAGGGGATACTGTGCAAGAGTGAGTATAAACGCTCTTCCGGGAGGTCACAGCGGAGTAGATATCGATAAAGATATTCCAAATGCAATTGTAGAACTGTTAAAGAAAATAAAAAATATCTGCAGTTTCAAAGGAGGGGAGAGAAGAAACTCCATTCCTGCGAACGCCCAGGCCAAAGTTTGTTTCGTAAGTGAAAAAGGAGATGAAATTAAGATAATTTCCAATGATTATCTGGAATTTTTAAAAAAACTTCCCCACGGCGTGCTTGAATATGATTTTGAGTTCCAGGTGGTGAGTAAATCAGTAAATCTCGCAATTGTCGATGATGAAAATATAATACTCTCCCTTAGGGCAAACTCAAATGAAAAGCTGCATGAGCTTAAAGAATATATTAAACAGAAATGTTATGGAACCGAAATAGAATTTGAAGGCGAATATCCGGCTTGGAAGCCTGAAATAAGCGAGCTTGCAAAAATATTAAAAGAAATTATGAACACAGAATATAAAGTCATACACGCCGGGCTTGAATGTGCGGTGCTTAAAAACAAATTTCCTAATGTTTCAATGGCTTCAATAGGTCCTTTAATAGAAAATCCTCATTCCTTAAATGAAAGGGTTAATATTGAATCCGTTAAAAAAATTGCCGATGCCGTAATTCGACTGATAGAAAGGATGAAAAATGAGTGAAAAACTTTTTTCGGGGGTTTTAAATTTCAAAAAAGAAGATTTCGAGGTGCATAAAGATCTTTTTGAGGAATTAAAAGAAGGTCAAAAACCTCACACATTTTATGTAGGTTGCAGCGACAGCAGGATTGTTCCGAATCTTATAACCAAGACAATGCCGGGGGAAGTGTTTGTTGTCAGAAATATTGCGAATATAGTGCCGCCTCAGGAAATTAACGACGGTACTTACAAATGTACGGCCTCGATACTGGAGTATGCCGTTAAATATTTGGAAGTTGATAATATACTTGTCTGCGGACACAGTAACTGCGGGGGGTTAAAAGCTCTTTTTTATCCTCCTGAAAAATTAGAAGCTTTGCCTAACGTAAAAAAATGGCTTGAAATTATAGATGACGTAAAAGAAGCGGTAATAGATATAGAAGATTCAAAACTCAGAGAATGGGAAGTAGAACAGCTAAATATTATCAAGCAGCTTGATAATTTAATGACGTATCCGTTTGTAAAAGAAAGAGTCGAAAGCGGAAAACTTAATCTTATAGGGTGGTATTACATAATCGAAACGGGTGAAGTGTATAATTACAATAAAGAAAAAAATGAATTCGAGCTTATAAATTAAGGGTTTTTTCTAAAATAGTTACTGATACCCTGAGCAATACCGTATGCTAGTTTTTTCTGATAGGCGGGGCTGAAAAGCCTTTTGGCTTCCAAAGGATTGGTGAGATAACCGGTTTCTATAAGAATGGCCGGCATCTGTGTTCCGACCAGTACCCAAAACGGAGCCGGCCTTACACCTCCGTCTTTTACATATTTGTATCTGCTTCTAAGAGAGCTCAGCATTCCCTGCTGTATATCAATAGCCAGTTTGTTGGAGTCTATCATTCTGTCTCGGTTTAGAAAATTCAGGATAACTCTCTGGTCAAGATAGTTTAACCCTTTTACTTCTTTGTTTTCCAGTCTTGCCACCCTTATCGCCCTTTCGCTTCTGGTAGGGGAAAGGAAGTACGTTTCTATTCCGTGAATGCGTTTAATATGTTTAGGAGCGATATTGCAATGCAGGGAAATAAAAAGATCAGCTTTTTTAAGATTTGCAAAATGTGTTCTTTGTTTCAAAGGTATAAAATAATCACCTTTTCTTGTCAAATATACGGTATATCCTTTCTGCTGGAGATAGTTTTTGAGATATTTGGCTATCTGAAGCACGGCAATTTTTTCCATTCTGCGGCCGACCCCTATACCGCCCGGGTCTTTGCCTCCGTGTCCTGGGTCAATTACGATTATTTTATTATTTTGCCTGTATACTTTCGGTTTTTCAAGCACGCTTTGAATTTTTCTTTTTTTTGCCGTTTTGGAAGTTGTATTGATTGTTAAAATGTGATTGTTTATAGTGTATTTAAATGGAAAACTTTTTTTTGAATAATAAACTATTCTGACGGTTTTTTTATTAAACTGGGCTATTTTTAGCGTTACAGAGCCTGGAAGTCTTTTGAATACCGGCTTTGCGATTATTGCGTTTGGAAGGTCGATAACTTTTTTGTAAAGTTTTGATTTTATCGTAAAGTATTTAATGTTCTTATCGGGAATTCTGATTTTAAGAGGATTATATGAATAAATTTTTACGTATTTTGAAAATTTCGTTTTATTGTTCGGAGTGTTTGATTGAATTTTAGATTTTTTGTTTAGATTCAGTTTGCTTTTAATTTTATTTTTAGAAAGTTTTTGAAGTTTTTTTTCATAATCGCTTATATTGAACTTTAAAAACCTGCCGCAGTCTATGAGCCCTTTTAAGGCTTTAATTTCATCTTGATTGTTGTTGTCGAGTATGGCAGAAATATACTGCTGCTGGTATTTATAATACTCTTTATAGGCGGTGTTTATAGACTGTGTATTGCATGCTCCGAACAGATATGTAAAAAAAAGAATAAAGAAAAATTTTTTCATTATTCTCCGGTAAGCTCTTTCATAAGTTCTTCAACACTTAAAAGCCTGTCCGCTTTATATGCGTAAGCTCCGCTGAAATAAAGTCCTAATTCTTCGTCGCCCTCATAGGCGTCCGCAAGTCTGTCGGCGATACAGTATCCGACTTTTTTCGCTTCTTCGCCTCTGTTACAAGGAAAAACGCAGTTTGAAATACATTTAATTGCAGGACCTTCTTTTTTTTCTACTTTTTCTATAAGTTTTGTTTTGATTCCTCTGGCCGGATATCCGACAGGGGACTTCATAAGTACTATGTCTTCTTTTTTTGCGTTAAGAAGAATCTGTTTAAATTCGTCGCTTGCATCACATTCATGGGTTAGTGCGAATCTTGTTCCAAGCTGGACTCCGTTAGCACCGAGTTTTATGAATTTTATAATATCTTCGTGTGTCCATATCCCTCCGGCGGCAATAACCGGGATGTTTGGATCCCATTTGTCAACTTCTTCTCTTACGTCAGGAACTAAATATTCAAGCTGATTTTCCTCTTTATAACAGTCTTCGTATTTAAATCCCTGGTGTCCTCCGCTAAGCGGCCCTTCAACTATTACGGCGTCAGGAATTCTTCCGTATCTTTTTTCCCATCTTTTAGCAATCAGTTTAAATGCTCTTCCCGTAGAGACGATAGGCACCAATGCAACATCAGGGAAATCTTTTGTATATTCAGGCATGTCCATAGGAAGTCCTGCACCGGTAATAATTACGTCTGCTCCGGCTTCGCATGCGTCTCTTACAACTCTTCCGTAATCGTTGATAGCGTATAATACGTTACATCCTAAAGGTGCATTGCCGCATATTTTTCTTGCGTTTTCAACTATTTTAAAAAGTGCATCTCTGTTATAAAACTCTTTTTCCAAAAGAGGTCTGCCTTCTACCAGTTTTTTTGCATATTTTTTATTTTCATAATATCCGGTTCCGACTGCGCTTATTACTCCAAGACCGCCGTGTTTGCTTACGGTCCCTGCAAGTCTGTCCCAGCTGATTCCAAGGCCCATCCCGCCTTGAATTATAGGGTGTTCTATTGTGTGTTTACCTATTTTTAGAGGCTTCATTATTTAACCTTTACTTTTGCAAATTTTCTTTTTCCGATTTGAAGAATATATTCTTCTCCGCTTTTCAGTTCTATATTCTGATCGCTTATTTTTTCCTGGTTTATTTTAACTGCTCCGCCTTTTATATGGCGTCTCGCTTCGCTTTTTGAGCTTGCGAGTTTGGTATTTACCAATGCGTCTACGATATTTTGGGCATCAAGTTCAAATTCAGGAATATTGTCAGGAATCTTTCCTTGTTTGTGTACTTTGTCAAAATGTTCTTTGGCTTTAACGCCTTCGCCTTTTCCATGAAATTTGTCTACGATTTCAATCGCAAGGGCTTCTTTTGCTATTTTAGGGTTAAGTCCGTTTTTGACTTCTTCTTTCAGTTTATTGATTTCTTCAATTGATTTGTCGCTTAAGAGTTCATACCAATCCCACATAAGTTCGTCGCTTATAGAAAGAACTTTGGCAAATATAGTATTAGGATCTTCCGTAATACCAATATAGTTTCCTAATGATTTACTCATTTTGTTTATACCGTCAAGACCCACTAAAAGAGGCATCATAATAACGCTTTGCTCTTTTCCTACTCCGTATGTTTTTTGAAGCTGTCTTCCCATTAAAAGGTTGAATTTTTGGTCAGTCCCTCCGATTTCGATATCACATTTAAGCGCTACGCTGTCATATCCCTGAAGAAGAGGATATATAAATTCGCTTATTGCTATAGGAGTCTGCGCTTTGTATCTTTTTTCAAAATCGTCACGTTCAAGCATTCTGGCAACCGTATAAGTTGTTGTAAGCTCTACTATTCCCGCCGCGCCAAGAGCATTCAGCCATTCGGAATTGAAAACCACCTCAGTGTTGTCTTTGTCCAGAATTTTAAAAACCTGTTCTTTATATGTTTCCGCATTTTGTGCGACTTCTTCGGGAGTTAACATTTTACGTGTTGCGCTTTTGCCGGTAGGGTCTCCGATCTGAGCGGTAAAATCTCCTATTAAAAATTGGACGGTTGCACCGTATTTTTGGAATGTTTTAAGTTTCTGAAGCAAAACGGTGTGCCCTAAATGCAAGTCAGGAGCCGTAGGGTCAAATCCTGCTTTTATAGTAAATCTTTCACCTGTGTTTAAATATCTGTTTACAAGGTTTTCTATATAATCAAGACCTATTATTTCGTTTGATCCTCTTTGTATTTCAGCCATCGCTTCGTTTAATTTAGGATGTTTGTCCATCTTAATTTCTCCGTTTTTTGTGTTCTGTACTTCATTACCCATTATACGCGTCCTTTGTCGATATAAATTCTATTATGTTGTATTCGTTTGCTATTTTTTGTTTGATATTGTTAAACTCTTTTGAATCAAATTCTATTTCCATTTTACAGTTGTTTGATTCTTTGCCTAAATTGATTGAATGAATAAAAATACCCAGACGGCTTAAAAAACTTATAAATTTAGCAAGCTCGCCTTTTTTATTCTGCAGGGTTACTACGAGAAAATATCTGTTTTGGGTGTTCCTTATCCATTCTACAAAAACGGCTTTGTCTATTTTTTTTTCGGCATTATTACAAAATCTATGATGAATTTCAACTTCTCTTTTTTTAAGAAGCCCCAATATTTTATCTCCGAATTTCGGATGGCAGCAGTAATTGAAGCTGATATCGCTTATCTGTTTGTTTGTGAGTATTCTAATGTTTCCGAATTCATGCTCTTTTATGTTGATGTTTTTAAAATATAAAAGATTTCTTTTTCTCATAGTTTTATAAAGTCTTTTTACAACGTCTTTTAAGAAATTTTTATCTTCTACTATTTTGCTTATGGAATCGCATAAATAGTTTGCTTTAATTAGGGCTCTCAGTTTTATTTCGTTAATGTCGAATATGCCTTTTAAAATGGCAAGGGCTAATTTTTTGTTTATCTCTTTTTCTTTTTGACGGCATAGTTTTTTCTGTTCGTATTTGGCCTTGCTTGTTTTTAAAGATTCTATCCAGCTACATCTCGGAATAACTTCGTTTCCGGTTACTATTCTGACGATGTCTCCGGTTTTAAGCGTAGTAAGAAGGGTGGCTTTTTCTTTATTTATGTATGCGCCTATAGCTTTGTTGCCAATATCGGTATGAATCATATATGCAAAATCGAGAGCAGTCGCTCCGCGCGGAAGTGTAAAAGTTTCGAATTTAGGAGAGTAAACGACTATGTCTTCGCTGAAAAGATCGTTTTTAGCAAGTTCGTAAAAATCTTCAATATCTTCGTCAAATTTCATATCTTCAAGCCATTTTACATTCGGAAGAGCGGTGTTGAGTTTATATTTCCAGTGGGCGGCAATACCGAATTCGGCATTTTTATCCATGTCAAACGTTCTTATCTGTACTTCTATAATCGAGTTTCCGTCGTAAACGGTGGTATGAAGCGTCTGGTATCCGTTTTCTTTCGGAATTGCGATATAGTCTTTAAATCTTGATATTAACGGCCTGAAATTGAGATGTATCACACCCAGAGATTCATAACATTCTATAGGTTCGTTTACAATGATTCTGACTGCGAGAAGATCCAGTATTTCTTCTATGGATATTCCTTTTCTCTGCATTTTCAGAAATATTGAATAATAATGTTTAATTCTGCTTTTAACTTCAAAGTCTTTAAGCCCTTCTTTTAAAAGAAGCTTTTGGATTTTTTGAGTAAATTCGTTGAGTCTGAGTCTGAATTCTTCTTTGTGTTTTTTCAGATAGACGTCTATTTTTTTGTATTCTTCCGGAAGAAGATATTTAAAAGCCAGATCCTCCAGACAGTTTTTAAGCGTAGATATCCCCAGTCTGTGGGCTATCGGCGTATAAACTACAAGCGTTTCTTCCGCTATTCTTTTTTGTTTGTGAGGAGGCAGTGCGTCGAGGGTGAGCATATTGTGCAGTCTGTCGCAGAGTTTGATAACCAGCACCCTTATATCCGCAATCGACGCAAGAAGCATTTTTCTGAACGTCATTGCCGATTTGGTAAGTTTTTCGTTTGATGTTGAAGGAACTAAAGAGCTCTGTCTGATTTCAACTATTTTAGTAAGTCCTTCAACCAGGTTTGCGACGTTTTCACCGAATTTGTCTTTAATATAATATATTGTATAGTTGGTGTCTTCCACCACGTCATGAAGAATTGCTGCGGTGATAACATTTTCGTCGTCGCTGAAATAACTGGTTATCGTTGCAACAAGTATAGGGTGTATTACATAGTCTTCGCCGCTTTTTCTTTTTTGCCCTTGATGTGCCTTTATAGCAAATTCTATGGCTTCATTGATTAAAGGCGTGTTAATTCTTAGAAGCAGAAGCCTGACGGCTTCGTCGGTAGATTTTATATGTTTTATTGTTTCTAACAGATGAAGGAAATCTTCTCTCAAATTTCTTTAACCTTTACAAGCCCTTCGGCTATTTCAAGAGTCGCTATTTCAGTAAGCTGCATGTTCGGTTTTGGAAGTTCAATTAAAGGTTTTGCCCCGTTTATTAATTCGTTTACTCTTTTTGCTATTGCCTGGCTTAACAGATATCTGTCGTAATTTGCTTTTTCGAGCGCTTTTGCGTTGATTTGTTCTATTCTCATGATTCTCCTTTTATTTAACTATTGAATATTTGGCATCAGGTTCGTTTTTTAATATTTTTAATAAATTACCTTTTTTAAACATATTGCAAACGATTATAGGCAGCTTGTTTTCACGAGCCAGCGCTATTGCCGTATCGTCCATTACTTTTATGTTTTCTTTAAGAGCGTCGTCGTAACTTAATTCTTTGATTAAAACGGCGTCATCGTATTTTTCCGGGTCTTTGTCGTAAATACCGTCTACTTTAGTCGCTTTAATTATCGCATGCGCGCCTATTTCGCTTCCTCTTAACACTCCGGCCGTATCTGTCGTAAAAAACGGGTTTCCGGTTCCCGCCGCAAAAATTACGACTCTGCCTTTTTCTAAATGTCTTATTGCACGTCTTACTATGAAGTTTTCGGCTATTTCTTCCATTTTTATAGCGCTTTGCACCCTTACTCCGACTCCGTCGTTTTCGAGTGCTTCTTGCATAGCTACGGCGTTTATTACTGTTGCCAGCATCCCCATATAATCTCCGGAAGTTCTTTTTATTATTCCGTCTTTAGCCGCGCTTACGCCTCTGATGAAGTTTCCTCCGCCTATGACGATAGCAACTTCAAAGCCCTCTTTTATTACAGACTTTATTTCGTCTGCCAGATATTTTAATATTTTTGTGTTGATTCCAAAGCCGTCGTCACCGGCTAATGCTTCACCTGAAAATTTAATTAAAATTCTTTTTGGATTTCTTTTCATTGAAGGCCTTTTTAAAATGGTATTATATCATAAGAATACAGAATTTAAAATGGAGAATCGACACTGGAAATGGAAAATATTTGATTGTTAACTGTTGATAGTTAATGGTAAATTGCTGACGGTTGATTGTTTGTTGAGAGTTTAAAACTCATGTCCGGTTTATGGTTTTGTCTATGCTTTAGCTGGGTTGGCTTATTACCGTGTCTGTTATATCAATGCATAAATATACAAATAATCAACGGCAGAGATTATTTGATATAATTTTTAAAAAAGGAAACGGTTGATTAAAAGGTTTATTTCCGAAAAAAACGAAAGAGTTGATAAGTTTTTGGCTCAAAAACTTAATGTATCAAGAAATCAGATTGAAAACCTTATAAAACACTCTTTAGTAAAATTAAACGGCAGTGATGTAAAAAAAGGCGGTGTTAAGTTAAAAAAAAACGATGTTGTAGAAGTCGAATTTAAAAATGCCGAAAGTTCCGAACAGGAATATGAAGTGGATTTTGACATCCCCGTTTTATATGAGGATGAAGATCTTTTAGTAATAAACAAACCTCCCGGGATTGTAGTACATCCGGCACCTTCGGTTAAAGAAGCGACGCTTGTCGACTGGCTGAAAAGTAAAAATATCAGACTTTCCACCATAGCAGGGGAAGAGCGTTTCGGAATAGTGCACAGAATCGACAAAGAAACCAGCGGTGCTCTTGTTATTGCCAAAAACAATAAAACACACGAGTTTTTAAGCGCCCAGCTTAAAGACAAGTCAATGGGCAGGTATTATCTGATGCTGTTGAACGAGCCGTTAAAAGATGCTGTGTGTGTAGACAAACCGATAGCCAGAAACCCTAAAAACCGGCTTAAAATGGCGTATGTAAAAAACGGCAGGGAAGCCAAAACGCTTTTTGTCCCTATTTTTGAAAAGCTGGCGGCCGCTAAACTTTTTACAGGAAGAACCCATCAGATAAGGGTTCATTTGGGAACTATAGGCCGCTATATTTTAGGCGACAGGCTTTACGGTAAAAAAGAACAGAAAATACCTAGAGTAATGCTGCATGCCAGGGAGATATACTTTATGCACCCAAGAGGTGAAAAACTTAGTATAATTGCACCAATGTTTGATGATTTTAAAAAATATTTGCCAAAAGGATACGAAAATGAAAAAAATGGCTCTTTATCTGATAGGTTTGCTCCTTATTACGGGTTGTGCGGTAAATAATAAGCCGGCTCCTAAATCCAATCCCAACCTTCCTACCGTTCAGAAGTTTAACGCTTATCCTGACAGAAACGCTATGGCGCTTAAATGGAGCGCGGTAAAAGGTATGAGCGGATATTATATTCAAAAATACGACAATAAAACACATAAGTGGACAATGCTTGCGACAATTAATGATCCGTACAGAACTTTATACGTAGATACGGGACTGAAACCTTCTACGACTTATACTTACAGAATTGCAACGTTTAACAAAGCTAAAATCCCTTCTTTGGCAAAAGAAGTTACTCAAAAAACTCTTCCTACGGTAGCTCCGGTGATTCCACTTGAAATCAAACCTCTTCAAAAGGGAATGGTAAAAATAATTTTCAGGCCTCATCCAAATGAAAGGGTTGAAGGATATATAATTCAAAGATTTAATGACAAAAACGCTAAATGGGAAGATTTGGCTAATTTAACTCCGAGATATAATGTTGAATATATTGACAAAAACCTTGCAGACGGTAAAATTTATAAATACAGAATAATAGCTTATACGTTTGACGGTTTGAAATCACTGCCTTCTCAGACTATAAGCGTATCTACTTATCCTAAACCTCCGGTTGTGGAAAACATTACGGCTACAAACAATCTGCCAAGAAAAATAGTATTAACCTGGTCGCCGGTACAGGGTGCAAAATATTATAAAATTTATACAAGGAATTTTTTAGGTTTCGGATATACGCCTATAGCAAAAACAACTCAGACAACTTATACTGATAAAATAAATAAAGACGGCGTAACCAAATATTATAAAGTAACCGCAGTAAGCGTTCACGATACGGAATCTCTTCTTAGCAAAACGCCTGAAGTAATGGGACAGACTCTTCCCGCACCTGCTAAACCGCTTGTTTCTACGAATATCCTGCCTGACGGGGTTCAGTTTATAATGTCAAGTCCTGACGACAGAGCGGTAAAATATCTGATAGTAAAAAAAGAAGGCGGGCTGTTTAATGCGAAAGAACATAAATATATCGTAAACGGCAACAGGTTCTTTGATAAAAACATTGTGCATAAACATTCTTATACGTATGATATATATGCCGTGGATAAATACGGACTGATTTCAAAAGCCAACAGCGTGGAGGTAGATTTTTAATGCCTCATATCGTTGTAGACAGTTTAAAAGATGTTAAATACCCTGTAAAAATTGAGGGTGTAGAGTTTTTGTTTAAAGCCGAAAATCTTATAGGTGTTAAAACTGAGCGTGCAAAGTTTTTACTTAAGGTGCTGCAAAAAGAAAACGGCACTCTTGTTAAATACGACAAAATAACAAGACCGATTGTCAGTGAAATAAAAAAAGCCTACAAGGCTTTTGTTAAACTGCATGAAGCCGAAATTTTATTTGAAAACATAGAAGGCATTAAAGAAAAAATTCCTGATAAAAATTTTTTGGACATCACTTCCGATTTAAGCGGTATAGATATTGTGGAAGTCGGATTCGGAAGCGGAAGGCATTTAATACATCTTGCTAAAAAATATCCGGAAAAAACGATACTTGGAATTGAAATTCACAAACCGTCAATTGAGCAGGTTTTGAAAAGATGTATTCATGAAAAAATAGACAATATCAGAATTATAAACCATGACGCCAGAATAATTCTGAGCAAAATAAATTCAAATCAGCTGCATTCCATATATGTGCACTTTCCGGTCCCGTGGGATAAAAAGCCGCATAGAAGGGTTATAAACGAAGATTTTATAAACGAATCAAAAAGAGTGCTGCAAAAAGACGGTTTTTTACATTTAAGAACGGACAGCGATAACTATTTTGAATATTCTTTTAACGAATTTATGAAATTTAAAGAAATGGATCTGAAAGTCAAAAAAAACATTCCTTATGAAGTATCAAGCAAATATGAAGACAGATGGAGAAGACAGCAAAAAGACATATATGATATTTACATGATTAATCATGAAATATCGGAAGAAATTAATGACGATTTTGATTTTTCTTTTGACTGCAGGCTTGAAAATCTTGATTTCAAACCTAAAATTTACGATAAATTTGTAATACATATAGAAAAAGTATTTAAAATCGATGATAATAACGAACTTATCAGAGCTACGATAGGAAATTTCAACAGGCCCGAACATATTTATATTTTAAATAAAGACAAACCGGAATATTTTAAGCTTCCGGCTCATATAAAAGAAAATTATCTAGCTCACAAAGAACTTAAAAGGCTGTTTAATGGGTGTACTGGTAGAAGCTAAAAATTTATATGTTGGTTATAAAGGCGAGCCGATAATAAAAAACGCAAATTTTAAAATATATACCAAGGATTTCGTTTTTTTAACGGGTGTCAGCGGAAGCGGAAAAACTACTATAATCAAATCCCTATACGGAGAAGTTCCTGTTTTTAACGGTTCTTTAAACGTTGGCGGAATAGAGCTTAACAATATTAAAAAATCGAAACTTTCATATCTTAGAAAATATCTGGGAGTGGTGTTTCAGGATTATAAGCTTATACCGGAATGGACGATTCTAAAAAACGTTATGCTTCCTATGCTGATAGCCGGAATAGATAAAAAAACGGCCGAAGAAGAGGCTATTAAACTTTTAAATAAAGTAAAGCTTTCGCATAAACTGGATAAATATCCGGCTGAACTGAGCGGAGGCGAGCAGCAAAGGGCTGCGATTGCAAGAGCTATAATACACGATCCTGTTATGATTTTGGCGGATGAGCCTATTTCCGGGCTTGATGAATATTCGGCGAATCTTGTAATGGAGCTGTTTATAATGGCAAACAGGGAAAAAGACATAACTATTATGATAGCTTCGCATTCGCTTCCTCAGACATTTGATATTAACTACAGACAAATACACCTTGAAAAAGGAACTCTTTATGAACTCTCTTAAAAGCCATTTTGCCCTTATCCTGGCACTTGTGTCTATACTTTTAAGTATATTTTTATTTAGACTGTTTAATGATATACTTCATCAGTACCAGCAGAATATTTTAAACAATTATTCAATTGTTGTAGTAAGCGACAAAGAAATAACCCATCTGGATATAAAAGATATAGGAAAAATTGAAAAAATAGATATATCCAGGCAGCTCAATTATATGAAAAGGAAGTTTAAAAACATTAATCTTGATGAAATTAAAATGCCTTATTTTTACAGACTTAAATTAAAAACACTTCCTTCTCCTAAAAAACTCAGCGATATAGAAGATACGCTTAAAAGCTATCCTTATATTAAAAGAGTTTTGACATACCGTTCTTCACAGACGAAAATTTACAATTTGTTAATGCTTTTGAAAATAACAAGTAACGTGTTTATGGTTATTATAGCAGTGCTCGGATTTTTACTGATTATCAAGCAGCTTGAAGTATGGCGTCTTGAACATAATGAAAGAATGTATATTATGGAGCTTTTCGGTGCGCCTTTCTGGTTCAGAGGGGCAGCGCTTTTCAAAATTGCTTTTATTGATTCTATAATTGCTTTAATTTTTACTGTCGCTATAATTTTTTATATGGAAAATTCAATTTATTTTCAAGCGGTTATGAGAGATTTAAATATTACATCCGGGCTTGATTTACAAAAAGAAATTTTAATACTTTTAATTGTCAGTCTTTCTATTTCGTTTATTTCATCGATAGTAGTAGTAATCGGAAGGAAAAAATGAAAAGAATAGTTTTATTGATTGTTTTTTCGGTTTTTGTCTTTGCTTCTGTTACTTCCACTAAAAAAGAGCTTAGATACACTTCTTATAAAATTGCCAAAATGAATAAAAAGCTGGATAACCTGGCCAGACAGATTTTGTCAAAAGAGCGTCAGATAGAACTTTTGAATAAAAAAGAAAAAGACGTCCAAACCGATATCAATACATTACAGCAGCAGTTGAAAAACTCAAACAGAACATTAAACGAGCTGACAGATCTTGCCAAAGGTTTAAACAGAAAAAAAGAGGATATAAAAGCGGAAGTGATTAAATTTATTTCTCAGAATTATTACCTTGATACGAAACAAATAGATTCTCTGAATGACCTCATTTACAGTGAAATAAATAAAAAAGCGCTTGAGCTTTATTCCAGACAGATATCAAATCTGCTTTTCCAGTATAAAAAAATTGATAAAAATCTTGCAAGCACCAATAAAAAAATTTACGATATCAAATCCAAACAGGCTGTTCTAATAAAAAAAAGAAACGAACTCGCCAAACTGAGAAGAGAAAAAGTCATAGAGCTTGCTTCTTTGAAAAAACAAAAAGAAGACTATAAAAAGAAACTTCTTTCTATGATAAGAAAACAGCAGAGTTTGAGAAAAAAACTGCAGGAACTTAAAATTGTTAAAAAAAGAACCCCTCAGATTAACGTCAAAAAAGTGGGATCTGTATATTTTAAGCCTAAAACGGCAACTTACAAAGGAAGAAAAACCATTCCTCCGGTATACGGCAAAGTAATTAAAAAGTTCGGTTCATACATTGATCCTATTTACAAAATAAGAATATATAACGATTCCATTACAATAAAAACAAAGCCGAATTCCGTTGTCAGATCCATTATGAGTGGTCAAGTGGTTTATATAGGCGATAACGGGGACAGGAAAGTTGTTTTTATAAAACACCCGGGCAATTTATTCAGTGTTTATGCGAATCTTATAAAAGTTTCGCCGCTTCTTAGAAAAGGAAGTTACGTAAAAAGAGGACAGATAATAGCAAGGGTGAAAAACTCCCTTGAATTTGAAGTAACGTATAAAGACAAGCCTATTAATCCTCTTAAGGTTATAAGGTTGCGTTAAAACTTGACAAAACAGTTCATTTTAACTAAAATCGCAAAACCAAAACACTTCTATTTACTACATTAATCTTACAAGGATATTTATGGAAAACGAAAATCAAAATACCGCAAATAACGGTAATAATAAGAAACAGAGAACTCATATACCGGTTGAAGGGTATACAATTGAAGATTTAAGAAGCAAACCTACAGAAGAGCTTATTAAAATTGCAAACGAACTTCATGTTGAGAATCCTCAGGAATTTAAACGTCAGGATTTGATGTTTGAAATTTTAAAGGCTCAGGTGGCGCAGGGCGGATATCTGCTCTTTACCGGTATACTTGAGGTAATGCCTGACGGATACGGATTTTTAAGAAGTATCGGAGGGAACTTTGAAAACTCTTTAAACGACGTATATGTTTCTCAGACACAAATAAGAAGATTTGCCCTAAGAACGGGTGACATCGTAACGGGACAGGTCAGACCGCCGAAAGACCAGGAAAAATATTACGCTCTTTTAAAAATTGAGGCTATTAATTATCTGCCTCCGGAAGAAGCCAAAAAAAGACCTCTTTTTGACAACCTGACTCCGCTTTATCCTCAGGAAAGAATAAAACTCGAATACGAGCCTACAAAACTCACAGGAAGGGTTTTGGATCTGTTTGCTCCTATCGGAAAAGGGCAAAGGGGTCTTATTGTTGCGCCTCCTAGAAGCGGTAAAACCGTATTTTTAAAAGAAATAGCCCATGGTATTACTAAAAACCATTCTGAAATCGAATTAATGGTTTTACTTGTTGACGAAAGACCGGAAGAAGTTACGGATATGCAAAGAAGTGTAAAAGGCGAAGTGTTTTCATCTACGTTTGACAAACCCGCTCAAAACCATGTCAGAGTTGCGGAGCTTGTTATCGAAAAAGCCAAAAGAATGGTTGAAATGGGCAAAGACGTTGTAATTTTACTCGATTCAATCACAAGGCTTGCAAGAGCATACAACACAGTTACTCCCGCAAGCGGTAAGGTGTTAAGCGGCGGTGTAGACGCAAACGCTCTTCATAAACCTAAAAGATTCTTCGGTGCTGCCAGAAACATCGAAGAAGGCGGAAGTCTTACTATCATAGCCACGGCTCTTATTGAAACCGGCAGTAAAATGGATGAGGTTATTTTTGAAGAATTTAAAGGTACGGGTAATATGGAAGCTGTTCTTAGTCGAAGAATTGCCGATAGAAGAATTTATCCTGCGATTGACCTGCTTAAATCCGGAACAAGAAAAGAAGAACTTCTTTTAACTCCTGAAGAACTTGCTAAAGTATGGGCGATTAGAAACATTATTTCGGAAATGGATGAAATAGAAGCGCTTAAACTTATGTATTCAAAAATGCTCAAAACCAAAAACAATCAGGAGTTCTTAAGTATAATAAATGAATAGATGCGGAGTATTTGACAGCGGAATAGGGGGCTTGAGCGTAGCCTCCGAAATTCTTAAATCCAGACTGTTCGATGAAATAATTTATTTCGGAGATACGGCCAGGGTACCGTACGGAAACAAAAACGAATCTACAATAATAAGATATTCCCTCGAAGCTCTCGAATTTCTTAAAAATTTCGATATTGATTTTTTGGTTGTCGCATGTAATTCGGCAAGTTCCGTTGCCATTGAGGAATTAAGACGCGAAGCAGGGTTTCCTGTTGTAGGAGTTATAGAAGCCGGAGTAAAGGCTTTAAATGCTGAAAAAGAAGCAAATATTCTGTTAACAGGAACTAAAAGAACAATCAACAGTAACAAATATCAGTCTATGCTTAAAAAGCTTGATTATAAAAATATTATATCAGTTGCGACTCCGCTGTTTGTTCCTTTGGTTGAAGAAGGGATTACAGAAGGTAAAATAGTTGATGAGGTTTTTGATCTGTATTTTAACGATATTGATAAAAACGGTATTGATTATGTGATACTAGGCTGTACTCATTATCCTTTTTTAGAAAAAAGTTTTCAAAAGTATTTTCCAAATGCCAAACTGATTCATTCAGGCCAGGCGATAGTCGAACTTCTCAAAAACGAATACGGTTTAAAAGAAAAATCGGACACCTCCATTAAACTCTTCGCAAGCGACAATCCGGAAGAGCTAAGAAGCAAAGCAAAAGAGTGGCTTAATTTGTGATATAATTATGTACATAATTATGTAAAGGATTGGCTATGGAAGTAGTAACGATGAGTGAAGCCAGAAATAACCTTAAAGAAATTTTTGAAAAAGTTTATTTTAATCATGATGAAATAATCATACACAGAAAAGGAAAAGAAAGTGTTGTGATGATTTCTCTTGATGAATTCAACTCTTTAAAAGAAACCGAATATTTAATGAAAAACCAGGCAAACAGAGAGTGGATTAAAAAATCCATAAACAATGCGAAATCAGGTAAAAAAATCTATAAAGAAATATAATGAAAATTGCTTTTACGCTTGAAGGCTGGGAAGATTATATATATTGGCAGAAAATTGATAAAAAAATTGTAAAAAAAATAAACGAATTGATTAAAGATATTAAAAGACATCCGTTTGAAGGTTTAGGCAAACCTGAAGCATTGAAATTTGATTTTGCAGGATGTTATTCGAGAAGAATCAATCACGAACACAGACTGATATATATGATTGATGAAAATGAAGTTATAATAATCGCCTGCAGATATCATTATCAGTAAATTTCTTCATCTTTCCCAATATCTATTAAAAAAATTTTTCATCTATTACGATAAAATCTATAATTATTCTGTATCTCATATCTATTGAAACTGAATAAAATTCATGCATTTTGCCTTTTAGTTTATGAAGTCTTAGAGAAGGATGAAAAGGGTTTGCTTCTAATAAATAAATTGTTTTTTCATATTTTTTAAAAATTTCAGGATGTTTTTTTTTAAAAACTTTTTTAGTTTTCTTTTGTATGTTTTGGTTTCAATTAATTTAAACATTTAATTCTTCTTTTAAAGATTCGATATGTTCTTTTGTACTTAAAACTTTATAGTCTCCATTTTTATAATCTTCCATTACCTCTTTATAAGCAAGCTCAAGCTCTTTCATTCTAAGCTCTTCGTATCTTTTTATATCCATAACTACGAATTTCTTTTTATCCCTGAATGTTATTACTATTTCATTGAATTTTTTAAGCATTTCATCAAAAATTGAAACGCCTCTTTTTTTTACTTCGTTAGCGCTGATAGTCATACGTTCCTTTAAAAGTACTTTTTAAAGTATTGTATAAGTATTTTAATTTTTGTCAAGTTTAAAAATCTGAGGTTTAACTACCACTTCATGCATAACGATATTTTTCGGTGCTTCAATTATATCTTTGACTATTTTGGCTATATCTTCAGGTTTAATGTGTGCGAGTTCGTCGGATGAAGGTTTGAAATAAGTGTTTTTATGAAAATTTGTAAGTGTCATATCCGGCAGTATAGTACATACTTTTACACCGTATTTTCTTACTTCTTCAAACAGTGAAGTGCCGAAATGCCTCAAAGCCGCTTTTGTAGCGCCGTAGACGACACCTTGACGTGCCGGGTGGATTGCTGAAGTGGAAGAGATGTTTATTATAAAACCTCTGTTTTTTTTGATGTCTTTAAGATGGTTTTTGGTAATAATCATAGGTGCTAAAAAGTTAACGTTTATCATTTCTTCTATTTTGTCTATTCCGATATCCTCAAACTGCCCGAAATAACCGGTTCCGGCATTATGTATTATTCCGTAAACGTCTTCAAACTTTAGATCTTTTAATGTGTTTATGTCATTGAAATCTATTTTCTTATCACAGTTTCTGCAAAGTGTTATTATTTCGTAATCTGCAAGTGTTTCTTTTATAGCTCTTCCTATTCCGCTGCTTGCACCGGTAAGAAGTATTTTCATTTATTGCCTTTTTATTTTTTAATTCTCTTATTAAGAAATTATACATAATTTATATACTTATTTAGTGTCTGGCGTTATCCCAGCTATTATTATTTTATTGAGTTAACGATTGAGTTGTTGTGTGTTGAATCCTGTGTTTAAAATTTAAATTCTTAGATGTTATTTTCAAACCGTTAATTATAAACCATAAACCATCAACTATCGACTGTTGTCTATCAATTATCAACTATCAACTATCTACTATCAGCTCCCTCACATACTCGATAATCTCTTTTTCATCCCTGTATCTGGCTTCGCCCTGTTTGATTTCATACGGGTACCATGTAACTTCGCTTAAATTAATTTTGCGCAGGCGTTTTAAAAAATCTTTATTCATTCTAAATGCACCGATTTCTATGTTGATTTTTGAGAGGTCTATTTCGCTTTTCAGATATTCAATAAAGTTTTTATAAATTTCTTTGAAATTTTCTGTTTTTATTACAGGGTCTATTGCTATTTCTACATTGTATCCTTTATCGATTGCAAGCTTAAGGGCTTTTATGCGTTTTTCTAAATTTGGCGCTTTTTTTTCGAATCTGTTTATTTCAACAGGCGAGAGTGAAAATCCAAGCAGAAAGTTTGGCGGGGGATTATCCGGAAGTCTATGTGTATTCGCAGATTTTGTGCGGCTTTCTATTAATAAATCGGGGCATTTTGCGGCTAATTCAATCCACTTTTTGTGAAAAGGATAAATCCCTTCAAAAGCAAGCAAGTCCGATTCGTAGCTTATTGCTATATATGCGTTTTTAAGTTTTTCGGCTTCTTTGATAAAATCGTCTTCGTTTACGAAAACAACGGGATATCCGCACGGATACATGCCTCCTATGTAGCAGTATTCGCAGTTATAGACACATCCGAGTATCTGTGTTGAATAGTAGAAATTTTCATATCCTCTGCTGTTGCAAAAACCGCTGCCTTTATATAAAAATTTATCTTTTTTTTCGGCTAATATAAGTACATTTTTATTCTTTTGCCAGTTAAAATCCTGATGAGAGCGGTTAAAAATATCTTTGTAATGGTTTATCAATATAATTTTTGGGTTAAATTTACCGATTATTTGCTGTGTAATAGGAAAACTGAGAACTTTTTTTTCTATATAGCAGATCAAATTTTGCCTTTTTAAAGAATTATATTACAACTCTTTTACATTTGTTAATATAAGTATTTATTTAATTATATAGAATTTTGTAATTTTATTAAAAAATTGTATAATGTATATAGTAAATTAAGATTAATATAAAGGTATATTATGAAAAAATTTTTAATACTGATAACATCATTTTTAATTCTCTACAGTGCAACAACATATCATGAAGGTTTTCAGGATTTTACCGTAGTCAATCCTGACAATACACGAAATGTAAATGGAAATTATGCTATTGTTGGTAACACAGTTGAATGTGTAACAGATAATGCATATAATTTTGATGGAGAGTGTGTTGGTACTTTTAACTATCATGATAATGATAATAATAGAGTAACAAAATACATTGATATTGACGGAAACAGCTCAACATGGAATTCCTCTGTAGCTACATTTAAGCTGCCAAGCAATTATGACGGTAAAATACTTTGGGCCGGGCTTTTTTGGCAGGGAAACGTAAACGATTATGCATATTATTATAAAAAATATCATTATCCCCAAAGAAGAGCTTATTTGGATCCGAATGCTCAAAACGGATGGAGTTATAAATATATAACAGATTATGAATATTTAAATATTGAAGATACTGATGCAAATAAAGTGTTGTTAAAAATCAACAACGTTCCTTATCAGTCAATAACAGCGGATGTAATAAATTATCATAGATGGTATGGTGATTATGGTATGGTTTATGCAGGATATGCTGATGTAACAGATAAAATAAAAACTATTTTGGAGGGTATGGCTCCTGGCAGTGAAGTAAATGTAACAGTGGCAAATATTACTACAAATGAAGGTCATGAAAGTTCATTAGGAGATTTTTCAGGGTGGAGTTTTGTTGTCATATATGAAACAAGTATGATTGATTTATCAAATTTTAAGAGGGTTATGATTTATAACGGATATAAAATTTTAAAAAATGCAGACGGATACAGAACTAGTGATATTAATATTACTAATTTATATTTACCTCCGGAAGGAGATGTGAATTCTTTTTTGGGAGTATTTACAGGTGAAGGGGATTATCCTTATACTCCTGATACTATGGAACTTGACGGACAAACTATGCCAGGAGCATTGGATACTAATAATATTTTTGATTCACGTATTATAGGAGTAACAAGACCGAATATAGGCGATAATAATCTTACAAATACGGACGGGATAGATATCGACGAATATAATGTAACGAGTGTAATGACTCAAATAAGAAATCAAAATCCTAATACTACTTCAGTAACAATTTCTCTAAGTACAGAAAATGATGCATTTTTCCCTAGTATGGTAGTGTATTCCACAAGACTTTATGTTCCCCATTTTTGCTATGACTATTCATTTATGCAGGACGGTGTATATATAACTACACCGTATGTACCTAATCAGTTTCCTAAATTACCAGAATTTGTTAAAGAAGGTGATGATATAAATGTTTCTATTTATTTAAGAAACACTGAGCAAAATGACTTAATTGCAAAAGATATAAAATTTCATATAGAAGATATTAACACGACCCATTTAGATTTTCAGCCTGATAGTATATATTTATATAAAAGCGAAGACGGTATTACGGAGTATATAGATCCGAGTGAATTTAATATAAGTGTTTCTGGAAGTGATTTAAATGTCACAAATATTCCTTTTGGTGATGTGAACGGTACAGTTTACAGATATCTGTATTTTGCATTAAGACCTCAGACAAATGAACTTAACGATACAATTAACGGATACTTTACATATAGGCTTTATAAAGTTATTAACGGAGAAGTAATTGATATACCTATGCCTAAAACACCTTTAAAACTTTTACCTATGTGTCAGGAAAATTATGTTTATGAACCGGCATGGAGTGTATTTAATGTATCAGATAAAAATATTTATGATATTGACCCAACCAAATATAATATTCCGACTCAGGTAAGCGGAAGAAGTAATGATTATATGGTTGTGTCCTATGATGCTAATAATACAAATCAGGAAAAAGATTATAATTATTCTGTAATTCTTGAAGCTATCAATGTTGGCGGTTTCCATGATATTAATGCATCATGCTTTAATCCAAACACTCCTAGATTTGATATAAATAATATTCTTCAATTACCTGTTGATTTTAACGGTTCAAAACATATAGAAGAGACTTTGGCTATAAACGGAGCAATAAGAAATGCTGCATTTAGGATTAAATATATAGACTGGGAAAAATATTTTGAAAAATTAACGAATGGCTGTAATGACAAAACTCAATCAAATACTTTAAAAGGTGTGCCTGAATGTTTAACAGATGAAAATAATTTTAAAGAAGCTTTTGGAGACAATTCTCCTTGTTTAAATATATGTTTTAACAATACTTCTCCAAATCCTGACGGTTATGACTGTTTAAGATGTTTGGCAGACGATTATGGAAATAAAGTATGTTCAAGGGATAATTTTTCAGTCAGGCCGGACAGCTTTTATGTGATTATTAAAGACCCTGTAAGTAATAATTCAATTATTACAAATACTGTTTCGAACCCTACAGCCAAATTAGCAGCGGGTGTGAATTATAAAGCCGATATAAATGCTACATCTTATCTGTCTACTAACGGTATTAAAGGTTATGTAAGATATTTTAATGCCAATAATATAAATGATTATAATGTGTCTTTACTTTGGAATAGCGATAAAAATTTATCTGTTTGTAACGATATATCCAACAGATTTTTAACTTTTTATATGATAAACGGTGTAGTAAATTCACAGGATTTTAATAATACAGAAATAGGGGAATATAATTTTACTATTTCAGATAAAGACTGGACGAGAGTTGATTGGGACCCCGCGTATTTAACACATCATACAAACTCTGTTCACAGTGCTAATTTTTTTCAAGGTTCTGACTGTGAAGAAAACAGCAGTATTGTTGAGCCTGTTGGAACACAGATAACTGAATCGAATGGAGAACTTGAACATTTAAACGGTTGTGTTATTGATAATAAAAATCATTTTTCACCAGGGCTTAATAGAACATTTAAAGAAATAAATGCAACTTATGTTCCATATAAATTTGTATTTAATACCAATGTTTCATATTCTTTGGCAAATTTAACAAATTTTCCAGGCTGGCTTTATGATACAGATATTAAGCAATATCCTAAAGATGAAAATAATTCACTAAAAATTAAAGGTTATCTATTGGCCGAGGCCAAAGGCGGCAGTATTACTAAAAATTTTGTAAATGAATGTTTTGCAAAAGATGTAAATATCACTATAGGATATGTTAATAATAATCCAACAGCAGTTAAATTTATTTATAAAGTAAATGAGGATAACGGAAGTAAACAATATTATGATATAAACGATACGTTAGTATTAAATAAAAATAATTTTTTAAAATCAAATCAAGGAAAAACAACAGTTAATATTTTAATCAATTATCCAAAAGAATTTAATCAGACTGTAAGGCCGATTGATTTTAATTTAACAGATTTGAATGCTTCTCCTTATAACAATAATGAACTTTCATATGAATACAATAATACTAACATGACAGCAAAAGGTGATATCAATTTTTCAAAAGAAATTGTGTTCAGATACGGAAGAATAAAAGTATCAACTGCAGCCGCTTACAGTAACGATATAAATACTACTTTCTTATATCAGTATTGGACTGATTCTCAGGGATGGGTGACAAATACCGAACATAACAGCACGGCTTTCGGTGATTTTAACCATACTTTAAATTCGGCTATTAATCCTTATGTAACGGTTACAAGTGCACCTTCAATAACAAACGGGCAGGAAAAAGTAGTTTTCCATACCACTCATGCACTGCCGTACAGTGCAAAAGTTCATTTGCAGATTAATTCTTGGCTGTGGTATTATCCTTTAGCCAAAGATTATAAAGATCCTAGCCCTGCAAACACAGACTGCAGGACTCATCCGTGTCTGAAATTAGATTTTCTAAAATCAGGTTCAGGCTGGGGAGGCGTGCAGGCTATAAATAATGCTAAATTCAGCGAAGAAAACAGAACAAGCGATATGAATATGAGCAGACCGGATGTAAACGTATCTAAGTCTCAAGTGAAAAAAATAAACTGGTAATCATTACCGGTTTATTTTTATATTTGTGGATTCTTAATTAGTAACTGGTAGCTGGTAGATGGTAGATGGTGGATGGCAGATAGTTGATGGTGGATAGTTAATGGTGAATGGGGAATTAAGCTCCGAGTACCGGGTTCCCAGTTTAAGGTACCGGGTTGTGAGTTTTGAAAACACTTAGGTGCCTGACACCAATAATTCCGAAAACCTAACTAATTATAATTAGCTCAACAACTTCCAAACTTCAATAACTTTAGTAACCTTAAAAAACCATAACAACTTAATTAACTATAACAACTTTTAATTAACCTCAACAACCTTAATAACCTCAATAACCTTAATAACCTCAATAACTTTTACTCAACGATTCTAAAAACTTTTTAACTTCTTCTTTTTTCTTTACTTCTTTAAAAGTGGGGAAGGGGATGTTTTTTATTTTATAAAGAGTAAGAAGCTGTTTTAATTGGTTTTCCTGTGTTTTTGTAAGTTGCATTTTATTTTTTGCTTCTGTTAAGGCATTATTTATTTCATTAAAAAAATCGTTTTTTTCTGCTGTTTGCATTATCAGGTTTTCAATTGTATTAAGATGTGATTTGATAAGTTCCGGTATTTCATTTTTGTCTGCTTTATGAGAAGGTGTATCACTGACGATTTTGTATAAGATTATTTCATTTACGTTTAGAAATTTATATGCCGCTTCAAAAAAGCCGCTTGATTCCATATCTGTCAGAGTATAATATTTTCCAAGAGCTGAAACGGTATAAATTTCTTCACTGTTTTCGTTAAAGTAATCCGGAAAATAATTAAATCCTGTGTCGGTATCGGTAATTTTATGGATAAAAAAGCCTCTTCCTGTTTCATGTTTATTGCTTCCGGCTAAGCCGATGTTTAAAGTCGGAAAGCGGTGTTTTGAAAGCAGCAGGGCGGTGTTAACAGCACATTTAATTTTTCCCTGGCCTGTAATTATTAAATTGATATTTTCGTTTTGATAAATGCCGTTTCTTGACTTTAATTGAAAATAATTTATAATAGGATCGGCTTCTATTTTAAGAGCGGTTACAATGTTTAACATAAAAAGCCTTTTTTGAAATTATAGTAAAAAGAAGGGTTTATATTATATGACAGTTAAAGTTAATTATTTAAAGGTTAGTTATGAGTGAATTTGAAAAGTATAAAAAATATATTGTAAACGGAGAATATTTTGAAGCTCATGAGGTTTTGGAAGAAGTATGGCAGGATTTAAGGAAAACTGATAATGATTTGCAGTGGGCATATAAAGGTTTGATAAACGCGGCAGTGGCTTTAGAACTCAAAAAAAGAAAAAGGGACGTAAAAGTTTATAAAGCAGTGTGGGGCAATTTTGAGAAATACAGGGAATATTATAACTTGACTGAGGAATTAAAAAAAACGGCTGAATTTATAGAAAAATTCAGACCTTTTTAATAAACTTCCCAGAAAAAGTTAATCCATTCGTTTGTTTCGTGAAAAAAGATATCGGGTTTATATTTTGAAGTAGGTTTGTAAAAAATAGCTATTGTTTTAAAATCTTTATCAGGGTATTTTTCTTTTAGTACTTTTAAAACTTCAATGAAAGTATCTCCGCTGTCGCTTATATCGTCTACCACTAAAATATTTTTGTAATTTTTTAAATCAGGAATATTAAAAATATTAATAGTGTCGAGTTTTTTGTCTTTATCGTAAGATACGGCGTTGATACTGAATACTTCTCTCATGTTTAGTTTTTCTGCAAGATGATGGGCAAATGTAAGTCCTCCTCTTGCTATGGCAAGTATGGCGTCAGGTTTTTTTATTGTTAAATTTTGCAGGTCCGATTTGAATTCCTTAAACGTATAGTCTTTCATTTATGTCCTTTATTGTTTTGATGTCATTTTATTTGGATATAATAATGTAATAATATCAAAAAGGGTGGAAAATGGGATTTTTTTTCAAGTTAATAAGAGAATTAAATAGTTCAAATAACGAAAAGTTTATAACATTAGCTTTGGTACTGGGTTTAATAAGCGGATTTTTACCGTTTTTTAATATATTTACTTTGAGTATACTTTTTTTGGCTTTTATTTTGCGTATACCTTTTGGTCTGTATCTGGCAAGCTGGGGTGTTTTTTCGATTGTCGGCTATTTTCTTGATCCTGTTTTTGCAAAGACGGGATATTATATACTGACTGCTCCGTTTCTAACTCCGTTGTGGGAGTTTATTTATAATCTGCCTTTTATGAGATGGAGCGGATATAACAACACCGTTGTAATGGGAGGACTTTTCTGGGGTGTTGCAATCGGGATTTTTCTTTATTTTGTTTTAAATAAAAGTATTAAAATTTACAGAGACAAGATTTTTGCCTTTTGTTCTAAATACAAATATTTAAAATGGATTGTGCCAGGCGAAGTAAAGAAGAAAGGAATTATCAGGGTTTCTGGTATTGCGGGCTTCATAATTATATTCGGGGGCTTATTTTTGCTTATCTCACTGACATTTGATCCGTTTGTAAAAATGATTATGCAGTATTCAATGTCTAAAATATTTAAAAAGCCTGTAAAAATAGAAAAATTAAACACTTCGTTTTTTAAAGCGGATGTAGATATAAAAAATATGTATATCGGTAGTGTTAAAACAGAACATATTAATTTAAAACTTTCGTGGGACTATCTTGTATGGAGAAAATTTGATATAAAAAATTTACAAATAACAGACATTCATTCGGAGAAAACTTTAAAAGAAATTGCGTCATCAAAGTCCGCATCTTCTGCAAAAGCTTCAAATAGCTCAAAGTTTAAACTGAATATCAGTATTCCGGATCCTAAACAGCTTTTGCAGGGATATCAGCTGGAGTCTTTGCAAAAAATAGACAAACTTAAAAAAGATTATGAGGATTTTATCGATTATGCCAACAGTATTAAAAAAACGGTGGCAAATGACAAAACTCAGATAGAAAAAATAAAAAAAGAAATTAATAATTTAAGCAATACAGCAAAGAATATTAAATCTGCCGGTGATATACAGAATATTATTGCCCAAAGCGATAAAATAAAAAATGAAATACAAAATATGCAAAAAGATATAAAAGATAAAAAAGACAGACTTGCAAAAATGAAACAGCAGATCATAAATGATCTTAATGCTATTAAAAAAGCCGGACAAAACGACTACACAAAACTCAGTAAAAAATACGATTTATTAAAAAGTGGAAAATATTATCAGTTTGCAGAGAGCTTTTTAAAACCTCAGGTTCAGGTATATGTAAATAAAATATTAAAATATTATAAACTAGCAAAACCGTATATTTCAAAATCTAAAAAAGAAGAAAACAGATATGTCAGATCTAAAGGCAGATATATTGTATATAAAGACAAAATTAAATATCCTGATTTTGTATTGGAAAACGCTGATGTGAGCGCTTCGTTAAAAGATGCAGATTTTATTATAAAACTGAAAAACATTTCTTCAGATCAGACTCTTTTGGCTAAAAAAGGTTTAATCAGAGTTGACTCTTTATCTGATTATTACAAAAAAGCTTATTTGGAAATTACTTATTTAAAACAGATAAATATAAGATATTTAATTAAAAATATGCATTTTGAAAACTTTAAATATAACAGATTTGTTTTACATAATGTTAACATTGACGTTGACGGTAAAGGCTTTATTAACGGGCCTAAAATAGTATTAAGTACAAATGTGCTATTAATACCGGGAAACATTGAATATAACGGCAATAAGTATGTTTCACGAATAGTGAAAAATATTAAAAAAGTTAATTTAAACATTATAATTGACGGAAAAATTGATGATTTTAAAATTAAGATAAAATCAAACATTGACAAACTGTTTTCAAAACTTTTAAAAAGTGAACTTAACAAACAGATAGCTGAAAAAAAATCAGAGCTTCAAAGTATGCTGAATGAAAAAATTCAAAAACAAATTAAAGAAACCGGATTTGATTCAAATAAGTTAGGAGTATTAAAAGACCTTGACTCATTAAACGGGGATCTGAATTCTTTAACCGAGTCGTTAAAGCAATATTCACAAAAAGAGCTTCAAAAACAGCTGTTAAAAAAAGGCGTTGGAAATTTTATTAATTTCTAACACTTCCTCTTGAAATTCAAATAAAAAGTAGTTATAATTTCAGTCCACTGAGTGGACTCGTAGCTCAGTTGGTTAGAGCAACCGGCTCATAACCGGTTGGTCGCAGGTTCGAGTCCTGCCGAGTCCACCACTTTTGCCCAGGTAGCTCAGTCGGTAGAGCAAGGGACTGAAAATCCCTGTGTCGGCGGTTCGATTCCGTCCCTGGGCACCATTTAGAAGTTTTTATATCGGTGTCTGTCACTAAATCTTGCTTTTTCCAGTAACTAAAACTTTTTTTTTATTATAAGTTATTAATGATATAGATATATTTGTTAAAGTTTACTGTAAATAATTAGGTATATATTATTTGCAATTTCTCTGGCTTTATTATGGAAAAATTTAAATTTTAAATAGAATTTTATTAATAAGAAACTGTTAAATGATTTATCATCAACCGTTAATCATAAACATTAACTGTCAACTATCAATCATAACTATTGACTATCAACTATCAACCATTAACCATCAACCATCGACTATTGTCTATTGTCTATTGTCTATTTCACTCCGTAAGTATGTATAAATTCTTTTTTGCTGATTAAATTTTCCAAAATAGCAAAAAGTATCATAAAATTGATAAAACTGGTCCCACCATGGCTTATGAGAGGTAATGGCACGCCGACGACTGGGGCAAGGTTCATAGTCATTGCAATATTGATGTAAGAATAAATAAAAAGCATCAATCCTACACCCGCAAACATAACTTTTGCAAAATAGTCTTCTTTAAGTTTTTTTGCTATTCGCAATAAATAAAAAATAAGTATAAAATATAAAAATATAACGGAACTTGCACCTATAAAACCAAATCTTTCTACCAGATAAGCGAAAATAAAATCACTGCTGGCAATAGGTAGAAATTTAAGCTGGGTTTGAGTGGCCTCATCTTTACTTTTACCGCTGAGTCCTCCGCTTCCTATGGCAATCATAGACTGTCTGACATGGTAGCTTGGTTTATTTAAAAAATCTTCGATTCTCTGTTTTTGATAGTCTTTCATTATATATTTGTAGTATATCGGTGCGAATAAAACTGCCCCTATACTGAGAGTGATCCATATTTTTTTATCTACTCCTACGATAAACAACACTCCAAAACCGATAATAAGTGTAATTAATGCCGTTCCTAAATCAGGTTCTTTCGCAATAAGTATAAACGGAAGAATAATAAAAAAAGAAAGTTTTAAAAATTCTTTAAAATTATACTGGGGTCTTGGAGGATACTTATATATTAAATATCCAAGCATAAGAAGAAGCGTGGTTTTCATAAATTCGGAAGGCTGTATTGTAATATTTAAAAGAGGTATTTTAAGCCATCTTTGTGCACCTAATATTCTAAGCCCCACAGTGTCCACGAGAATGAGTAAAAATATATTAAACCAATAGATTATCGGTATAAGCCATAAAAGCTTTCTGATAGGAAGTATATATGTAATAACGAATACTATTACTCCTATACCGATATATATCAGCTCTTTAATAAAAAGCCTATGGGATATTTCATTAACCAGAAAAAGACTTAAAAAAATAAAAGGGAGAATGAGTAAGATGAGAGTTATATTGAATTTTTTGCTCACTTACACGGCTCTTTTGAATATTTTTCAAATACGTTGTCGATAGTTTGAGAAAGTTTATGAGAGATGTTTTCGATTTCTTCAAAGTTTTTAATTGTCTGATCTTTATTGGAAATACATGTTTTTTCTTTAGTACATTCAAGAGCTTTTTTGGTAAGTTCATGAATTTGTCTATGAAGATTGTCTTTGATTAGTTTATATTCAGGATAACATCCGATTTTTTGTATAGACTCTTCGCTAAGCAGCCATTTACCGAAATCACATTCTGTATCTGTCGAAATTTCTATCGGTTTTTCTTCGATAATAGCGGCATGAGCATTTAATTTAAATATCAGATGTGAAATTTTTGCTAAGTCCATAAGCATTCTTGTAAGTGCTAAATCTACGTTTCTTCTGTTTTCAAGAGATTTGTCTCTGAAGCCTATAACCATGTTTTGAACAATTTCTATATCTTCTCTCGAAGTAGTGGCCATTTCTGTTATTTTTTCAGAATTTGCCTGAATATCGCTTGTTTCCTGCTGCAGTGTTTTAATTGTAATGGAAATTTCGCTTGTTGCTTTTTGGGTTCTTTCAGCAAGTTTTCTTACTTCATCAGCAACTACGGCAAATCCTCGTCCGTGTTCTCCGGCTCTAGCCGCTTCTATAGCTGCGTTTAGGGCAAGAAGATTTGTCTGATCCGCAATATCGGTAATAAGTTCTACTATTTTGCCTATTTCATCTGTTCTTTGAGAAAGCATGTTAATCGCTTCGTTGGTATGTGCAATAAAATCAATAAGTTCGTTTAATACATTAGTAAGGTTTTCTATTTTAACCGCACTGGCGTCTGCGCCTTCATATATTTCGCCGGAAAGCTCATCGATTTTAATCATAAATTCTTTAAGTTTTGTATCGAGAGAAGTTTTTATCTCATTTATTTGAGTTTTTATTCCTCCTCCTAGATTGTTTAAAGTCATTGCGAGTTCGCTTCTCGCCTGTTCTTTAAGGGCTGTTGAGATAGCGTCAATTGCGTCGTTTAGCATAATTACCGTTCTTCTGAATGTTCCCTTATATCCCTGAGGAGCGATATCTCTGTAATCGATACCGTTTTTGGCTGCTTCAATAGATTCTTTTATGTCTCTTTCGAAAGCTTCTAACTGATCTAACAGATCATTTAAAGCCCATGCGGCTTTTGAAGAAGGATCAGAAAGATCGATATGAGTTATTCTGTTTTCAAAATTTCCGTTTGACGCTTCTAATAATATCTTTTCTATTTCTTCTTGAAGATTGCTTTGTTTTGATGAAGATTTTTTATTGTTGGATATAAAAATAAGTAACGTTATTATCAAACCTACCGCTGAAATAACTGCAGACACGTAATCAGCATTGATTCCAGTGTAAATGCCCAGAATTAAAAATATAACCCCGCTTATTGCCGCCAATACTTTATAGTTCATTGATTATTCCTTTTTGGATTTTTAGCATTACTTCGTTAAAACTCATATTGTGTTTTTTGAGCAGATCATCGACTGCTTTCAAACTTCCGTCCATGCCTTCGCTGTTTTCTATGTTGAGCAATGTTCTGTAAAGCGGTTCGATAATAAACTTGAATCCTTCTTTTGGTTTTCTTCTGACCGAATAATATCCGATCATGTTTCCGTTGTTGTCGTATGTAGGCGAAATGTTTGCGAATACCCAGTAATATCCGCCGTCTTTTCTTAAGTTTTTAACATATCCAAACCATTCTTTTCCGTTTTGGATATGATCATAAAGAACTTTGAATGCACATCTAGGCATATCCGGATGTCTTAAAATATTATGAGGCTTTCCTAACAGTTCTTCTTCTTGCCATCCGCTCATTTGAATAAAGATCTGATTACCGTATAATATTCTGCTTTTCAGATCTGTTTTGGATATGATAAAATCTTCTTCGTTTAAAACAACTTCCTTTTCTATAGGAGTTACAGCCGGTTTTTTCATCTTTTCCCCTTTAATTTGATTGCGTCGATGTTATGTTTTGCTATTTCTTCAATATTGTCGAAATTATCGACTAAAAGAACAATTTTAGCATCCAGTAAATAATTATCGGCAATTTTTTGAAAATCTTTTGCATTTTTTATTGTATCACAAAAAATATATTTTGCGCCTAAATTAGTGCAGAAAATCATTTCTTTTACGTTTGATGCAATAACTCCGTAAGGGATATTGTTTATTTTACAAAAATTGTACAGTTCAATAGAAGAATCGCAGTAATGAAAAATGAGCGTGGCGTTATTTGGGGAGTTTTTAATGTCTTCCAATGTGTCGGCATAAAAAAACTCTTCATTGCTAAAAGGTTTTTCAAGAATCAGCATAGCAGTCCTTGCATAAAAGTTTGCCGTTTTTTTCTTTCATTTCTTTTTTCAATACAAAAGTACCGCATTTTTGGCACTGAATAAATTCGTTTTCCTCTTCACTGTTTTTATTGTTTTTAGGCTCGTCTTTCGGTTTTATGAAAAAATAATAAAATCCGAAGCCTATCAGCAGTAATAATATCAGTTTACCCATTGACGTCCTTTAATATTAAATAATTTCTGTGGCCTTTTGAAATGATTTCGGCTTTTAGATTTAAATCTTTCAGTTCGTCCAGTACGCTTGAACCTTTGTATAAGAGTATTTTACCATCTTTTTGAAGGCAGGGTTTTGATATTTCTATAATTTTAGCTGTCGGCATTACTGCTCTTGTTGTTATCAGTTCTACAGGTTTTATGTCTGCATTTTCCAATCTGGAAGGAATAATTTCTACATTTTTCAGACCGAGTTTTATTTTCATGTAATTTAAAAAGGAATACCGTTTTTTAAGAGGTTCTACAAGATACCATTTTGTTTCGGGCATGGCAATTGCCAGAATCAACCCTGGAAAACCGGCACCGGTGCCTATATCAAGTGCGCTTTTCGTATGAATGATTTTATCTAGCGGATACAATGAGTCTTCAATCTGTTCTTGAATTTCCTCTTTTGTTTTGTAGTTGGTAAATTTGTGTACTTTGTTCCATTTTAAAAGTTCGTTTGTAAATATTTTTAATTGCTCATTTTCAACTTTCAATTTTCAATACTCCATTTCTAAAGTTTGTGCCCGAGTTTTTCTTTTTTTGTTTTTAAATAATTTTCGTTGTAAGGATTGGGTTTGATTTTAATAGGTATTCTTTCTATTACTTTTATATTTTTAAAAGCAAATTCTTTTCTTGGGTTGTTAGTGAGTAGTTTTATCTGTTTGATACCGAAGTGGCTGAGTATTTTTTCTACAATAGAGAAATCTCTCATATCGGCTTCAAATCCAAGCTGATGATTGGCTTCTACGGTATCTAACCCCTTATCCTGAAGAGCGTATGCGTTTACTTTGTTAAAAAGACCTATGCCTCTTCCTTCCTGTCTTAAATAAAGTACTATTCCGCCTTTCTCATTAATGATTTTTAACGCATAAGCGAGCTGGTCTCCGCAGTCGCATTTAAGGCTTCCTAGTGCGTCTCCCGTCAGACATTCGCTGTGAATTCTTATATAAGGAGTTTCGGGAAGGTTTTCTGTAAATATAGCTAAGTGCTCTTTATCCCCTTCTTTAAAAGACTGAATTTTAAATGTGCCGTATTTTGTAGGAAGAGTAGCTATTTCAGATATTTTCAAAAACGCTCCTTTTTTTGATAAAATTATACCTTAAAATATTTAATTAAAAATGAGTTGTAAAATCTGTAAATAAAAACCATTATGAATAAAAGGATATAAATTGAGACATTTTTTATGGTTGTGTGATTACACAAAAGAAGAAATAAAAGAGATTATTGAATTGGGTTTTCAGATTAAAAAAGAAACAAAAAACGGCGTATACAAACCGTATTTAAAACATCAGCAGCTTGCCATGATTTTTGAGAAAAGTTCTACACGGACCAGAGTATCGTTTGAAGCCGGAATAAATCAGCTGGGAGGCAACGGGCTGTTTTTAAGTTCGAGAGATATTCAGCTCGGACGAGGCGAGCCTCTTAAAGATACGGCGAGGGTAATTACAAGAATGGTTGATTTGGTGATGATAAGAACATTCGGTCAGGAAAGACTTGAAGAGTTTGCCGAATATTCTAAAGTACCGGTAATAAACGGTTTAACGGATTTATGCCATCCGGTACAGCTTCTGGCTGATTTAATGACAATGATTGAATTTGATAAATTCGATTTTAATTCTCCTGAAAGTACGACTGTCGCATATGTGGGTGACGGTAATAACATGGCTAACTCATGGGCTGTTTTGGCTGCTAAATTAGGATTTTCTCTAAGAATAGCGACACCTCAGGGTTATGAGATTGATGAAAGTATAAGAGTAAAAGCGTTGGAATTTGCAGAAAAATCAGGTGCTAAAATCGAGTTTTTATATGATCCTAAAGCCGCTGTTAAAGATGCGGATGTCGTTACCACCGATACTTGGGTCAGTATGGGACAGGAAGACGAAAAAGAGAAAAGAATAAATGATTTTAAAGGTTTTGAGGTAGATGCCGGGTTGATGAGTTTAGCTAAAAAAGACGCGATATTTTTACACTGTCTTCCTGCGTACAGAGGATATGAGGTTAGCGAAGAAGTTTTTGAAAATCACGCTGATGAAATATTCAGCGAAGCGGAAAACAGATTACATGCTCAGAAAGGATTGATGGTTTGGCTGAAGAAGTAGCAAAAAAACTGAATATAACTGAAAAAACGGTTGTTGAGTGTAAAGATTTTGAAGTGATTGAAGGTAATCTGGACAGTCCTCTTTGGATTTTAATGATTCAAGACAAACTTAAAATAGTTTTGGAAGTTGATGAATATATGAAACTTATGGAAACGCTTAAAAATGTTATGAAAGAAAACTTTGAGCTTAAATTGGAAAAAGCGATATTAAGTGAGTTTCCGGTAGATTATGATGACGTTAAAGCTGTTGTTTTGGAAGAAATGAAACAAAATGAAAACGCGACTATTGATGAAATATTAAATAAAGTAAAATTAGAACATCCTAATCTTTTTTATAATCTGGATTTAGATAAAATCTTCTAAAGGAAAATTTTTTTCCTTTTTGTTAAATTATCCTTGACAAAAAAGTTTTTATTGATTATAATTGCAATGTAAAAAATAATGGAGGTGCCGCATGGCATGTGAAAAAGATACAAAAACAGCAATAAAAGATGAAAAAACAACAAAACCAGAGGAGGTAATTATGGAAGAAATTAAAACACAAGAAGGCGTATTGGTATTAAAAGAAATGCCTGAATTTAAAATGGAAGCATATAATGCGGAAACAGGAAACTATACAGAAGTGTCTAGTGAAGATTACAAAGGTAAATGGACTGTAGTATGTTTTTATCCTGCAGACTTTACATTCGTATGTCCTACAGAAATAGCGGCAATGAATGCAGCGTTACCGTTTTTGAAAGAATTAGACGTAGAAGTTTTAGCGGTGTCAACTGATACAAAATTCTCACACAAAAGATTTGTTGAAACTGAGCCTTTATTAAAGGATCTAAAACTTACTATTGCAGCTGACCCGACTGGTGAAGTTACAAGAAAATTCGGTGTAATGATCGAAGGTGCAGGTCTTGCTCTTAGAGGAAGATTTTTAATTAATCCTGACGGAGTGATTGTTGCTCAAGAAGTTCAAGCTCCGCCTGTAGGTAGAAGCGTAAAAGAATTCTTAAGACAAATTATTGCTCATCAGCACGCATATAAAACTGGTGAAGTTTGTCCTGCAAACTGGAAACCTGGTAAAAAAACATTACCTGTAAACACTGATATTGAGCCAATGACTGGAAATGTTGGAGCTTATGTAACTTTAGCTGATTTAGTAGATGCTGAAGACGTTAAAGAAATGGAAGAAATGGTAAAAGCTTTTAAAGCTTAATTTCTTCCTTTTTTATATTTGAAAAAGTATAATTTCATATATTTTTTCAAATATAAATTATGAAAGGCATTAATGAAAGAACTTAAAACACTGTTGGAAGAATCAAACCTCAAAATAACTCCCCAAAGACTTGCTATTCTTAAAGAACTTGAGAAAAAAGGGCATGCCAGTATTGAAGAAATATATGAAGATATCAGAGATTTTTTTCCTTCCATATCACTGGCTACGATTTATAAAAACATAACTGCTTTAAAAGATGAGAATATAATAAGTGAAATTTGCCTTCATCATAAACCTAAATTCGAAATTACAAAAGAGCCTCATGCGCACTTTATATGTAAAAAATGCGGCAAAGTGGAAGATGTGCCTTTTAGCGATTTAATTAAAGGCGAAATAGAAAAACAGTATCCTGATGCACAGAAAGAATTATATATTTATGGAATATGCAAAGAGTGTAAAAACTGTAAACAGTAATGGTAATAGTTAACCTGATTGCCGATTTTGATCTTCCTTTTGTGTTTTCTTTAAAAGAAAGACGAAAAATAGTCAATTCAATAAAAGATAGACTCAAAAAATTTAACGTATCGGTATTGGATATTTCAGACGAATATCCTAAAGAAGCATCAATAGCTATTATTTTTGCGGCTCATAATGAAAAAATAGCAGGAGAAATAAAAAGAAACATCGAAGAATTTCTTTTTAAAAATTTTCCTGAAATCGAATTTGTTTTTGATGCAGAAATTATTTAAATTTCAATAACCCTTATCATGTTTGTAGTACCTTCTTTTCCGACTAAACTTCCCATTGTGACTATTACTATATCGCCTTTTTTAAAACATCCCGTTTTAATAGCAAGAATTTTAAATTTTTCAATCAGTTTTTCAGGGTTTTTTATTTTAGGAATTTCAAAAAGCGGTTTTACACCCCATACCATATTAAGTTTTCTGCTTGTTTCTCTGCTGTGCGTTACGGCAAAAATAGGGGCTTTAGGTTTATATTTTGCGATGCTTTTTACTGTTGTACCGCTGCTTGTAAAACAGATAATGCCTTTTGGAGATATTCCTCTGCATAGATCGGAAACACTTGCGGCTATTGCGTCTTTATCTTCTATTTCATATTTTTTATAGTAAGGATAGATATTTTGTGTTTCGAGGATTACATTTTTTAAAGTTTCAACCGCTTTTACCGGATATTTTCCGACTGTGGTTTCGTCGCTGAGCATTACTCCGTCGCTTCCGTCCATTACAGCGTTTGCCACGTCGCTTACTTCCGCTCTGGTCGGAAAAGGCGAATTGACCATAGAAAGCAGCATCTGTGTTGCGGTAATTACAGGTTTTTTCAGTTTATTTGCGCGTCTTATAATCTTTTTTTGGATAACAGGCACTTTTTCTATTCCCACTTCTATTCCCAAGTCACCTCTTGCAACCATTACACCGTCACTTACTTCTAATATTTCATCAAGGTTTTCAACTGCCTGTTTTGTTTCAATTTTCGCTATCACCCACGGACTTGCACCGTTTTGTTTAAGTATTTCTTTAGCTTTTAAAATGTCTTTTTTTGAATTTACGAATGAAATTGCCACTATATCAACGCCGTTTCTTGCTCCAAAAGCCAAATCCTTTTCGTCTTTTGGAGTAATGGCGGAAATTTTGAGTTTTGAATGAGGGAAATTTACTCCTTTTCTGCTTGATAAAACACCTTCGTTTTTTACTTCAAGCGTAAGTGAATTGCTGTCTTTGTCTATAACCTTTGTTCTTATGCTTCCATCAGCAAAAAATACATATTCTCCTATATTAACATGGTCTATTATTTCGGGATATGTAAGAGTTAAATCATACAGACTCTCTGGATGTTTTTTTACAAGGCGTATTTTGTCTCCTCTTTTTAATTCTAAAAATCCGTTTATTTCTCCTATTCTTATTTTTGGACCGCTTATATCCTGCAGAATTGCAGTTTTGCTGTCCAGCTGTTTGGATATGCTGCGGATGGTTTTTATAGAATGTCTATGGGCTTTATGATCAGCGTGTGAAAAATTTAGTCTGAATATATCAACACCCGCTTTAATCATCTGTTCGATTTTATCTGATGATGAAGGTCCGAGTGTGGCTACAATTTTTACTTTTTTCATATATTCCCTTTATGCATTGTTGTAATATTATATCAAATTATAAAAAGTAAGATTAAACTTGTATGATAGTATATATGTAAAGGAGGAAATGGGAAGAAATTAATATTTCTTTTTTAAACTTCCGAAGTATGCCACTTCTTCAGCTTTTTTATCTTTATTTAATTCTTCAACAGTGTTGTTTAAATCAATATTTTCTCTTAATTTATCAAGTTCTTCTTCACAATAGCTCATATGCATATCTGCACTGATTATCATAGGCATCTGTTCTATTTTTGAGAGCTTTTCTATTTCTTCTTCAACGGTTTCACCTTCAATTGTAATAATAATTACACCTTTTTCTTTTTCACCGAAATGTACGTCACAGAATTCGCATTCCTGTAAATTAAGCCATACTGCGTCATAATTTTCCGGTCGTGTTTTAACGATAATACTTGAAATGTTCATATTGCTCCTTTTATTTTAATTTCCATATGAGTATTTCTGCCGGAGAAAAACTCAGTATTGTTTTGTCATTTAAAAAAATAATACCGTTTAAAGCCATAGTGTGGCCTTTTAATTTATACAGAAGTTTATTATATATTGAATAAACAGCTATGTCGTTGTTTTCGTCATATTGTAATGCGAATAGCGATGCATCGGGACTTAATGCTGCTCCGTAAGGTAAAAAATTCATTTTCAGCGTTAATTTAGAATAGCCAGTATTGAGATCGTATATTCCAACTCTCATATCGCTGCTGCCGTTAATAACCAGATTTTTTTTAATATCGCAGCTTATTGTTTTGTCTTTGTTGAAACTGTTTATTTCTTTTAGTTTTTTGCCCGTATTGATGTCTACTATTTTTAAAGCGCCGCTTTCATCGCCAAAAACGGCAATATTTCTTTTTTTATCCAAAGCATATGTTGAAAAAACGTAATTTCCTATCTGTTTTCTGTATATGTTTTTTTTATGTTTTAAATCATATAAAATAGCTTCATCGCTTAAGAGGGCGAAAAATATTTTGTTATTGCCAATAAAAGTACCTTTCATTAATGTTTCTTTGGTTGTGAAGATATGATCAAGTTTATGTGTTTTAAAGTGATATATAAACAATACTCTCTTTGCATCCTCACCTTCAGCCAATATCATCAATTTTTGATTATCCGGTGAAATATCAAGCGAGTAAATAGGCATAGAAATCAAATCTCCCATAAAATCATGTATTTTAGGAAGTTTTATTTCATATAAATTTTTAAGAGTTTTAAAATCTTTTATAATTATTTGTCCGTTTTCGAGTCCGGCAATCAGATATTTTTTGTTTAAAGTAACTTTTGATATATATCCGTCGTATGTGATTTTTTTAACCGGTGTCAGTGCAAAAGCAAATATTGCAGTTAATAATATTAATAATTTTTTCATATTTTACCCCTATAGAGTTTTAATTTCTATAGCGTCTGTCGGACAGACGCTTACGCAAAAACCGCAGCCGGTGCATTTATCCAAATCAATTACAGGATTAAACATACCTTTATAAATTATAGCATATTCTTCGCATATATCCTGGCATGAGAAACAGATTGTTTGGTTCCATGCAATGCATTTTTTAGGATTGATTATCATCTGAGCATTTATAGTTTCTTTTTTATTTACTATTGATAATATACCTTTAGGGCAGGCATAGGCACATTCGTCGCAAAAAGTACATCCGGAACTGCTAAAGTCAAGTATCGGATATCCATTTTCAGTATTTATTATTTTTTCTTTACATGCAAGCAAACAATCTTTACTTTCACATTCTAAACATTTTAAAAAATCTTCTTTTTTATCGTAATAAGGAGGATAGACAAAAGATTTAAAAGGAGAGCTTTTTACTCTCCCGAAAAAAGATCTTCTATCCATTACTTTCTTAATGATTCGAATTTGTTTTCTACTACAGGGTTTAATTTAGCCTGAGGCGTATGACAAGTTGTACAGAAATATCTGCTTCCTGCTACTTTTGGTTCTTTTTTGTCTCCTGCAAAGTTGTCAACAAAATGGTCTGCAGGCATAGGTGTTACTCCCATTGCTTTCGCGTTTGACGGCAAGTGGCAGTTTAAACACATATTGTTTCCTACTGTAATTGGAACCATTCCTTTAACACTGTGCGGTATCATTGGAGGCGCAGTAACAAAAGAAGTTTTATAAGTTTTAACTTTTCCAGGAATCGGAGCCTGATTGTTATATTGAATTACTGGCAGATTTTGAGAGTCTGCATTTAAGCTCGCTTCTCTTATTCCTGTAACTTTTACTTCTTTATTTGAAGAAGCGGTTGTTGTTGTCTGACAACCTGTAAATATAAATCCTGCAATTAATGCAGAACTAATTAGTAGTTTTTTCATTTTTTTCTCCTTTTGAGTTAATATAATTTCTTAATGAAAATTTTAGTGCATTATCCTCACACACTTCAATACATCTGCCGCAGTTTGTGCATTCTATCCCGTTAATAAAGCTGTTTTTTTTATCAATTACCGGTGTTAAAACCTGTACTTCCGGGCAAACCATTAGACATTCACCGCAGTTCGTACAGTTGTCTTTATTATGATAAACACGAATTAAACTTTTAGAGCCTATTATGCTGTACATGGCTCCGACGGGACAAATATGACCGCACCAGCCGTTTTTTAAGACAAATGCGTCAAAAATAAAAATAGTTACAAGCCATACCCAGCCAAAACCTACGCTAAAAGCAACACTTCTTGTAAAAATACCGATAGGACTGATAAATTCAAAAGCCGCCGCACCTATAAAAACAGAAGCTAGCAGCAGTACAATCATAAAGATATATCTAAATTGTCTTGTTTTTGTAGGGCTTATTAAATTATCTTTTTCATGATGGGTTTTTTTTCTTACCCATGATGCCAAATCTGTAATCAAATTAACAGGGCATACCCAGCTGCAGTAAGCTCTTCCGCCGATTAAGCCGTAAAAGAATAAAATAATCAGTGTTCCGATTATCAGATCTGCACTTATAGCCGCTCCTGCAAACAGCATTTGTAATACTGCATAAGGATCTGCCAGAGGTATTTTGTCAAACAGTTTTGAAAAACTTAAATTCCCTACTAATATTTTTAATCCCCAAGTATTTGCAGCAAAATATAAAAACAGAATTGTAAGCTGAGATATTCTACGTAAGATCAGATATCTGTGTTTTATTATTGATCCCATGTTACGCCTTGATTAAGATTTTGTATAGCATTTTCTTTGCTTCTTCCGGTTACTGTTTTAGTGTTGGTTGAAGCATTTTTTACTCTTTGCTGATCTTGTTTATCCCAGCCTTTTACATATCTGTCTCCGGCTTTGCCTAACACAACTTCTCTTGGGAAAACTTTAATAGCGGCTTTTTCTGTTACACATGCCTGTTCACACATGCCGCATCCCGTACATGCATCTTCATGCACTACCGGTATTCTGTAAGCGTGTTTACCGGTTCTTTTATTCTGTTTCCATTCTATTGTAATGGCCTTATCCATTTCAGGGCATGCTCTATAGCATGCTGTACACTGTAATCCCCAAAATGCAATACAACTACTTGGATCTATAACTGCAACGCCCATTTTAGCGTAATCGATTGCAACTTCCCCTTTATCATTTTCACACTTTTTAGGTGTAAGAGCACCTGTTGGGCAAGCATACATACAAGGAATGTCGTCGCACATAAAGCACGGCCCTGTCCTTGCGATAAAGTATGGTGTGCCGATAGGCGTACTGTCACCCGGTGCTCCCAATTTTAAGGTAATTATTTCTTTACCATCGATTATTATTTTATTTTCTCTGTTTTTACAGGCATCTACGCATAGTCCGCATCTGATACATGTTTTTAGAAAATCTTTTTCATCTAACGCACCAGGCGGTCTTAACGTCAGTTGCTTGTCTTTGTTCTCTTCAGCAAATCCGGCGACAATAGTGCCTGCAGCCGTAGCCGCAGCACCAGCCTGAATTAAATTTACTAAAAATGAGCGTCTTTTATTATCCATTTATATCCTTAAGCTTTATAAATTTTAACCGCTGCTTTTTTATAGTCAGTTTCTTTACTCATTGGACATGTTGCATCAAGACATACTTTGTTGATTAAGATTTTTTCGTCAAACCAAGGAACGAATACCAATCCTCTAGGAGGTTTATTTCTTCCTCTTGTTTCAACTCTTGCTTTTACTTTACCTCTTCTTGATTCTATTACAACAAGGTCAAATCTTTCAACACCTAATTCTTTTGCGTCTTTAGGGTTCATGTAACATAATGCCTCAGGCATTGCTCTATATAATTCAGGTACTCTCATTGTCATAGTACCACTATGCCAGTGTTCAAGAACCCTACCTGTACATAGCCAGAATTTGTATCCGTCTTTATCGTATCTTGGATCTTCAGGGTGTACCATAAACGGTCTGAAGAATATTTTGGCTTTGTTAGCAAGGTGGATTTTACCTTTGCTTGCAATAGGATGTTGCAAGTTACCGATTTTAATTGTTTTTAGTAACGGTCCGTAGAATGCAAATTTTTCACCAGGTTTAGCGTATTTTCTTGCATACGGGTCGTATGAAGTGTTAAATCTCCATTTAGTTTCTTTACCGTTAACTACAGGCCATCTAAGTCCTCTTACTTTTTGATAAGTATCAAATGATGCTAAGTCGTGACCGTGACCGATACCAAATTTTCTGTATTCTTCCCATAATGCTTTTTGAATGAAGAATCCGTAACCTTTCCATGGTTTACCGTCTTGTCCGATAATTTCTCTTCCGTCTCCTGCAGCTTCAGTGTTAGGATGAAGTTTTCCTGTACCAGGGTTTTTAGCAATTGGATCCGGCCATGGGAAGTTTTTGCGGTATTCAGGTCTGTTGAATAATACGTCAAATAGAGTATCGTCAGGACTGTAACCCATAGCTTTAGCTTCTTCTAATACGTCTGGAAGAACTGTTCCATTAGGAAGTTTCCATTCATGCCATACTTCTTTTAGTTTGAATCTTTTTGCAAATTCAGCCATTGTCCAGATATCAGTCATTGCCATACCCGGTGCAACAACCTGTTGTCTCCAGTGCTGAGTTCTTCTCTCTGCGTTACCGTAAGCTCCCCATTTTTCATAGATCATAGCTACAGGAAGAATTAAGTCTGCAACTCTTGCAGAAACACCAGGATAACATTCGTTAACTACAATAAAGTTATCCATTGTTCTGGCCATTTTTAACCAGTGGTTTGCATTTGCAGTATTTTGCCATGGGTTGTTTACGTGTACCCAAGCCCATTTGATTTTGCCTTGTTCCATGTCTCTCATAATTTTAACAAAGTGGCTTCCGACTTTAGGATTTAATGTTCCGTGAGGTAAATGCCATAATTTTTCAGTAATTTTTCTGTGTTTAGGATTTGCTACTAATAAGTCTGCCGGTAATCTGTGTGCGAATGTACCAACTTCCCTTGCAGTACCACAGGCACTTGGCTGTCCAGTTAATGAGAATGCGCCATTTCCAGGAAGTGACTGTTTACCAAGCAGTAAATGAACCATGTAAACTATTTCGTTGATCCAGCTTCCTCTTACGTGCTGATTGAATCCCATAGTCCAGAAAGATACTACTTTTCTGTTTGGATCACAGTAAAGGTCAGCAAGTTTTTGAAGTTTAGTTTTGAAGCTTTCTAATGATTCGTCAGGATCGCCTTTTGCTACTTTAGCAACATAATCTAAATTATAAGGTTCAACCGCTTTTTTGAATTCTTCAAATGTGATTTGCCAGTGGAAGAACGGTGCTTTACCTTTTCTATGTTTCATTTCCATCATTTCGCCGGCTTTCCATTTACCGATCGGGCTAAGAGCAACCGCTTCTTCTTCTGTTACTACTTTTGCAGCCTGTTTTTTAATAGTCTGCATTTCTTTATTAGAATATCCTAGTTTTTCCGCAACACTAGGTTCTCTCATACCGTAACCTGTATCTACTGTACCAGTTGCGAATATAGTGTGTTTTTTAACGAAATCCCAGTTTACTGCGTTTCTTTTTAAGATTTCTCTACCAATGTAGTTCATAATAGCAAGGTCTGTATTAGGTCTGAAAATAATTTCCATATCTGCAAGGTTTGAACATCTGTTTCTGTATGTTGATAGGTTTACAACTGTATATTTATCAGGGTTGTTCAGTTTTGCATCAGATACCCTTGACCATAAAATTGGATGCATTTCTGCCATATTTGCACCCCATGTTACAACAGTATCAGTAATTTCGATATCGTCATAACATCCTGCAGGTTCGTCAATACCGAATGTTTGATAGAAACCTACAACCGCACTTGCCATACAGTGTCTTGCGTTTGGATCGATGTTGTTACTTCTCCATCCGCCTTTTACTAATTTAACAGCTGCATAACCTTCTTGGATAGTATATTGTCCTGAACCGAATACCGCTACTCCGGTAGGACCTAATTCATTATAATATTTTTTAAACTGTTTTTCCATCTCATCGAAAGCTCTTTTCCAGCTTACAGGTCTGAATTGACCGTTTTTATCAAACTCGCCTTTATCGTTCATTCTAAGTAAAGGCTGAGTAAGTCTGTCTGCACCGTACATAATTTTTGCATTAAAATAACCTTTAATACAGTTAATACCTCTGTTGACCGGACTCTCAGGGTCACCTTTAACCGCTACGATTTTACCGTCTTTTACTGCTACCATAATACCGCATCCGGTACCGCAGAAACGACAAACCGCTTTATCCCACTGCCATCCGGCCTGAGTATTGTCAGCTGCCGCTTTTGCTTCGCTAGGAATTGAAATTCCGACTGCTGAAGCCGCTGCCGCCGCTGCTGTTGTTTTTAGAAATTCTCTTCTATTCATTGACATAAGCACTCCTTTTAAGCTTTTTACATAGTAATAATACAACTTTTTTCTTTAAATTTTACTTTTTTTTGACAGTTAGCCTTAAAAAAGGCACATTATTGGCACTTTTAAATTCGATTGATGTCTTATTTGAGTAAGATTTTGAGTAAATTTTTATTAACTTTTTTTAGTGCCGGATAAAATTTATAATTAAATTATTTTTTTATTACATAATAAGTTATGCTATAATTTTTCAAAAAAGGGCGTTAATGAAGATACTTTTGGTAGAAGATGACGAATTTATCGGAGAGAGTATAAAAGACTATTTAGAACTTCAAAATAACAGGGTCGATTATTACAGTTCGCCTTTAAAAGCGCTTGAAGAAGTTTATCCGAGTCATTATGATATATACTTATTAGATATAAATATGCCGGAAATGAACGGATATGAGTTTTATAATGAATTAAAAAGATACGCTAGCGATGTTCCTGTTATTTTTATTACAGCTTATTCCGATATGGACCACGTAGAAAAAGCTTTCGAGTTAGGAGCAGCGGATTATATAAAAAAGCCTTTTGAACTTAAGGAGCTTGAACTTAGAATAAAAAGACTTGTGTTTAAGAAAACAAGTGAAGTTAAAATTACAGATGATTATAATTTTGACATTAAAAATTTAAAACTTTTTTATAAAGGTGAAGAAGTTGAACTTACTCCGAACGAAAAATATTTTTTAGAAATTTTAGTTAAAAATATCGGTCAGGTCGTTGACATGGAAACACTTAAAGATTACATCTGGGAAGAAAAAAGCGTATGTGACAATACATTGAGGACACAGGTCAAAAAATTAAGAGCGAAACTTAAAGAAAATTTCATTAAAAACGTAAGAGGAAGCGGGTATAAAATTGAGAAACAGTGATGATTTTAAATTTGATATAACGGTTGCGTTTGTAATTTTTGCTTTTTTAATTGTTGTTTCGCTAACATATATAAGTATATTTTTCTTTAATAAAATTTCCACTCAGGAATTTCAGGAAAAAGTTAAAATTTCCGCAGACAATATAGTACAGATTTATAAAACTAAAGAAGATCTTATAAGAAAAAGTACGCTTGCAATTGCAAACAGTGAACTTTTTTCTAACAATTTTAATATAAATCCGGAAATCATCTCTTCAATATTTAAAATATTTTTATCCGCAAACAGAGACTTTCTTAAAATAAAATATGTAAATCAATACGGTAAAACAATTGTGTACTGTAAAAAAATTGATAAAGAAATAATATGCGGGGAAAATGATAAAAACAATTTTATTTTCAGAGATTTTAAACTTCAGACTTCTCTTTTTACAAAAGAAATAATGACGGATGAAGGTTTGAAATTCGAAACAATTTCTCCGATAAAAAAAGATCCAAAAAAAGGGTTTATTTTATTAGAATCCACGTTAAAGAGGCTGTTTTCAGGATCAAATAATTTTTATAATTTGTTGCTTATAGACAATAACGGCAATATTTACTACAGCAATTTTCTAAAGGCCAAAAGTATATTTGATCTGTTTACCTATACACTTGCGGACAGAATAAAAAAGGCGGCAGATAAGTTTGTAACGGACGATATTTACGTCGTTCCCCTTAATAAAAAATTTAAACTCGTATTTATACAGAACAAAAAGCTGATTAACAAGACAAATGCTGTTTCTCAAAAACTTGCGATGATTATGATTTTGATTTCTATATTTTTGGCTATTCCTTTAGGTGTGTTTTTCTCAAAACCACTTTATAATTTTTATAAAGATCTTGATAAACGCGTTAAAGACGAAATAGAAAAAACCAAAGAAAAAGAGCAGATACTTATGCATCAGAGTAAATTAGCCGCATTAGGGGAAATGCTTGGAAATATAGCACATCAGTGGAGACATCCGCTGACAAGGCTGTCACTGCTTATTCAAAATATAGAAATGGCTTATAAAATGAATAAATTAGATGATGAAAGGTTTGAAAAATTTAAAAATAACGCATTAAGCCAGATTGAATATATGTCGCAGACTATTGACGATTTTACTAATTTCTTCAAAAAAGACACCAAGAAAGAAACCTTCTGTCCTAAAGAAATAATTGATAAAGCATTACAGCTGATGGAAGCAAGAATAAAACAAAACAAGCTTGAAATAATATACGACGTCAAAAACACTACGCCGATAGAAGGTTATAAAAGCGAATTTTCCCAAGTTATATTAAATATTATAAACAATGCGATAGACATACTTAAAGAAAGAAATATAGAAAATAAAAAAATATGGATAAGAATCAACGGTAAAACTATAGAAATAGAAGACAATGCGGGAGGCATTCCTGATGAAATTAAAGATAAAATATTCGAACCTTATTTTACGACAAAATTTCAGTCTCAGGGTACAGGAATAGGGCTTTATATGAGCAGGGTTATTATTACTCAGCATTTTGACGGAGAACTGTATGCCTATAATTCTTCTAACGGAGCCGTGTTTGTTATTAAATTTAAATAATGTAGTATTTGTGTAATACACTTAAAAATGAACGATTATTTAGCACTCTTTTAGCACTTTACTTATTTATAATTCCTTTAAAAATTGAAAAGGTGAAGAATGAAAAAAGCAACTTTAGGAGCGTTAATCGTTGGTGCTATAATCGGTCTTGGTATTTCTTATGTAGCGGCTGTGTTGGTGGATGTTACAGGTAAACCTAATTTTTGTGCTAGTTGTCATACAATGAAACCAATGGTAGAAAGTTTTCATCAGAGTGTTCACGGAGGAAACAATCCTCATGGATTTGCAGTTCATCACTGTACGGACTGTCACTTACCTAAAAATTCTTTAATAGGATATTTAATTGCAAAAGGTATAAGCGGTACAAGAGACGCAATGGCTGAATTTGGAATTATTTCAAAAGTTGATTTTAAAGAAAACTTCTGGGAAATGAAAAATTATACATATGACAGTGCTTGTTTACAGTGTCATCATATGGTAAAAGAACCTGAAAAAGCATTCGGAATGAGTGAAGAGAGCAGATATGCCCACGAACAATACTGGAAAGAGAAAAAAGCAGGGAAAGATATCAGCTGTGTAAGCTGTCATAATGATTACAGCATGGTTAATTTTGCCCACCCTAACTTATTGGAAAGATTAAACGACGAAGAAAAATAAAAATTTTCTTCTTTTTTTTCATATAAATTTTTCTTATACACTTCAAATTTAATTTTAAAAGCTTCATAAACCGAAATCCTTTAATAATCGTAATTTATTTGTAACATAATATGTGATAAAAATATATTTCATCTATTTTTGGAAAAAAGCATATAAATTATTGTTATATTGTGAACGATAATTCATAAAAAAACCCGAAAAATCGGTTGTTTTATGTAAAATTTTTGTTAAAATTCATAAAAAAAGGTTTGCCATGAAAAAGTTGTTTCTAGTTTTGATGCTAGCCGGCAGTCTGTTCGCAATAGACTGGAGCGGTAAAATTAACTGGGCTATGAGTTATAGTGTAGCTCAGAATATTGCGAAGTCCACCCATAAACTGGTAATGGTGGATATAGGTCTGACGACATGTCCTCCTTGTATGTACTTAGCTGAAAAAGTATATACGGATCCGAAAGTCTCATCTTATATCAATAAAAATTTTGTTCCTGTATTTTATTTAGCCGATCAGGACGTGCTTCCTCCTACCGTACAGAATTACTTTACGGGTTCTACTCCTACAATTCTCTTTTTAAAACCTAACGGCGAGCTTGTTTACTCATTAATCGGCGCTAGACCTCCACAAACATTTTTACAAATTATTAAAAACGTAAATGAAAAATATAAAGGAAACAAATGATTAAAAAGTTATACAATGTGTTTTTCTCATTGGAAACTGCTGTAGTTCTGTCTTTGGTTTTTATATTAGGACAGATGTATGCAACTTTAGGTTTCAGCACTATGGCTCAGGCCTGGGGTTACGTTTATGAAACAAAATGGTTTGAAGCTATTATGTGGCTTTTAGGTATTAATTTAGTTGGTGTGATGTTAAGATATAAAACTTATAAAAAGCTACCGGTGTTTATACTGCATTTATCGGTGATTATTATATTGATCGGAGCGGCTGTTACCAGATATTTCGGGTATGAAGGCACGCTTCATTTAAGAAACGGTGAAACAAAAAACGTTATTATGGTGGAAAAAAGTAAATCGAACCCTTCAAACGTTTATCCTAAAAAACTAGGTTTTGAAATAAGACTGGATAAATTCGTATTAAGAAAATATCCGGGAAGTATGCAGCCAAGCAGTTATGACAGTTATGTCACTGTTATAGACAAAGCTCATAATAAAACTTTTAAATATCATATATATATGAACCATATTCTGGTTTACAGAGGTTACAGATTTTATCAGGCAAGTTACGATATGGATGCTCAGGGAAGTATTTTATCAGTTAACCATGATCCCGGAATGTATATAACCTATTTCGGTTATGCTTTAATGGCTATTGGATTTTTCTGGAGTATGGCTTACAGAAGAAGCAGATTTATGCTTACAGTTAAAAAACTTAAACAAAGCGGACTGTTTGCATTTTTATTAATGATGCTGCTCGGCAACGGTTATGTACATGCCAATGAAATCAACAATCTGCCTAAAATATCAAAGCAGGCTGCAGATTTATGGGCCCATGTACTTGTCCAGCAAAGCGGTAGAATCGAACCTATGGATACGCTTGATTTGGATATTATCCATAAACTGACACTTAAATCCAAAATGTATGGCTTAAGTTACAATCAGCTGGTAGCTGGAATGGTGGCATATCCTTCTAAGTATCAGAATCTGCCTCTTATTTACGTAGGACATCCAAAAATCAGAAAATTACTCGGAATTAAAGGTAAATATGCACCTTACAGCGCATTTTTCCTTCCTAACGGAGATTTCAGATTTTCAAAAGAGATTGATGAAGCGTTTAAAACACCGAATAAAGACAGAAATGTCCTACAAAGGGAATGGATTAAAATTAACGACAGGGTTTATGTGGCTTTTGAAGTATATACGGCCAAAATATTTAAAATATTCCCGACTCCAAAAGCGGAAAAAATGAATTACAGATGGTTTAGTATTGCGGATATTGCACAGGCTGTGAAAATGAATCTTATGAATCCGATGGACGCACAGTTTTATTACAACATGTTTGCAAATCTTGCGGAAGCTATGAAAAACAACGATTTAAAAGCAATGAAGCAGATAGAAGAAAAAATTTACGCGTTGCAAAAAAATTACAGCGGAAAAATTTTACCTAGTGAAACAAAAGTAAAATGGGAAATTATTTATAACAGACTTCAGATATTCCCTAAACTTATAGGCGCATATACTCTTTTAGGTTTAATTGCGATCTTCTTAGGATTTTTTGAAATTATTAAACTGAAAAGATATAAAAAAGTTGAAACGGCTGTGGTTCTTTTCGGTTATTTGGCTTTATGTGTTCATACGGCAAATATGTTGTTAAGATGGTATGTTGCCGGTCATGCTCCTTGGTCGGATGCTTATGAGTCAATCATATTTATTGCATGGGGCAGTGCATTTGCATCGCTTGTCTTCTTTAGAAAATCTATGCTTGCATTGGGTGCGGGTCTGTTTGTTGCAGGTATGTTTATGATGGTTGCACACTTAAACAACATATCTCCGCAGATTACGAATATGGTGCCGGTGCTTAAATCGTACTGGCTGCTGATACATGTTGCGGTAATTACATCAAGTTACGGTTTCTTGGGTGTGGGAAGTATGCTTGGCCTGTTGAATCTTATTCTGTTTGCTATGAATAAAAAATATAAACTCGAAACACAGATAAAACAGTTAAACAACATCATTTACATTTCATTATATATCGGACTGGCTTTATTAAGTATCGGTACTTTCTTAGGCGGTGTATGGGCTAACGAGTCATGGGGTAGATACTGGTCTTGGGACCCTAAAGAAACATGGAGTCTTATTTCTATGATTGTTTACGCTTTGGTTATTCACGGAAAAATGATGCCGAAACTAAGAGGAGAATTTATATTTTCATTAATGAGCTTTTTAAGCTTCTTCTTTATTTTAATGACATATTTCGGAGTGAATTTCTATATTGCCCAGGGTCTTCACAGTTACGGTCAGGGAGTTGCGGACGGTTACGGATGGATCAATATTATCTTTGCGGGAATGGGTGCATGGTTTGCTATTTTGATTTTAGGGCTTGTTCAGAATATTTTAAACAAAGTGTCAAAACCTGTAAAAATAGACAATAACGAATATCATCCAGATAAAGGGTAATGATGTATTTTGTAATTAGTTTTAATTATAGAAACTCTGATGTAGTATTAAGAAGCAAATTAGCAAAACTCACTTTAGAAGATTTCAAAGACTTTAAAGAAGTCTTTCTTCTTTCCACCTGTAACAGAATAGAAGTTGTATTTGATAAAAAACAGGATTTAACAGAGCTTTACGATAAGGTATATAAAAAAGTTATAACACCGGAAGAGTTGGTAAAAGCCGAAGTTTATGAAGATGGAGATGCTATTGAGCATGTTTTTAAAGTTGCGGCCAGTCTTGATTCGATGGTTGTAGGTGAAACTCAGATTACGGGGCAGTTAAAAGAAGCTTTTTATGAGGCTTATGAAAAGCATTTTATCGGGCAGGATTTAACAAGGCTTATACATTTTTCTTTTAAATGCGCAAAAAAAGTCAGAAATCAGACACAAATATCAAGCGAACCTGTAAGTGTGGCTAGTATAGCCGTAAGAAGGGCAAAAGAGGAATTAAAAGATTTAAGCGGTTACAGCGCGGTTGTTGTTGGTGTAGGAGATACTGCAAGAATTGTATGTAAAAATTTAATAAAAGAGGGCGTAAATATTGTACTTGTAAACAGAACGGTTGAAAATGCTTTTGCTTTAAAAGAAGAATTAGGAGATGATGTAAATATAGATATACATTCTATTGAAAAACTTCCTAAATTAATAAACAATTACCGATTACTTTTCAGTGCTACGGCCTCGAATTATCCGATTATAAGAAATGAAGACGTTAAACCTACATCTTTTAAAAGATTATGGTTTGATTTAGCGATACCAAGCGATATTGAAGATGATTTATGTGACAGTATTACATTAATAAAAGTAGATGACTTAAAAGAAATAAGTGAAAGAAATTTACAAAAAAGACAAGAAGAGCTTAAATGTGCGAATGAACTGATTAAAAGATGTGTTGAAGAATTTGAAAAATATCTTCAGTCTGTTTCAATTGATCCTGTAATTAAATTCTTGCAGGAAAAAGCACACGAATGTGCAGATACGGCTCTTAAAAATGCCGTTAAGAAAAAATATATTCCGGCAGAAGTGGCGGATGAAGTTGAAAAAGTATTGCATAACGCTTTTAAAAGATTTCTTCATCATCCGAATATTACTCTTAGAAAAATGGCTGACAGCGCGGAAGTGGATGTTTTGGTCTCATCTGTCAAAAGACTTTTCGGTATGAATGGGGAAAGTATAGATATGAATAAGTGTGAGTATCATATGGAAAAAGGTATATTTAAATAAACAGGAAAGTTGACAAGTAGTTAAGCAGATAAGTTGTTATGATCATATGAAGAAAAAAAAGGAGAATAAATGATATTTGTAGATGCATGTTTTGGTAAAGAGACGGATTATACTCCCGTATGGATGATGAGGCAGGCCGGAAGATACCTGCCTGAATATATGGAAGTAAGGCGTAAAGTCGGAAATTTTCTTGATATGACGAGAAATCCGGAAGTAGTGGCGGAAGTGACTATTCAGCCTATTGACATACTTGACGTTGATGCGGCAATACTTTTTAGCGATATATTAAATCTTCCGATGGAAATGGGGCTGCCTTTAAGATTTGAAAAAGGCGTAGGACCTGTATTTGATAAAACGATAGATACTGAAGAAGATATTGAAACGCTTGACAGCAGTGCCGATGAAAAGCTTGAATACGTATATAAAGGTGTGAAACTTATTAGAGAAAGACTTCCTGAAGAAAAAGCTCTTATAGGATTCGCCGGAAGTCCTTGGACTATTGCTACTTATATGGTGGAAGGAAGAGGAAGCAAACAGTACGCAAAGATTAAAAAAATGGTTTATTCAAATCCTATGATGCTTCACAGACTTCTTGCGTTTAATACAAAAGAGACTATTGAATATCTCTCAAAACAGATTGAAGCCGGTGCCAATGCAGTTATGGTATTTGACAGCTGGGGAGGCGCTCTTGAGAAAGAGAAGTTTTTTGAATTTTCATGGAATTATATGAGAGAAATAGCTAAAAATATCAAATCAAAATATCCTCATATTCCTGTGATTTTATTCTCTAAAGGAGTAGGACTGTATATGGATGAAATGGACGGCGAATTTGACGTCGTGGGTGTTGACTGGGCTACACCGATTGACCATGCTTTAAGAATATTTAAAGACAACTATACCCTCCAGGGGAATATGGAACCGACCAGACTTTATTCGAAAACCGCCACGAAAGAAGCTGTACAGAGGATAGCTGACATAATGAAAGGTCACAGACATATATTTAACCTTGGGCACGGAATACTTCCGGATGTTCCTGTTGAAAATGCAAAATATTTTGTAAATTTATGTAAAGAACTGACAAGGAGAGGTTAATGAACCTGAGAAGACTTAGACTAAATTCAAATTTAAGAGATATGGTCAGAGAAAACCATGTACACAAAGAAGATCTGATAATGCCTGTATTTATTAAAGAAGGGCTTGAGGGCAAAAATGAAATAAAATCTATGCCCGGAATTTATCAGTACGGTGAAAAAGAATTTTTGGATGAAATAGGAGAATGTATTGATCTTGGAATTAAAGCGGTAATACTTTTCGGTATTCCTAAACTAAAAGACAGTTGCGGCAGCGATGCACTTGATGAAGAAGGTCTTATTGCTAGAAGCGTAAGGACTGCAAAAAAAGCATTCGGAGACAAAATAGCTATTATTACTGATTTATGCTTTTGCGAATTTACGGATCACGGACACTGCGGTATTATAAATCCTCATCTTAAAACTGTGGATAATGAAGCAACCTTGGAAATAAGCGCAAAACAGGCGATCGTTCACGCAAAAGCGGGTGCCGATATGATAGCGCCGAGCGGTATGATGGATAATATCATAGAAACGTTAAGAACAGCTCTTGATGAAAACGGATTTTCTCATATTCCTATTATGAGCTATTCAACTAAATTTGCAAGTGCGTTTTACGGACCTTTCAGGGATGCGGCTGAGAGTGCGCCTGTGGATAACGAATATGTGCCTAAAAACAGAAAAACATACCAGATGGATATAGCAAATTCGCGTGAAGCTCTGCTTGAAAGCATTATTGACGAAGCCGAAGGCGCAGATATTTTAATGGTAAAACCGGCGCTTGCGTTTATGGATATTATAAAAGAGATAAAAGAAAACACTCTTAAGCCTTTATGTGTATATAACGTAAGCGGTGAATATTCTATGGTAAAAGCGGCGGCTCTTAACGGATGGATGGATTATGATACTTTAATGATGGAAATACTAACATCATTTAAAAGAGCGGGTGCGGATATGATTATTACATATCACGCAAAAGACGCAGCAAAATTAATTAAGTAATGGTATAATTTTTAAAAAAATATAAGCTATAAAGGGAGAAAATGAAATTAACAATAGCAACAAGAGGCAGCAAGCTTGCATTATGGCAGGCAGAATGGGTTAAAAGCAAACTAGAAAGTATGGGTCATGAAATAGACCTTAAAATAGTGACTACAACAGGAGATAAAATTCTTGACAAACCTCTAGCGGAAATCGGAGGAAAAGGGCTTTTCATTAAAGAAGTGGAAGAAGCTCTTTTAAGAGGCGATGCGCAGATAGCGGTCCATTCACTAAAAGATTTTCCTACTCAGTATGAGACTGATCATTTTACATTAGCGGCAATTCCTGTGAGAGAATCTGTTGAAGATGTGTTTTTAAGTGAAAATTTTGAAACATTGGCGGAACTTCCTCACAATGCCGTTGTGGGTACGAGTTCAATCAGAAGAGCAATGCAGCTTAAAGCATTCAGGGAAGATCTTGTGATAACTGATCTTAGAGGTAATGTGGATACCAGAATCAATAAACTGAAAGACGGAAAATACGATGCTATTATATTGGCTAAAGCCGGCGTTAAAAGACTTGGACTGCTTAAAAGCGTTAAATATTTTGAAGTGTTGGATACAGATATAATGATTCCTGCAATGGGTCAGGGTGCGCTCGGAATTGAAACAATTAACGATTCGAAAGTTATCGAAGCTGTTAAACCTCTTAATGATTTCAGAACGCAGATCTGCGTAACGATTGAAAGAGATTTCGTTGATACCCTGAATCTTGGGTGTCATGCTCCTGTAGGTGTTTATGCGAAAATAATGACAGACGATTCTATAAAAGTAAAAGCTGCGTTACTAAAAGATGACAAAATGATAAAAAAAGAGATTGTAATACCTTTTGACGAATGGGAAAATGCAGGTAAAGAATTTGCAAAAGAATTTATGTAATTGGAGACAACATGCAAAATAATAAATTTCAAAATGAAAAAATAGATTTTAAAAAACTTAGTAAATTTTCAAGGCATGCTCCTAGATACACAAGTTATCCTACGGCTGTGGAATTTAAAGATTTAAGTGAAGAGGATATTCTTCCTTTTTTAAAAGGCGACAAGCCTCTTAGTCTTTATTTTCATCTTCCTTTTTGTAAAAGCGCATGTTATTTCTGCGGATGTAATGTTGTATATACTTCAAAAGCGGATAAAAGAACAAGGTATATCGAGTATCTTGAAAAAGAACTTGAAACGCTGAGCAGACACCTTAATACTGACAGACTGGTAAGACAGGTTCATTTTGGCGGAGGAACTCCTACATTTTTTACTCCTGAAGAGCTGGCCGAGGTATATTCTCTTATTAAAAAACATTTTAAAAATTATGAAGAAGATGCTGAAATCAGCGTAGAAATCGATCCAAGATTTTTTTCAAAAGAGCATATGGACGTAATGAGGGAATTTGGTGTAAACAGAATAAGTTTCGGAGTTCAGGATTTTAATGAAGAAACTCAAAAAGCGGTAAACAGAATTCAGCCGTTTGAAATTACAAAAAACGCTGTCGACATTGCCAGAAATGCCGGGATTAATTCAATAAATATCGATTTAATTTACGGATTGCCGTATCAGTCGCTTGAAACGTTTAAAAAAACTCTTGATTTAGTATTAAAACTAAATCCTGACAGACTGGCGGTATTTAACTATGCACACGTGCCTTGGATGAAAAAAGGCATGAGAAAAATCGACGAGACAACTCTTCCGAGTCCTGAAGAGAAACTGAAAATATTTAAATACGTTATTGATTTCTTTGAAAATAACGGCTATATAATGGTTGGAATGGATCATTTTGCAAAACCTGAAGACGAACTGTTTAAAGCTATTGCAAAAGGAGAACTTCACAGAAACTTCCAGGGATATACGACAAAAGGCGGGGCCGATTTAATAGGTGTGGGGCTTACGTCTATCGGTGAAACCGAAGATGCGTATATGCAAAACTACAAAGATCTGAAATCTTACGAAAAAGCGGTTGATGAAGGTAAAATTCCCGTATTCAGAGGAGTTATATTAACTGAAGAAGATAAAATAAGAAAATATATTATTATGGAAATGATGGCAAATTTCAGCTTTGACATAAAACGTTTTGAAGAAAAATTCGGAATCAGCTTTTTTGATAAATTTGAAAATGAAATTAAAGAGCTTCAGGAGTTTGTTGACGAAGGTCTTGTAGAAATTACTCCTGAAAAAATAGAAGTGAATAAAACAGGAAGTCTGTTAATTAGAAATATTGTGCTTCCTTTTGATGAATATTTCAAAAAAATGGCGAATCAAAAGGTGTTTTCAAAATCTATTTAAAGGTTTAAAAATGGTTATATCAATAGGTAATTTACCACTAAAAGATATTAAAACGGATGTCTTTTTACATCCGATAAAATATAAAGACAGCATTACATACGAACCGATGGCGGAGGAAGCCGTTATCGCGCTTATTGCCAAACATTTTACGTATGACAGTGTTCCGGAGGATGTTAAAGACTATTTTGACGAAATGGATGACGGTTATCTGTTTGGAGAAAGCAACTTTGATGAATTCGATCTTGAACAGCTTCAAAAAGGCAAAATATTAATAGGAAAAGACGTGCTTGCACATCCTAAACTTGAAAATATCAAAAGATTTCTTTGTCTTTTAAGGGATTTCGGAGGTTTTGAAATAGAGGGAATTGATCTGCCGGTATTTTTTGAACCAAGCGATCCTATACTTGAAGAAATTGTAAATGTAGAAAGAGAATATGAAATTGAATTGGAAGAAATAGACGAACTTGATACGTTTGACGGAAGTGTAGTATATTGCTGTTCTGACAGATTTGTTGTGAAAAAAGATGAAATTTTATGTTCTCAGCAGTTTGTTGTCGCAAATAAAATAAAATCTTTAACTATACTTGTGGACGGTGAACCTAAAAAACTGCATAAATTAAAAGAATTAAAAGGGACATTCGGCATTATTTTAAAAGATACTGATGATTATCCTTTTATAAGGGTTAAGATAGAAAACAGTTGATTTTCTTCTTTTTCTTTTATTAATAACTTACATTTTTCTTACATCTGTCTGATAAGATTAACTTATAATTAATTGTTTTTTATGCTTTTATGTTAGACTAATGTTACGAATAAATATTCATATAAAAGGATTATTAATGTCTCAAATTAAATTAGATCCAATTACGAGAATAGAGGGACATTTAAAAGTAGAAGTAAATGTAAACAACGGTAAAGTCACGGATGCCAAATGCAGTGCCGACATGTATCGGGGTATTGAAAAAGCATTAAAAGGATATGATTATTTAACCGCTATTCACATAACTCAAAGAACATGCGGATGCTGTCCTTACGCTCATGCGGAAGCAGCGGCTTTAGCAATAGAAAACGCACTCAAAATAGAGTTAAACAAAAACGGAAAGCTTTTAAGAAACATGGTAATCGGAGCTTACAAACTAAAAGACTATCTTTTGCATTTTTATACATTGAGTCTGCTTGATTTTATGGATATTAAGGCGATTTTGGATTATGAAGGCAACGACAGTGATTTGCTTGAACTCAAAAGATGGGTTTTAAAAGAAATTTCATCTAACAAAGTGTTTCCATCTCCTCTTTTTTTACAGAGATTCAAAGCCAATTATATAACACTCAAAGAGTTAAATATAGTTTTAATTAAACATTATTTGGAAAGTTTTGAGATAATGAAAAAAATAGACACGATGGTGAAAATTTTCGGTTCCAAATCTCCGCATATGGTTTCTATAGAAGCAGGGGGAGTCACCACTATGCCTACCGCGGACAGGTTAATAAAATATATCGATCTGGCGAAAGAAACCAGTGTGTTTATACAAGAGAAATATTTAAATGATGTGATAGAAGTGGCAAAACAGTATAAAGAATATTTTAAAATAGGTAAAGGACCGGATAATTTTCTTACTTTTAACACTCTTTTAAATTTAGACGGTTCGTATGAATTTGTTCAGGGAATCAGCACGGATTATAAGCTGAATGAAAACATAGACCCTTACAATATTGTAGAGTATAACGGATTCGCCTATTACAAAGAAAGCGGAGGTTACAAGCCTCTGGAGCTTACCCAGCTGACACCTATCACTCTTGAGGAATTTAAACATGAAACAAAAAAATATTCCTGGTCAAGAGCTCCGAGATTTGAAGGACGTGTAGTCGAAGTTGGACCTTCGGCCATTATAATTAATACTTATTTAAGCGGCAAAAATAAAAAATTAAATTCATTGGTGGATAAAATCAACGCTGAACTGGGAATTACACTCCAGGATTATAATTCGGTGATGGGAAGGCACCTGGCAAGAGCTATTATTTCACAGCTGATAATGGATAAAATTTTCAACGATGCTTTAAATGTTGATGAGGGGGTTTTAGGATTTATTCAGCTTCCGGAAATACCTAACAATGTTAAGGGTATAGGGCTTACTGAAGCCACAAGGGGAGCGCTTGCGCATTTTATAGAAATAGGTGAAAACGGTTTTATTAAAAATTATGAAATGATAGTGCCTACTACATGGAACATTTCACCAAAAGACAACAGCGGTATCCACGGCGCCCTAGAACAGATGCTAATAGGCACTGAAATAAAAGATGAAAAAAATCCTATAGAAATAGCCAGAATAGTTAGAAGTATCGATCCTTGTCTGGCTTGTGCCGTGCATTAAACTCTAAGGAGAAAAATAATGATGAACAGAAGAGAATTTTTAAAAGCAGTGCATAAAGCTCTTATTGCTGCCGGAGGTGCAGGGTTTTTCAGTATGGAAGAATTAGAAGCTCTAGAAATAGGAGATATTAAAAAACCGGATATTATTTGGCTGCAGGCAATGAGCTGTGACGGATGCTCCACTTCGTTTTTAAACGCCGATATCTCTATACTTGATATATTAACGTCGTTTACAAATGTTATTTTTCATCCCACTTTAATGGCCGCAACAGGTGAAATGGCTACGGATATTATTGAAAAATATAAAAGTGACAACCTGATTCTTGTTGTTGAAGGTGCGATTCCGACTCAGCTTCCGCATGCATGCTTGATGGGGGACAGGTTTATAAACGACTGGATTGCAAATACCGCCAAAAAAGCAAAAGCAGCTATTTCGGCAGGAACATGTGCGACTTTTGCGGGTATATGTGATATGAAGGGAATGATGACCGGTGCCGGCAGTCTGAGATATTTCTTAGAACAGGAAAATATATCAACTCCTGTAGTCAATCTGCCTACATGTCCTATGAAACCTAATCATTTTCTTTATACACTGTTTTTTTATATTAAACATAATACTCTGCCTCCTATGGACGATTCGAACAGACCTCTCAGATTTTTTGGAGAAACGATTCATGACAGATGCGTATACTATTATGACTATCAGGAAAAGAATTTTGCAGAAAAAATTGGAGACAGAGGATGTCTTTTTAAATTAGGATGTCAGGGACCTGTAACAAAAAACGACTGTGTAAGAAGTTCAAATACATATGATAAATATAACTGCATTAAATCTGGGCATCCTTGTGTAGGATGTGCCAGTGAAAATTTTCCTAGGACCATTATGTTCAAAAGAAGCGACGATAAAAGAGAAATAAAAAAATATAAAACGTTTAAAAGGATATAAAAATGAAAGATTTTTTTAAGTCCGCGCTTTTTTTTAAATTAATAATTATTCCTATTATTCTGCTCAGTGTATCCATTATAGGTTCAATTATTTATTTGGAAAAATTCGGAAAAGAGCTTGTGCAGAAAAAAGGAGCGGAATATACAAAAAGCGTTTTGTCCTCTTATATAAAATTTTCAAAAGACTCTATAGAAAAAGGACAGAGAAAAACGTTTCAGGAAGTTGTTAATGCCGTAAAAACAATTGACGGAGTGGAAGACGTTTACGCGTATTCATGCGACGGGTTTTTAAAGTATAAAAACAATCAGGTGTCTGTTGGGCTTCCTTTTTTAAAACAAAACGGGAAATTAATCAATCTTAACGTTCCTTTGTATAAAAAAACAAAAGGATTATGGTTAAGGGACGACTGGTTTTATAAAGATCTGATAAATTCCAAAGTGTCAAAAAAATGTGTTGATAAATACGGTAAAAACAGCTGTGCGAGATGTCATGTCATGCTTCCTAAAGGGCTTCATTTTAAAAATGATGTAGCAATGGTTAAACATAAAAATTTAATGACCGCTTATTATAAAATACCGGTTGAAAACTTTTGTATAAAATGCCATACACACTGGCATGTTAATCAGCCTTCCGGGTATTTGGGCATAAAAGTGAATTTAAAAGGGGAACAGGCTAAAATAGAAGCCATAATAAATAAACTTAAACTGATATTCTTGTTTTTATCTTTAGTCGGAATGGTGATATTTATTTATTATATTTATGTTGTAGGAAAACTCAGAACCAGTCTGATAGTATTGAAAGACATAACAGCGGATCTTGCTAAAGGCGAAGGTGATTTAACTAAAAGAGTTAAAGTCGCAACCAGCGATGAAACTAAAGATATTGCTGACAACCTTAATGAGTTTATTGAAAAAATCCAGCTTATTGTAAATAATCTTAAAAATACAATCAGTGTTTCGAATTCAACTTCCAAAGATATTGAAAACTCGGTAAAAATAATTGAGGACACTATAGAAGAGCAGTCAAAACTTATTGAAAAAAACAAAATAAACACCAATGTGATAAACGACAGTATTAAAGTTACCAATGACACTATTTATGCAGTCGTGAACGATATTTCCAAAACTCAGGAAACTTTGGACAAAACGTTAAAGTCACTGCAAAAAGTTATATCTAAAATAGAAGAGGAAACATCACAGGAGCAGGAACTTTCAAATAAAGCCACTCAGCTGGTTCAGCATAGCTCTCAAATAAAAGATATATTAAATATCATTAAAGAAATAGCCGATCAGACTAATTTGCTTGCCTTAAATGCTGCAATAGAAGCTGCAAGAGCGGGAGAGCATGGAAGAGGTTTTTCTGTAGTTGCGGATGAGGTGAGAAAACTTGCAGAAAAAACTCAGAAAAGTTTAGGAGAAATAGATTCTGTTGTTAATGAAATTGTAAGCGGCATAGAAGAAATAGAACAGGAAATCCAGCATAATGCCAGTGAAGCAAATGAGATTCTTGAAATTGCCACAATGCTTACAGAAGAAACTAATCTTACAAAAAACAATCTCGATAAAACTATAGAAAATGTTGAAAACGCCGCCGAACAGAGTGCAAAAACAACTGAGAATATCGATATGCTTCTTAAATCGTCCGAAGATTTGTATGTGCAGGCAAAAAGAAGCAGGGAAGTTGGGGAAAATTTAAAAAACGTTTCAAATACTCTAAAAAATATTTTGAATACGTTAAAAGACGAAACGAATAAATTTAAGTCTTAAATTTGATATAATATTTTAAAAAAGGAGTAGGCAATGGCTGTAAACGTATGTGTTCCTTTGGCAAACGGATTTGAAGAAATTGAAGCGATGAGTTTAATAGACGTAATGAGAAGAGGCGGATTAAATGTAATAGTTGCCGGAGTAGGCGGTGACGTTATTTACGGTGCTCACAATGTAAGGGTTATTCCGGACACTAAGATTGAACTCGTAAATGCGGATGAATTGGACCTTGTTGTATTGCCTGGGGGGCTTCCGGGGGCCATTAATCTTGCAGAAGATGAAGCCACACAAAATCTTCTTAAAGAAATGGATAAAAAAGGCAAATATGTCGGTGCCATATGCGCAGCTCCTTATGCATTGGAAAAAGCAGGAGTGTTAAAAGATAACTATACCGCATATCCGGGATGGGAAGGCAATATTAGAAAAGAAGGTTATGTAAGTGACGCTAAAGTTGTAGAGGATAAAAATGTGCTTACTTCTAAAGGGCCTGGGACTGCAATATGTTTCGGACTTGAAATTGTCAGAAAATTTGCAGGTGAAGAAATTTATCAGCAGTTAAAAGCCGGACTTTTAGCAGATTTTTGTTAATTAATATTTTAAAGGAGGGGAAAATGAGAGGTTTGGAGGCTCTGGAGTTTTTCCTTGAGAATTGGCATTCTAAAATCAGGGATTATGATAATTTTTGCGAATTTGACGCAATGGTTGAATATCATTTTGGAAACGATACTAAACTTTACAGCACAAACGTAGTTGTTGAAAAATTTTTTGAAAGAAAAATATCAATTAACAATATTGAGGATATAAACGAATTTTTACCCGAAGAAGTGGAATTTGATTCTTCCACGGGTAATTTATATATAAAAAGAAATCTTTTCGAAATTAAGATAGCTCCTAGAATTTGCTAGGAGTCTTCATCCATTTCGAGTTCCATACTCATAAGATACATGTCTTCGCCGTCTATTATTTTAATCTGGGGAGAATTGCATTTAGGACAGAGATATTCGTCTTTTTTCAATTCGCTTTTTTCTCCGCATTCTTTACATTCAACTACAACCGGCTGAATGTGCATAACAAATTCGGCGTTTTCACACATTGTGCCTTCTTTAAACGTTTCAAAAGCTGTTTTCAATAAATCAGGCTCTACGCCGCTTAATATACCTATTTTTATTTCTAATTTAGTTACGAATTTCGCATTGTGTTTTTTTGCGTTTTCTTCCGCTAATTGGAGCAAAGAGTCTACGATTGAATATTCATGCATAGCAATCCTTTAAATATTTATCTGAAAATGTAATATTAGCAACCTTTTTTATAATAAAAAGTTATCTAAAAACGACTTATTTATGAAATTATATTATAATAATAGAAAAAAAGGCGTAAAAGTGAGTAAAGAAGAAAAAAAAGAACTGATAATGAAAACTGCTCTTAATCTTTTTGCCAAGCAAGGTTTTTACAATACTACAATCGCTGATATAGCGAAAGAAATGGGAATGAGTGTTGGAAATATGTACAATTATTTTCCTTCTAAAGAGTCTTTAGCCAAGGAACTGCTGATTTATACTTCTAAAAAATTCGGAGATGAAATCAGAAAAATAAACGAAATGGATATAAGCAGCAAAGAAAAAATAAGACATATTGTCGAACTCTATTTTAATATGGCTTTAAACGCGCCGGAATTAGTGGATTATTTTATGAGAGTTTACCTGTCCAATAAAGAAATATTTGCAAACGGATGTGAGGGAATGCTCTGCGTATCTGCTTTTGTAACGGAAATTATGATATTTTTTGAAGAAGGTGTAAGAAAAAAAGAGCTTAAAAACCAGGATTTTTTTGCGGCGTTCGGTCTTTTTATGGGATATGTGGGAGGACTGGCGTTTTTAAATAAAGAAGGTATTCTTTCTAAACCTCTGTTGGAATATGTAGAACCTGTAAGCGAGAATATATACAATGCGCTCAAAGCTTAAAGTTATATGGATTGATGCGGTAACATGTTACGGCTGTACCCATTCGTTTCTTAATTACAAAGAGATTTCTTCTCTTTTTGATAAAATCGATTTTAAATATCATCCTATATTTCTGTCCGAAGAATTTGAAATTCAATCTTGCGATCTGCTTATTGTCGAAGGAGCTTTGAAGTTAAATTATCCTAGGCTTGGATTTTCATTAAATGAATTGATTTCAAAGCTCTTTTTTAAAGCAAAAAAAGTTTTGGCTTTGGGTACATGTGCGGTTTACGGAGGTATATACGGCGAAGGGCTGATGTTTAACAGGGAAAACAGGGGACATTATCATAAATGCAGGGATAAAATTATAAATCTTCCGGGCTGTCCTCCTCATCCGGACTGGATAGCGTTTGTAATGGACATGGTAAGCGAAGACAAAAAAATAGAACTGGATGAATTAAACAGGCCTAAAGATATTTTTGCTTATACATCACATATGGGATGTACCAGAAACGAATATTTCGAATGGAAAATTGATGCCGAGGAATTTGGTACCAAAGAAGGGTGTCTGTTTTATTTTCAAGGCTGCCAGGGTCCGTTTACGCATAGCAGCTGTAATAAAGTGCTGTGGAATGAGGTGAGTTCCAAACCGAGAGCCGGGACTCCTTGTTTTGGATGTACTGAAGCCAATTTCCCTAAAAACGAACTGTTTAAAACAGATACCTTTATGGGAATTCCGGCAAATATTCCTTTAGGTGTCAGCAAAAGGGCGTATCTGACGTTAAGCGGAATAGCAAAAAGTTTGAATAACGAAAGACTCAGCTGCAAACTCATTAATTATAAATGCGGGGATAAAAATGAAAATTAATAAAAAGATCATAAATAAAATAGAAGGAGAAGCTACTTTAAAAATCCACGGTGATAAAGAAGTAGAGTTTGTAGAAATAGAATTTTGGCAGTATCACGGTATTGAAGACTATTTGAAAAACAGGCATTTTATGGACGCTCTTGTAATCAATCCCAGAGTATGCGGTATTTGCGGCCATTCTCATTTATATGCTACAGTAAAGGCTATTGAAAAAGTCTTTAAAGCGAAAATTTCTCAAAAAGCCCAGATTTTTAGAGAAATAACAACTCTTTTGGAAATTGTCGAAAATCATATCAAATGGTTTTATATTACTATATTTCCGACTCAGGTAAAAGATAAAAGCTATATTTTCAAAGCTGTAAAATTTTCCTCTAAGATATCTAAAGCAATTGCAATGCTTGCCGGACAGTTTCCTCATAATTCTTATATGATTCCTGGGGGAGTCACATGCGATCCGACTTATATGGAAATTATGAGACTTAAAGATTTAATTAAAGAAATCCTTGATGAGTATAAAAATGAAATAATGGATGAAGAAGTTTATTCTAAAGATTTGGAGCTTTTTTTTGAAAACCTCCCTAAAAATATAGGTAAAAGTTTAAACAGATTTTTGGTTTTAGGTGAATCGGCAGTTTTTAAAAGTAACGGGGATTATGAGTTTGTTACGGAAGAAAAAAACAGATCTTTAAGCAAAAACGCTTTATATAAGAATGAATTTTATGAAGTGGGACCACTGGCAAGAGCCATTGTGAACGGAAATGAAAATATAAAAAAAATTTATGAACAGTTAGGTGATTCCATCTATACAAGAATGGCCGCAAGGGTATATGAGCCATTAATTCTTTTAGAATATATTATGGAAAAGATTGATAAAATAGATTTATGCGAGCCGTCTTTTATCAAACCGGAAATAAAAAACGGAACTGCAAAAGTTGCCGTTGAAGCTCCAAGAGGAAGCTTAATCCATGAAATATCAATAAAAAATGAAAAAATCGAAAACTATAATATTATAGTTCCTACGCAGTTTAACCTTGCATCTTCTTCTAAAGAAAATCCTGCAGCCGCACAGGCGGCGTTAATGAATGAAAACAGCGAATATGTTGATTCAATATTCAGATGTTTTGACATTTGTGCCGTTTGTATGTCCCATTGATATAAATTTTTTTAATATCTATTGAAAAATGAATGTTTATTTATGTATAATAAACATTGAGCAAATTTATTTCGGAGGGACAAAATGAATGAAGCAACTTTACAAAGAGTAAAAGAGAGATTAGAAGCTCTCAAAAAACTTCCGGGAATCGGAGAAAAAAGCGTTTCTAAAATGCTTGAAGAGAGCGGATTTACAAGAAGGGATTTTCTAAAATGGTCTGCAGCAATGGCTGCAATGTTAAGCCTTCCTACATCATTTACTCCATTAATTGCCGAAGCGGCAGAAGTAAGTGACAGACTTCCGGTAATCTGGCTAAACCTAGCAGAATGTACTGGATGTAGTGAAAGTTTAATCAGAAGCGATGCTCCTACAATTGATAATTTGATATTTAACTATATCAATCTTCAATATCATGAAACTATTATGGCAGCAGCCGGATGGCAAGCTGAAGAAAACTTAAAAGAAGGTATGTCTAAATTTAAAGGAAGATACATCTTATGTGTAGAAGGTGGTGTTCCTACAAATATGGACGGTGAATTTTTAACAATCGGACCATTCGCTGAAACAGGTCTTGAATTAGTTAGAAAAGCGGCAAATGACGCTGCAGCTGTTATTTCAGTTGGTACTTGTTCAAGCTTTGGTGGTATCCAAGCGGCAGCTCCAAACCCAACTGGTGCAAAAGGTGTATATCAAGTAATTAACAAGCCTGTTATTAACGTACCTGGATGTCCTCCAAGTGCTAAAAATATCGTAGGTACAATTTTATATGTAATTTTATTCGGACAGTTACCTGCAGTTGACAACTTCAACAGACCTAAATTCGCATACGGACTTAGAATTCACGATTTATGTGAAAGAAGAGGGCATTTCGATGCAGGTGAGTTTGTTCAAGAATTTGGAGACAAAGGCGCACAAGACGGATTCTGTTTATATAAAGTAGGATGTAAAGGTCCTTATACGTTTAACAACTGTTCAAGAGAAAGATTTAACCAGCATACATCTTGGCCTGTACAGGCAGGACACGGTTGTATAGGTTGTAGTGAACCAGATTTCTGGGATTCTATGGCTCCATACGAAGAACCTCTTGCAAATAAAAAATATGATTCGCCTTTAGCTGACGCAACAGCAGATAAATACGGCGTAACAATTTTAACAGTAGCTGGTGTAGCAATTGCAGCACATGCGGCACTTAGCGCAATTAAAAATCCTAAGGAGTAATAAATGGCAAAAAGAGTAGTAATTGACCCGATAACTAGAATTGAAGGTCACTTGAGAGTTGAAGTAGTTATTGATGAAAATAATAAAATTACAAACGCTTTCTCAAGTGCGACACTTTGGAGAGGTATCGAAGTTATTCTAAAAGGTAGAGATCCTAGAGACGCAGGATTTATGACACAAAGAATCTGTGGGGTATGTACATATTCTCACTACAAAGCTGGTATTACAGCTGTTGAAGACGCATTAGGAATTAAACCTCCTCTAAATGCATTATTAACTAGAACATTAATGGATTTTGCACTATTCTTCCATGATCATATCGTTCACTTTTATCAATTACATGCACTTGACTGGGTTGATATTATCAGCGCACTTAAAGCTGATCCTAAAAAAGCCAGCGAAGAAGCATTCAAATATGTTCCTAAAGGTTATGAGCCTATCGCAACAGGTGAAGATCATTTAAGAGAAGTACAAAAAAGAGTTTCTAAATTTGCTGAGAAAGGTGACTTAGGTCCGTTCAAAAACGGATACTGGGGACATAAAACAATGAGATTTACACCTGAGCAAAACCTAATTGCTCTTAGCCATTACTTAAAAACACTTGAAATGCAAAGAATTGCAGCTCAAATGATGGCTATTTTCGGTGGTAAAAACCCACATCCGCAAAGTCTTACTGTTGGTGGTGTTACTTGTATTATGGACCTTAAAGACCCAGCAAGACTTGGTGAATATCTAACTAAATTTAAAGAACTTGCTGATTACGTAAACAGAGCTTATTATGCTGATATCGTAATGGCTGCCGCTGCTTACGGAAATGAGCCAAGCGTAGTTCAGAAAAATAATTTAGGAAATTACCTAACATACAAAACAATGCAGACTGGACCAAACTCATGGTTATTCGATGCATGCGGTTATATTAAAGATTTCGATTTAGGTAAATTCTATCAAATCGATGAAAGCAAAATTACTGAAGAAGCGACACACTCTTGGTATAAAAACCTTGATAATCCTACTCATCCATACGATGAAACAACTGAGCCTGAATATACAGGTTATGTTGAAGGTGAAAGTGTTGACGGACAAGGAAACCTTGTTAAAACTAAAGTAGTTAACGAAAAAGGTAAATATTCTTGGATTAAATCACCAAGATATAACGAAGAACCAATGGAAGTTGGACCTCTAGCATGTATGGTAGTTAACTATGCTGCCGGAAACAAAAAAGTACAGAAAGTTGTTAATGAGTTCTTAGCTCAGACAGGTCTTCCTGCAGAAGCGTTGTTTACTGTACTTGGAAGAACAGCAGCTAGAATGCTTCAAACTAAAACAATTGCAGATTACGGTCTAGAAGCATTTAACAACCTTGTAGAAAACCTTAAAAAAGACGATTCAACAGTAGCTCCTTATGTTATTGATGAAACTAAAGAATATAAAGGTAGATACATCGGTGACGTTCCAAGAGGTATGTTATCTCACTGGTGTAGAATTAAAAACGGAAAAATCGAAAACTGGCAGGCTGTAGTTCCTTCAACTTGGAATGCAGGTCCAGAAGACGGTAGAGGTAAAAAAGGTGCTTATGAAGCTAACCTTATCGGTATGACTTTAGCAGATCCGGCTAGACCTCTAGAAGTTATTAGAAGTATCCATTCATATGACCCATGTATTGCTTGTGCGGTTCACGTAATGGACGTTAAAGGTAAAAAATTAGGTGAGTTTAAAGTAGATCCGCTATACGGCGCATGTTAAGGAGTTAACAATGAAATTTTTAAAACCTATGGGAGAATATCTCGGCGGAATAGAATTTTCTGCCGGATATAGATGGCAACACTGGATAAGAGCAATTTCAATTTTTGCTCTTATAGCAACAGGATTGTACATTGCTAATCCTTTTATTACATATGCCAACGTCTCATCTGAACCAACTAGATTTATTCAGGCTTATATCAGAGAATGGCATATTATTTTTGGATTTGCAATGATAGGTGCAGTTCTTTACAAAACATTTTTCTTCTTCTTTTTCAGAGAAGGAAAATACGAAAGAGCTTCACTAAAAGATGCGTTTAATATTAAAGTGGCTCTCCAGCAAATCGGATATTATTTATTAGTAGCTAAACACCCTCATACTAAAGGTGTTTACAATCCGTTACAGTTCTGGGCATATACAATGCTGTATGTGTTCTTTTACGGAATTATGATTACTGGACTTGCTCTTTATGCCGAAGTTTATCATAACGGTTTAGGTGCGGCATTATATCCGTTCGCTAAATCTGTTGAAACATTCTTTGGCGGTCTTGCATATGTCAGAATCTGGCATCACATTTTTATGTGGGCTATTATCGTAGTAGTGTTCATCCATATCTATATGGCTGTTTATAATGCAGCTTTCGGTAAAAACGGCGGTATGGATGCGATTTTCTCAGGAATGAAATGGGAAAAAGAAGACCATTAATTTTTCTTTCCCCTTTGGGGAAATACAGTGAAAAGTGAAAAGTTAAAAATGTTTTTTAATTCTTCACTTCTCACTTACATTTTCACTTTAATATGAAAGGTTGTTATGAAAATATTAGTACTTGGTATAGGTAATATACTGTTTGGAGATGAAGGTATAGGTGTTCATTTAGCGAATTTTATTGATGAAAAGTATGAATTTAAAGGCCCACATCAGGTTGACATAATCGACGGAGGAACGCTAGCTCAAAGGTTGATTCCTATTATTACAGAATACGACAAAGTATTTGTGTTTGACTGTGTTGATGTTGATGAAGCAAATATAGGAGATGTTTATTTCTTTGATTTCAGGGAAGTTCCGGAATGTGTAAGCTGGCAGGGGAGTGCCCATGAGGTTGAAATGCTGCAGACGCTTCAAATGATAGAAATGATGGGAGATCTGCCTGAGACTAAAATAATAGGCGTTGTTCCTTTTGTGATAGGCGAAGATACGACTTTTTCTATTACGCCTGAAGTACAAAAAGCGGCTGAACTTATGGAAAAGATTTTAATTACTGAACTTAAAAAGCTGGGAGTGGAGCCTAAAGTTAAAAATGAAAATGTTACTTTAACCCAGATAGCAAAAGAATCATACAGAAGAGGAGTTCCGGAAGAGTCATTAAAAGGTTTAGAAATACATAATTAATAAAGGAATGAAATATGGTATTAAAATTTATTTTCCAGCTGGACAGCAATAACGGAATAATAGAAAAAATTTTGCTAAGAGCGGCAAAAGAATTAAATATAAAACTAGGTTTAAGCAGAGATATTAAGAATTTATATGCTTTTATCGAAGGAAACGAAAACGATATAGATAATTTTTCCAGAAAAATATCAACTGAAATGCCTTTGAGTATATTTTTAAAGTCATTAAATGCAGAAGTTGTTGAAGAATTTCAAAATGATCTTAAAATTGATTTTCCTGATCTTAACGTTGCTCCTTGCCCTAGATGTTTAAAAGAAGTAAAAGATCCGGAAAATGAAAACTATTATAATCCTTTTCATCATTGTGAAGTGTGCGGATATCATGTAAATGAAAAGTTAAAAATTGAAAATGAAAAATGGAAAGAAAAATTTGAAAACTTGGCCGATAAACTAAAAAAAGAAGGCAGAATTTATATTCAGACAATGAACGGCAGGTATGAAGTTACTACTGATTTAGAAGATGCAGAACAGGTTGTTGCTGTTGATTTGGCCGCTGTCGCAACATATTTTATGAGTTTTGACGGTGACGCCAAAGCATTGGCAAGTATAGAAAAACCGCTGGTAAGACTTAAAACGAATTTAAGTTTTAAAAAAGAATTCGGATTATCTGTTCCGGCTTATTTTGTAAAACTGCCTGACTGTATGGTATTGGAGCTTTTATGTGAAGAGATAAAAAACGATATAAAACTGTTGGGACTTAAAAAAACGGATAAAAATGATGATTTTTCATTTGAAATAGACAATAATGACGAAATTCCGGTTGCGGTTGTTACCGATACGAGAAATCATGATATTCTTATTGAAAGCGGTGAAAGAGGGCTTCTTCCGAAATATGAGAAATGTTTGGGGAAAAATATAGAAGGCTCATATTCTAATTATATTGCCGTATCCAAAGACGATAAGACGGTAATAAAGAAAGCAGAAAACACTGAAGAAATCAAAATTAAAATTCCGTTTGCAGGTTATTTTGGCGTATTAAACCAATGGAATCTTGAAGATAAAGTAACGATGGGATTTGCATTTTACAAAAAAGACGAAAATAAAATAATGATTAACTCTCCTAAGTTCGGACTGGTTGAATATGTTGATTTTAATTTTAAATTCGAAAAATTTGAAGATGTGTTTGCGGCAATAAAAGTTATGAACGAAACAGGAGAGAAACTTATTGAAAACTTTTCAAATAAAGAGCCTGAACTGTTTAAAAACGCTTTAAAGGCTGATTTAAATACTGACTCGCAGGGAATAGCATATTTGTGGGGACTAATCGGAATTGTTTTAGGTTTTGCCGACAATATTGATGATGCTTATAAAAAATTATTGGAATACGCCAACTTTGCCATGGCTAAAAAAGGTCCTAGAATAGATTATAAAATGAAAGATAAAAATCTTGATCCTCTATGGGCGATCAGAACCGCTATGAGTTTTAAACTGGCCGGGGTTGACAATTATCTTTTAAGCTTCGGGGTAGTTGAGAGTTTTGCTGAATTTTTAAGCAATACTTACGAACAGGTTAATAAAGAATCTCCGCTTGACGGAGCCGTAATTGTGGGAGATCTGTTTGAAGGAGAATTTTTAAATAAAATTTATACAAGTATCAAAAAAAATTATCCTACTTTTACTCCGAGAGCATTGCCTATCAGCGGTCCAATAGAAGCATACGGCAGTGCTGTAATAAATGCAAAGAGTTAATGCCATTTTAACTTTAAAGATGTATAATTTCAGAGAAAGCAAGTTGCTTTTTTCATTTTTTCTCCTTTTTCCTTTTTCCTCCTTTTTAATTGTTGTTATAATTTTAAAAAAGGCGCAGCCGTGAGAATTAAATATAAAATAAACGGTATAGTGCAGGGTGTAGGATTTAGGCCTACCGTTTATAAAATCGCCAAGAAACTTAATCTTTGCGGATATGTTTTAAACTCTTCCGACGGTGTAATAATTGAAATTGAGGGTGAAAATAAAGAGCGTTTTATAAATGAGCTAAAAAACAATCTGCCTCCTTTAGCAAGAATCGACACTATAGAAGAGACAGTTTTAAGAGCCAAAAATTATACCGATTTTCAGATAATAGAATCAAAAGAAACTACAAAAACCACTTCAATTTCTCCGGATATAGCTGTTTGTGAAGAGTGTCTCAAAGAGATGTTTGATAAAAACAACAGAAGATATCTGTTTCCTTTTATTAACTGTACAAACTGCGGACCGAGATATACGATTATTAAAGATATACCGTATGACAGGAAAAACACTTCAATGGCTAAATTTAAAATGTGTGAAGAGTGTTATAAAGAATACACAAATCCTCTTGACAGACGTTATCACGCCGAGCCTACCTGCTGTTATGACTGCGGACCCGAATTAAATGTAAAATGTAAAATGGAAAATGGAAAATGGCAAGAATTGAGAATTGAGAATGGAGAATTGAGAATTAAAAAAATTGAAGTCATTGCAGAAAAAATTAAAGAAGGAAAAATTGTAGCAATAAAAGGTCTGGGCGGGTTTCATCTTGTATGTGATGCCACAAATGAGAATGCAGTAAAAGAATTAAGACGCAGAAAACAAAGACCAAGCAAACCGTTTGCCATGATGTTTAAAAATATTGAAACTATTAAAAGATACTGTAAACTTACGTATAATGACGTGAATTTAATAACTTCTAAAGAAAAACCTATTACTTTGGTTAAAAAACAGGTTGAATTAAACGGTATAGCTGACGGAATAGACAGATACGGCGTTTTTCTTCCATATACGCCTATACATTATCTTCTGTTTGAATATATCGATTTTCCTATTGTGGCTACAAGCGCTAATATATCGGATGAACCTATAATAAGAGACAGTGATGAATTAATAGATAAACTCGGAACAGTAGTCGATTATATCCTGGACAACAACAGGGATATTATAAATGCCTGTGACGACAGTGTTGTCCAGGCGGTAGGCGACGGAGAGTATATCACAATGAGATGTGCGAGAGGATATGCGCCATTAATGAAGAATGTAGAATGTAGAATGGAGAATGGAGAATGTAAAGAAAATATTACTAAACATAAAAATAAAAAAATAAATAAATTCTCAATTCTCAATTCTCAATTCTCAATTTTAGGAGTAGGGGCAAATCAAAAAAATACTATTTCTCTTGCTTTTAAAGAAAAATTTATACTTTCTCCTCATATAGGAGATTTGGGTACGCTTGGCAGTATAGAATATTTTGAAAGGACCATTGATACATTCAGAAGACTTTATGATTTTAAAGAAGATGTGATAATATGTGATAAACATCCTTATTACGAATCTACAAAATGGGCTCTTAATCAAAATAAAGAAATTTATCAGCTGCAGCACCATTATGCTCATGCGCTTGCGACAATGTTTGAATATGATTTAGAGGGAGATTATCTTGCTTTTATATTTGACGGGACAGGATACGGTGATGACGGAAGTATTTGGGGCGGTGAAGTATTTATTTGTAACAGGCATAGTTATGAGAGAATTCATTATTTTAAACCTTTTAAATTGATAGGCGGGGAAAAGGCTGTAAAAAATCCGGCTAACATGGCTGTGGCTTTATTAAACGACGATTTAGCCAAAATATATAAAAATTATAAAATTGCAAAAAATCTTTCAAAAGGCAATTTCCCGTTAACTTCTTCTATGGGAAGAATTTTTGATATGGTGGCTTTCCTTGCCGGAATGATAGAAAGAAACGAATGGGAAGGTATGAGCGGGCTTTTAATAGAAAAAAACTATAATCCGGAAATAAAAGAAATTGTTAATTTTGAAATAAACAAAGAAATTGATTTTATTGAGATGTTAAACTTCGCGGCTAAAAACAAGGGCAGTTTTGAACTTGTCTCATCAGTGTTTATAAATTCTCTGGTACAGAGTATAGTTAAAATTTCAGATATGTATGATTTGGATATTATTGTCGGAGGAGGGGTGTTTCAAAATAAAACCCTGTTAACGCAGGTATTAAAAAACATTAAAAATAAAAAGGTATATTTTAATAAAAACATACCTATAAATGACGGAGGGATAAGTGCAGGCCAGACGGCCTGGGGAATGTGGAATTTGTAATTTAATTAGAACTGGTCTAATATAATAGGCTCTTTTGGATGTTCTACAGCTTTTAATCCTTTAAATCCTCCAAATTCAGTAACTTTGTTAACCACGCTGTAACCTGTGTTAAGCCATCCGTTTATTCCTCCTCTAAGTACGTATACGTTTTTTTTAGGTATACCGAACCATTTTACAAGCTGTCCTCCTGCAATTACCGCTCTGTGTCCTGTTGCACATAAAAACACATATACGTGATTAGGTTTGAACGCACCCATTGCAGCATATACAGGAACCTGTCCTAAAGGATATTCGTCATAATCAGGCCAGTCAATTTCTCCCGCTTTCATTTCATCAACGCTTCTAACGTCAACTATAGTGAAATCTTTGTCTTTTTTCATCCAGTCTTTTAACTGATCCGGTGTAATATAGTTTACGTATTTTTCGTAAGATCTGCACATTTTGTTAAGCTCTGCAACTTTTGGCCCCATACCTTTAATTGTATTTGCAAGTTTAAATGTATGGGCGTATGCAAAGCTTCCGGCGATTGCCAAACTTAATGCTAAATATCTGAATTTCATCTTTTCCTCCTTGTTTTTTGTTATAATTCATAATGAATTATAATTCACTATGAATAAAAAAAATGTAAAAGATGTGACAAAATGGAAAATTGCAGAGTATTAATCGCTTCTAAAGAGTTGGAAAAGCTGTTCAGTGAAGATGTTTTTTCCAATATTCCAAAAAGATATTTAAAAAAAGGGGAGGTATGTTACCCTGAAACCCCTAGAATTCTTGTTTTAAAAGAGGGTGAGCTTAAAATATCACTTATAGAAAACAATAAAGAGCTTATTTTATATTTTTTGCATAAAAATAATTTTTGTTTTTGCAATAATGATATTATGGTGTATGCCAAAAAAGACAGCGAATTTTATTTTCTTGAATCTCATCATTTTATTGAGCTGTTTGGAAATACGGATTTTTGTAACGTATTGCTTAACAATTTAAATCAAAATATTGAAATAGAAAGAGATATATTAAAATCCCTAGCTTTTAAAAGTTCCAAAGAAAGAATAAGCGAATTTCTTTTGGATTTAGCATTTAGTATTGGTATAAAAAAAGAAGAGGGTATTTTATTGGACGTACATTGCACAATGGAAGAAACAGCTTCATTTTTAGGAATGAGCAGACAGAGATTTTCTACTTTTATTAATGAAATGATTAATGAAGGAATACTTGAAAAGTTGGGTCAAAAGAAGTTTTTAATAAAAAATATAGATAAATTAAAAGAATTTTCTAAAGAATAAATCTCCCAGCTCCGATATCAGCATTGCCAATATAACCAAAACTGCTCCAGTGATTTGTATTAAAGAAAGTGTTTCTCCGTAAAAGTATGCAAAAATAGCAGCACTTACAGGCTCCATTGCGAATATGATAGCTGTTTTCGTTGAAGTGGTGAATTTTTGTGCGTATGTCTGTATAAAGTAAGCAAATACTGTTGCAAACAGTACCGTTACCGTTAACGCAATAATTACGTCTTTGCTGAAAGTTACGCTGCCTTTTTCAAAAGGTATAAATATCAGACTAAGCAAAGCCACTGCCAGAAACTGAAATGTTACGAGTGTGTAAAGATTGTATTTTTTACTGAATATATCTGTATAGTTAATGTGCAGAGCGACAAATACCGTAGCTATAAATGTATACAGTTCGCCTTTTCCGAAACTTCCAATATTAGCGCCGGTAAGTAGGTATATTCCTAAAAAAGCCAAAATAACCCCTATTATGGCATATGGAGAAATTCTTTTTTTAAATATAAAAAAAGCAACTATAGGTGTAAGTATTACATATAAGCCAGTTATAAACGCAACTACAGATGAGGGTGCATAAAGAAGCCCGAAAGTCTGAAAAGAAAAAACCAAAAAATTAAAAATACCCAGTAACAATGCGGCTTTTAAACTTTCTTTATCAAAAGAGATTTTTTTGTAAAAAAGTATAAACATAAGTAAAAACGACAAGAAAAATCTCCAGAAAAGAAAAATAAAAACCGGCATATCCGCAATGGCGTTTTGTACCAGTTTAAATGTTACACCCCAGAAGATTGCAACAATAAGGAGCAAAAAGTCGGCGAAGTTTATCAAATACCGCCTTTTGCTTTCATTTTTTTCTCAAGTCTGTGTCCTATGAAACTAAGAATGGAAGTAAGCATTAAATATAATGCCGCGACAGTCAGCCATGTTTCGAATGGCGAGAATGTATTAGCAACTATTTCGCGTCCTACTTTCGTAAGGTCGGTAATAGAAATAATAGATACCAATGAACTGTCTTTGATTAATGATATCAGTTCACCAACTAATGCAGGAAGCGCCTTTCTAAGTGCCTGAGGAAGTATTATAAGCTGCATTCTCTGAATAGAGGTAAATCCTAAAGATTTTGCAGCCTCATGCTGTCCTTTGTCTATAGACTGAATGGCGCCTCTTAATATTTCGGCGATATATGCGCCGTAAAAGATAGATAAACTCATTACCCCTGCCCAGAATCTCGGCAGGTTAAATATCGTTGCAACTATAAAATAAAAAATAAACAGCTGCACGAGCAGAGGAGTTCCTCTTATTACGGTTACATATACGCTTCCGATATAATCAAGAGCCGGAATACCGCTTAGTCTCATTATCGATATGATTAAACCAATGATAAAAGCTATAATCATAGAAATAATGGATATTTTAATTGTAACCCATATACCTAAAATAAACGGTCCGGGTTCCAGTTTTTGTTTGTAAGCAAATTCGTCACCCTGATAAACGTATTCCCCGTTTTTAAATTCAAGCTTATATCCTGCGATATTATATGTTTTTACCACATGATTTTCATCACATATTACTTTAGCCTGATTTTTTGTAATTTTTAGGGTTCCGTCACAAGGTGAGGTAAGAGGTATTTTTTGTTTATACACGAAATATTTTGGGATCATATCCCATTTCCATGTATAGTTTATTTTACTTGCAGCCTGATATAAAAACCATCCAAGCAGCACATAAAAAAGAAGGGCAATAAGCTGCCCGAATTTTCTATCCCTTATAATAGACTTTTTCATTGCACTCTTTTCAACCAGTCAGTACTTCTAAACCATCTGTTGTAGAATTTTTGATAAGTACCGTCGTGTTTAATTTGTCTTAAGAAGTTGTTTAGCCAGTTAAGAAAATCAGGGTCGCCGTGATTGATAGCAAATCCTAACGGTTCATAAGTTAAATCTTGTCTTAAGAAAATAAGTTTACCTTTTCCTTTGCCAGCCATAAACAGTTCGTTGTAAGGTTTGTCATAAATGAATGCATCAGCTCTGTTGTTTAGAACTTCCTGAACCGCAGCGCTTTCACTGTCGAATGTTTTAATTGTAGCGTGTTTGAAAAGTCTTCTAGCAGCTATTTCTCCGGTAGTTCCTAATTTAGTAGTAATTACCATACCTTTTTTGTCTAAGTCTTTATAGCTTTTTACACCTTTGTGTTTTTTGTTGACAAGTAGTGTTTGACCTACTAGGAAATAAGGATTAGTAAATGTTACTTTTAAGTTTCTTTTTTGAGTAATAGTCATACCTGAAATAATGATATCGCATTTTCCTGTCATAAGTGCAGGAATGATACCGTCCCATGCAGTAGGAACAAGTTTAAGTTTTACACCCATGTCTTTTGCCATTTTTTTAGAAATATCCACGTCAAAACCGATTATTCTTCCGTGTTTGTCTCTCATTTCAAACGGAACGTACCCAGGTTCTAGACATACTCTAAGTTCACCTTTTTGTACGATTGAGTGAAGCGTCGAATTTTTCCATACGTTAAAATCAGCCGCGAAAAGCATTGATGCTAACGCTAATATTGCGATTAATAGTTTTTTCATGTTTTACTCCTTTGTTTTTTTAGTTTAAAGATTGAAAAAAGGTAATGATATTTTACCTTTTTTTACTGTATTAGTGATGCAATATCTCACTTAGGAATTTTTTTGCTCTGTCGGTTTTAGGATTGTTAAAGAACTCTTCAGGCGTGTTTTCTTCTACTATTTCACCTGCATCCATAAACACGATTCTGTCACTGACTTCTCTTGCAAATCCCATTTCGTGCGTAACGCATACGATTGTATAATTTTCCCTTGCGAGTTCTTTCATAACGTCAAGTACTTCTCCGATCATTTCCGGATCAAGTGCGCTTGTCGGTTCGTCGAAAAGAATAATTTTAGGTTTCATTGCAAGAGTTCTGGCAATTGCAACCCTCTGTTTCTGTCCACCGCTGAGCTCGCTTGGATATTTATTTGCCTGATGAGGTATTTTAACTCTTTCAAGCAGTTTCATTGCAAGCTCTTCGGCTTCTTTTTTTGGCATTTTTTTTACTTTAATAGGTGCAATAGTTATGTTTTCTAATATTGTTAAATGAGGAAACAGGTTGAAATGCTGGAAAACCATTCCGACTTCCTGACGAAGCTTGTTAATATTAGTTTTTTTGTCATAAAGGTCTTGATTGTCAACGATTATTTTCCCGCTGTCAATATCTTCAAGTCTGTTGATACAGCGGATAAGTGTAGATTTACCGCTTCCGCTAGGTCCGCAGACTACAACGACTTCACCTTTGTCAACATTAAAATTTACACCTTTTAAAGCATGAAAGTTACCGTAATATTTTTCAATGTCTTTCATTTGTATAATTTGTTCCATCAAATCTCCTATGCGTTAAGCTGTTTTTCTACTTTTTTTTCTAACATATGAGAAAATTTACTCATACTGAATGCTATACTGAAATAAACAAGTGCGACAAAACTGAATATTTCAAAACTTAAATATAATCTGTTGTTTATAATTGTCGCTGCTCTGAAAAATTCGATAACACCGATGGTGTATGCTAAAGATGTATCTTTGAACAGAGCCACGAACTGCGATACGAACGCAGGTATCATTTTTCTGTATGCCTGTGGCAGTATTATATGTATAAATGTCTGTGTTGAATTAAATCCTAAAGATTTGGCAGCTTCAAACTGTCCTTTAGGAATAGAATTTATACCGGCTCTTACTATTTCCGCTACATAAGCGCTGGTAAATAGTGTAAAGGCTATAATCGCCGCTACAGTTGGCGATACGTGAGCCTGAGTATGGAAAAATGCCATAGAAAATACAGGTATGGCAAAAAACACCCAGAATATTACCATAAGTAAAGGTGTCGCACGTAAAAGTTCAATATATAAAATTGCAGGAATTTTAATTATTTTGATTTTACTCCATCTTGCGATACCGAAAATAGATCCGATTATAAAACTTAGAAAAATAGAAGTAATCGCTAATATGAAAGTAAGAGCAAGTCCTCCTATTTCACCTGGTTTTCCAAAGAAAAGAAATCTCATGTTGTCTTTTGTAAATATTTCTTCAAAATGCGTTTCTGGATATGCAATCATCTGGAATATTTTAAGCAGCGTTGCAATTACAATTATGTTGAATATCCAAAACTGGACTTTGTGTTTTTTAAAATAGTTTTCAATGTTTTTAAGCATTTTTAACACCTTTTGAGAACTTAATCTCAACTAAATTCATAACGAATGAGGTTGACAGTGTTAAGATAATGTAGAGTATTGTAACTGCTGTTGCCGCTTCAAATCCTCTGAATGTTTCCGCATCTATCTGCTGCGTTGCAAATGTAAGTTCCGCAACCCCGATTGTCATAGCTAATGACGAGTTTTTAATAAGATTTAAAAACTGGCTTGTAAGAGGCGGAATAATAATTCTTATGGCCTGAGGGTATATTATATACCACATAACCTGGAATCTGTTCATTCCGAGTGACTGGGCAGCTTCAAACTGTCCTTTCGGAATAGAGTTTATACCTGCTTTTACAACTTCACCAATATACGCTCCGGTATATAAAATAAGAGCAAGTAGCGCTGAAAAAAACGCATCCACATCCTGAATATGCAGAAATTTGCCCCAACTGTTTAAAAAAGGAAAAATTTGAGACAGTGTAAATGTAAAATAGATAAAAAACATTTGAACAATAAGCGGTATGTTTCTAAAACTTTAAACATAATAACTGGAAAATAATGAAAGCCAGAAATTTTTTGACGCTCTTCCGATTCCTACGATAGAACCGATTAAAAAGCTAAAAAATATACCTAATACAGAAAGTTTAATAGTAGTAATAAGACCTTGAATAAGCAGGCCTTTATATTCAATTAATACACCCCAATCAAATTCATAACCCATTTAATTACCTTTTTGATTTTTTCCCCAAAAGAGGGGATTTTAAATTATTTAGGCCAAACTTCCGGAAGTCTGTTAGGCTCAGTACCAAACCATTTTTTGTAAAGTCTTTGGTAAGTACCGTCTCTAACTGCGTCTTGAATAGCGAAGTTTACTGCGTCTCTGAAGTTAGATTCGTTTTCTCTTACACCCATTCCGTAAGGTTCGAATGTAAACGGTTTACCGATAACCTTGAATTGACCGTGAGATCTTTTTGCCTGAGTCGCACACCAAGTGTAGTCAGTTGAAACTGCGTCGATTTTACCTCTTTTTAAAGCCATAATAGCTTGAGGGTATTCTTGGAAATATACAAGTTTAACTTTAGGACATACTTTTTTGAAGTTGTCACCGCTTGTTGCACCTTGAATTACACCGACTCTTTTACCTGCGAAATCTTTGTAGCTTTTAGCTTTGCAGTCTTTTCTTGCCAAAATTGACTGACCGTCAAAATAGTAGCTGATTGTAAAATCGATTGGTAAATCTCTTTTAACTTTGTGAGTCATACTAGCTGCGGCTATATCGATAGTACCGCTTTGTACCATCGGAATTCTTGTTTTAGAAGTAACCTGGGTAAATTCAGGTTTAACACCTAATTTTTTTGCAATATATTTAACCAGGTCAATGTCGAATCCTACAACCTGACCTTTAGCGTTAACAAAACCGAACGGCGGGAAGTCATATTTCACACCTGCCTTTAATACACCGCGACTTTGAACGTCTTTAAGCAAATCAGCACTTGCCGACGTTAAAAACATTCCTAGAATCACTAGAAAAGCAAATAGCTTTTTCATTTTCTCTCCTTTGTTGATATTTCAACATAAATTATACCGAAAAAATTACATTTTTGTTACAAAAATATTAAAAATAAGTGATTGTTATAGCAACAGTAACTCTAGGGTTTCCGGGTTGATTGTAGAATAATCAAACGCCTGATACGTCGAAGTAGGGTAATAAATACTGTAAGGGTTGAATGTTGTCTGGGTAGGAAGTGTGAATGTTAAATTTTGAAGTGTTGAATAGAGTGAATTATATTTATCGCTGATGACTTTTTCATATTCTTCTATAGTATATGTATCAGGATTATATAAAGGAACACTCAGATTGACATTTTGACCGTCAATATTTAATGTTTGGTCAAATACGTTTAAATTATCGTAAGTAGTGTTTTTTAAAATATCGTTTATTTCAGTTTCAAACTGGTTAATAATATCCTGTGTAGGGTCATTGATGTTTTTTAAATCATCAATAAGTGTCAATACTTTTTCGAGTGAAGAAGTGGCTGTTTGTAAGATACCTACGTTTTGATTGAAACTGTCTACATTTGCAAACAGAGGGTTTGTAACAAACTGTGTAGGTGAAAAATAATCCGTAACTCCTAGTGATATTAAATTGTTAATATAGTCGCTGTTAAATGTAATAGGTTCGGTGTTATACGGATATGTAGGTAAATAGCTTATAGGATAATAGCTGCTAACTGTCATTTTTAGCCTCCGTTTAAAAGGTTCATTAAGCTTTGAGTATTGGCATTTATACTGTGTGCCTGAGCTAAAAGCTGTGCGTTTAGTTTAAGCTCGTTGTTTTTTAAATCGGTAACTGTTTTTGACAGATCCGTTTCATTCTGGCTTTTGGCTTTTGAAGTGTTTAGCACATATTCGGACAAATTATTTATTTTGGACTGCGCTTCATTTGTGAATGCGCCAATGAAATTTCTCGCATTATTTAAAGAATCTTCGAAATCATTTATATTGTTAATATCAAATTCAGGCATAGACGTATCAATTATAGTGCCGTTAAAATCAAATTTTCCGAAAACGTTTTTATCGTTATAAACAGTTTGGGTAAGCGTGTTGTTTATGTTTTCAGAAAGTTTGTTTATCTGAGAATTTACAGCTGACAGATTATCGCTGTTGAGCGTTGCGTTATTCGCCTGTACCTGCAGTGTTTTAATCTGATTTAAATCGTCCCTTATACTGTTTAACGCTCCGTCGGCTGTTTGCACAAATCCAATTGCGTTATTGAAATTGTTTATCTCCTGTAATGAAGTATTAATATCGTTTTCATAAACATCCTGTATAAATGCATTAACGTTTTTCATTACTTTTGAAGGGTCGGCTATTTTTTGGATGTCGCTGTCTATTTTAGATGTGTTGTTGTTTAAATAGGCAGTGTTAAATTCATTGATTTTCATGACCGCCTCCTTCGTTATATTTATATATATTATACCATATTTTTGATAAAATGTTTAAAAAACTTTTAAGGTTTTCAATGATAGAAATAAAGCATCTGAAAAAAGTATTCGGAACAAAAACTGTATTAAAAGACGTCAATTTAAAAATAGAAGACAATAAAACGACTTATATTTTGGGAATGTCTGGACAGGGTAAATCTACGATAATTAAACATATCGTAGGACTTTTAAAGCCGACTGCCGGAGAAGTTCTGGTAGACGGAGTTGATGTCGGAAAAGCTGATATCAAAACACTTTATGAAATCAGGAAAAAAGTAGGGTTTACATTCCAGGAAGGCGCGCTTTTTGACAGTATGAGTATTTTTGACAACGTCGCGTTTCCGCTTGTTGAACATACTAAACTTTCTAAAGAGGAAATAAAACAAAGGGTATACGACACTCTTGAAATGGTCGGTTTGGAAGCGCAAAGAGTTGCAGGTCTGTTTCCCCATGAATTAAGCGGTGGAATGAGAAAAAGAGCCGCTACGGCAAGAGCTATTATTCTAAAACCTAAATATGTTCTTTATGACGAGCCTACAAGCGGATTGGACCCTATTATCAGCGATAAGATTACAAGAATGATAGAAAGTCTTACAAAAAATTATAATATGACAAGCGTAGTGATATCTCATGATTTAAAAGAAACGTTTAAAAGCGCAGATTACGTTGCAATGCTTTATAACGGTGAGATTATTGAATACGGCACCGTTGAGGAATTTAAAAATTCTAAAAATCCTATTGTTCAGGCTTTCATAAAAGGAGAAAGCGAAGAATACGAAAAAATGGCGGAAGCAATTTAAGAAAAAGGAAAACAATGAAAAAAACGTTTATGTTTTTGAGTATAGCCGCAGTCTGTATGGCGTATGAAGCTAAAGTACAGCCTTTTGAAAAATATAAGATAAAAGCGGCGGTTTCCGGTACTGTAGTGAAATCGGAAAAAACACTTGAAGCTAAAAATATAACAGATAAAATAATTGTAAAAATAGACGACAGGCAAAATAAAATAGATTTGAACAATCTGAAGCTACAGTATGAAATATTAAAAAAAGAAATTGAAAACCAGCAGCAGATAGTAAAAAGAAAAAAAAACGTTTATGAAAAATATAAAAATTTAAAAACAAAATCTCAAATGGAAAAAGATTTAAAGTTTTACGATTATATGAATGCCTTAAACCAGCTTTTAAATTTAAAGTCTCAATTAGACAACACATCCGCAAATATCGATAAAATAAAAGACATTATCAACAAAAAGAATATAAAAGCAAACGGTTATGTGTATAAAATTTACGTTAATAAAAACGACTACGTGGCACCAGGCGTTTTAGTAGCGGAAGTAGACGATGTATCAAAACAGAAACTTACAGTTTATGTTCCTATAGAAGATATCGGATCGATTAAAAACAAACATGTTTACATAAACGGTAAAAAAAGCAATTTTAAAATTTATAAAATCTGGAATATTCCTGACACTCAGTATATAACAAGCTATAAAGTCGAACTTGTAGGCAATGGACTAAAGTTTGGAAAAATTGTAAAAGTGGAGTTTAAATAGGAAGAAATGTTAAATTCTGAATTTAACTATTTCTTCTCCTAAAGATTTTGAAATTTCTTTTAATTCTTCCGCTTTTTTATAAGCGACGTCGATTTCTTTTTTATTTTCGTTTACCATTTCATTAATTTTTTCTATATGATGTTTGATATTTAAAATAGCGTTTTCACTCTCTTCAAACTCTTTTACGCTTTCATCAAATACTTTATTGGTATTGGTCATAACTTCGCTTACTTCTATTACAGAACTGTTTACTTCGCCGGAAATTGTTGTTAAAGAGCTTATATCGTTTGTAATAGTATCCATCTCTTTAGCTGCTTCATCGGATGTGCTCAGAAGGTTTGAAATACTTGAGTTTATTTCATTAAGAGCTTCCTGTGTTCTTTCGGCAAGTGTTCTTACCTCATCTGCGACAACGGCAAATCCTCTTCCGTGTTCTCCCGCTCTGGCGGCTTCTATAGCGGCATTTAAAGCAAGCAGATTAGTCTGTTCGGCAATATCATTGATAATGTTTAAAATATTTTTCATCTCTTCTACGGAATTTGAAAGAGATTTGATTCTTTCACTTAATTTGTTTTCATTCTCAACGTTTATATTTATTACATTTTCGAGTTTTTGCATTAGAGTCTGTACTTTTTGAATATTATCAAAAGCTTTTTTAACTTCTTTTTGAGACTGGATTATTTTCTTTTCCACAACTTCTATTTTTTCTGCAACTTCATTGCTTTCTTCATAACTGGTATCAGAATGCTCTTTAGTTTGAGTGATGATTTCTTCAAGGGATTTTGAAATATTTAGTATCGTGTTTGAAACGTTGTCGTTTCTTTGTATTGTGTTTATGAGTTTTTCAAACAGGGAAACAAGGCTTTTTCTCATACTTTCGAGTGAAAAAACAAGTTCTGAGAGTTCATTTTTGGCATCGTATTCGAGTTCTTTTGAAAAATCCAAATCAGCGAGCTGGGAAATATTTACTTTTGTTTTTTTAATTGCGGACATAATTGTTTTATAAATGATTTGTAATTGGACAAATCCGAAAATAATAAACAGTATTGCGATAACAACAGTCGCCATTAGGATAAAATCCAAATCTTTATTTAAAAGCTCTTTTTTCTTTTTAAACTGTTTTATTAGAAGATTGCTTATGTTATTTAAATTGTTTATAAACGTTTCTACGTCATTGTCAAGCTGCATTTTTAAATCGAGATTTTTTTGATTGTTAAGATAAGTGTTTGCTAGTTTTAGAGATTCATTATAAATTCTTGAAAAAACGGCTTTTAAATCATCAGTATTGTTGATAATCTGATGTTTTTTGATTATTTCCAAGGTTTTAAGACCGCTTTGATAGTCGTTTTTAATTCTTTGAAGAAGTTCTTTGTTTTTACTGAGACCTATATCTTTTGCATACTGCTGCATCTGCAGGGTTTTTGCTTCAAGTCTGTTTACAAGAATATTTACGTGAGCGGTTTTTTCTTCTAAAATACTTTTGTGTTTTATATCCGTAATAAAAAAATAAAGATAAGCGCTGTAAAACAGAAAACCGACTACCATTCCTGTAATACCGATAATTAAGATCTTTTTAATGGAAAAATTTTTTAAAACCTCCATAATAGTCCTTTTGACATAATTTTAATATTATTTTAACATGAATCAATATTCAAAACAAGGTTGGCGTGGCGGTTTCCTGAGTCACTTTCATGTCTCCCGTCAGCAATATTCCGATTTCGTCTATATCAAGATAATCGGGATATTCTATCTCAATACCCCAGCTGTTGTAAAAAATCGCTTTATCTCCTCTTATTTCTTCAAATTCCAGTATTTCGTCATCTACAAGGATCTGCATTCCTTTTTGTAATTCGTATACTTTTCTCAAACTAAACCTTTTTATGGTTTTTTTTAATTATAACACTTAATTTTTTAATTTTACTTAAACATAACAAAATGTTAATCCCAGCTTTCAATAACGTCTTTGAATATATCGGCAAGTTTTATAACTTCTTCAGGTGTGGTGCGTTCATTCGGAGCGTGTATTGTATCGTTGATTACGCCGAATTCCACAACTTTAACACCGTATTTGGCAAAAAACCTCGCATCGCTTGTACCGCCCGCCGTTGAATGCTTAGGCGTAATATTTGTATGCTTCTGAATAGACCTGTCCAGAAATTTGACAACTTTTGTATCAGGTGAGGTTATGAAAGGCTCCGCGCTTTGTTTAAGCTCGAGTGTATAGTTCATGTCTTTAAAATATTTATGTATAAACTCTTCTATTTTTTTCTTGTCTGTATGAGTGTTGTTTCTGACGTTAAACATCATTTTAAGCTCTCCCGGAGTTACGTTTGTAACTTCCATTCCGGCTCTTATGTCCGTAACGACAAATTTGCTAGGTGCAAAAAATTCATCTCCGCTGTCTAAATCAACTCCGGCTATTTTATGTAAAACCTGAGCGACTTTATGTATCGGATTGATCGATTTTTCCGGATATGCGGCGTGCCCCTGAAGGCCTATTTTTTTAAGCATTCCGTTGATTGAACCTCTTCTTCCTATTTTTATAGCATCTCCAAATGTTTTTTCACATGTAGGTTCCGCCACTATGGCGTAATCCGGAATCATGTTTTTTTCTTTTAAAATTTCAAGCATATGTTTCGTTCCCCATACCGCGTCGCCTTCTTCGTCGCTGGTAATAAGTGCCGAAAGGGTTCCTTTAAAACCTTTGGCGTTTTTCATAGCCCATAAAAACGCGGCAAGTCCGCTTTTCATATCCTGTGCGCCTCTTGCGTAAATAAAACCGTCTTTTTCAGTCGGAATAAAAGGGTCTGTGTTCCATCCGTCACCCGGAGGCACTACGTCAATATGCCCTCCGAAGCATAAATGGTCTCCATCTCCGTATTTTTTATAGATAAAAAGATTTTTTACGCCTTCTTTTTCGGTTTCTATTGTCTCAAATCCGTTAAGATATTCTTTTATAAACTCCATTCCTCCGTCGTCATCCGGTGTTATGGATTTGAATTCAAGCAGTTTTTTAAAAAGATCTATTACATTCATTATAAGCCTTTATAAATATTTTTGCAATTATATTATTTTTTTCCGATATATCTAAAAGGTCTTTCTGTGAAATATACCGTTTCTAAATCTTTAAATATTTTAAAAAACTTTTCTTTTGTTATAGGATATTTTCTAATAGTTTCAAATACAAAATAACCGCCTTTTTTCAGTGCCGAAGGAATCTGCTTTAAAAGATTGAAATTGTAATATTTTATCATCAAAATCACATCAAATTCGTTTTTCGGAATAATGAAATTATCCAGATCCATACATATTGTCTTTATTCTGTTATCGTTGATTTTTGCAATTCCGACTTCGCTTATGTCTATGAGTGTGACGTCATAGCCTTTATCCGCCAGGACTTTTGCGTTTCTTCCGTATCCTCCCGCAAGATCCAGAGCTTTGCCTTTTTTGGAAGGTATATAATTTATTAATATGCTGGGAGGTTTCGGTGTAAGGGTTTTATATTTTTCGTTCCATTTTAGTTTTTCTTTTATCATTTTATACCTTTGAGACAGTGTAATATAAATCCGCTTGTATGTCAAAATGTGCTATAATATATAAATAAGCATTAGGAGTTTTTATGAAAAAAATTTTAGCTAAAATGGATGAATATAAAGAAAAAATCATTTCAATTAGAAGACATATTCATATGTATCCCGATCTTTCAGGTGAAGAGAAGCCGACAAGAGATTATGTCAAAGATATTTTAGAATCAAACGGAATAAAAACAAAAACGTTTAAGGATAATTATGCATTGGTATCAGAAATAATAACGGATGAGAAAAAGCCGTTTCTCGCTTTCAGAGCTGATATGGACGCTCTTCCGATACAGGAGGAAAATCACGTTTCTTATGCTTCAAAGAAAAAAGGCGTTATGCATGCCTGCGGACATGATGCTCATACTGCGATACTGACGGGGGTTATGCTGTTTTTAAATGAAATAAAAGAGAATCTTAATATTAATATCAGGGGTGTATTTCAGCATAAAGAAGAGGTGTTTGAAGGAGGCAGCAGCGATTTGATAAAAGTCGGTGTGCTTGAAAACGTAAAGGAAATATACGGACTTCATATGTATCCGTATTTGAAAACGGGAGAAATCGGATATAAATACGGAGAAATGATGGCGAGTGCGGATATGTTTGAAATAGAAATATTCGGTAAAAGCGCTCACGGAGCCAGACCGCACGAAGGAGTTGATGCTATTCTTACGGCTTCAATGGCTGTTAATTCAATTAATCATATCGTCAGCAGAAGAATTGATCCTCTTCATCCGGCGGTAATATCGTTCGGAACTATTGAGGGTGGAAAAGCTCCGAATATAATATGTGATCACGTAAAACTTAGCGGAACGGTAAGAACCCTTAACGATAAAGTAAGAAGTGATATTAAAAAAATGACAGAAGACGCCGTAAGCGGTATAGCAAAAAGCATGGGAGCAGAATATAAATTTCATTATTATTACGGCAACAGCGAACTTATCAATACAAAAGAGTGTGTCGATAAAATTATAAATAATGCAAAAATGCTCGGAATTAAGCCTGTGGATTTAGTACAGCCGGTTATGGGAGGTGAAGATTTCGCCGAATATCTAAAAGTCGTAAAAGGAGCATATTTCAGACTCGGATGCTGCAGTAAAATAAAAGACACCTGCTATCCTCAGCACCATCCTAAATTCAATATTGATGAAGACTCTTTATTACTCGGAGCCAAAATTTTAGCTTCTTTGGCATTGGACGAAAAATGAAAAGCAATATTTATTCGCCGTTTTTTATATATCAAAACGATATTGAAGTAAAAATAAGAGATTATCAAAAAGGTGACGGAAAAGGGATTGTTGAACTTTTTGAAGAAAATTACGGCAGAACGTATTATAAGCATAGTTTTTACAATCCCAAGCACTGGGATGAAATGGCTGAGAGTTTAAAGTATTATCCGATAATTGCCGAGATTGATTCAAAGGTTGTCGGGCAGTTTTTACTGACGGTATATGACGAGTTTATAGGTGAGGTAAGCGCTGTAGTGGTTCATCCGGAATTTAAGGGCAGGGGAATAATGAATAAAATGTTTGCTTATCTGCTTAAAAAAGCGCAAGATTTGGGATTAAGTACGGTATACGGGGAAGCAATCATGTTTCATCCCTTTTCCCAAAAGGCGAATTTAAAACAGGGAATGGTTGAAAGCGCTTTACAGCTTGGGGAAGTGGCTTCATGGATAAGCCAAAAAGAGGTCAAGTTCCAAAAACGTTCGGCTGCGCTTGTCAGTTTTAAAATTTTTCATAAAAAAAGAAGATTCATAAATCTACCCAAAAGATATAAAAGAATAATAAAAGATGTATATAAAAGAGCCGATATTAGACATTTTCCGGCATTAAAAAAAATAAAACCCGATATAAGAGCTGTAGAAAATGATTTATTAAAACTCGGAAGCATTGTAATTGACTCAAAAGTTAAAAATTTCAAAGAAAAGTTTAATAAAAAGTTTGCTTATCTTAAAACCAAGCATGATATGATTTATGCGGATATTAATCTGAAATCTTCAAACATAGACGATCTGGTTGAATTTTTGAATAAAAAAAGGTTTTTTTACAGCGGGGTTTTGTTTTATAAATATAACGGAGACGATTATTTGAGACTGCAATATGAAAATACTCATAATATAGAAGAAAAACTGAATGTATGCTATAGTAAATATTGTAAAAAACTTACAAGATATGTTTATGAAGACAAAAAAAGAGTTAATCGTTTATAAAATTTTTAATTAAACATAAATAATCGCCGATGTTTTCAAACCGGTGGTTTCCTCCATATTCGACAATTACTCTTGCATTTTGCCTTTTTTTGAATTTTTTTAAAGTTTTTTTGTAATGTAGAATTTCGTCGCCGCTTTGTAATAAAACGAGATATTCGACTTTATCGGGAGCGGTTTTATATTTTTTCAGTTCTTTTAAATATCTTTTTTTCCATTGAAATTTTTTATTGTCGCAATATCTGTATTGTATTCCTACATAAGATTTTAAAGTTTTATAAGGTTTAAGAGAAGGGTTTATAAGGACGGCTTTAAGATTATATTTTTCTGCCAGGTATATGGCGTAATATCCTCCGAGAGAACTTCCTATAAGTACGGTGTCCGGAGTTATGAGTTTTTCCAGAAAATTTATAGCTTTTTTGGGTGAAAACGGCAGATTGGGTGTTAGTACGTCCATATTTAGGTAATTTTTCAAGGCTTTACTTTTTTCTCCTACGCCGCAACTTTTGAATCCGTGAATATATATTGTTTGCATTTGTCACCTTTAATATAAATATTTTGATTATATCAAATTACTGTAATGTCATTTAATTAATATTTTATTTTTAATTCTCTATTTTTTGTTATAATCAAATTAAAAACGGAGTGATTAATGATTAAAAATCATGAAGAATATAAAAAAGCCGTTGATACGCTTAAAAAATGGGCGTATTATTATTATGTGCTTGACAATCCTCTTGTAACCGACGAAGAGTATGACAAGTTATACAAACAGGTCGAAGAGTATGAAAAAAACCATCCGGATGAAACAGACCCTTCATCCCCTACTCAAAGAGTAGGAGACGTGGTGCTTGAAGGCTTTGAAAAAGCAAGGCATTTAAGCCGTATGTGGTCTATGGAGGATGTGTTTAACGAAAACGATTTTTTAGACTGGGTTGCCAGGGTTAAAAGGATATTGGGACATAGTGATTTCAGTTATTATGTAGAGCCTAAATTCGACGGTGCGAGTTTAAATCTGGTATATGAAAACGGCAGACTGATAAGGGCGGAAACCAGAGGAGACGGAGAAATCGGCGAAGATGTGACTCTTAACGCCAAAACGATAAATTCCATACCTCTTGAAATTAAAGAAAAAAGTCTTATAGAAATAAGAGGCGAAGTAGTAATTAAGAAAAAAGATTTTGAAAAACTAAATGAAGAAAGAATAAAAAACGGAGAACCCACCTTTGCAAACCCTAGAAATGCGGCGGCGGGAAGTCTTAGACAGCTTGATCCGAAAATTACGGCAAAAAGGCCTTTGATGTTTTATCCGTGGGGAGTGGGAGTTAATTCTTTGAATTTTGAAAAATACAGCGAGCTGATGACTTATATTTATTCGCTGGGCTTTAAAGAGCCTCCTTTAAGGGCGGTATGCAGGGATATAGAGTGTGTTGAGAAAAAATATGAAGAGTTTGTGAAACTAAGAGACAGTTTTGAAGTAATGCTCGACGGTATGGTGGTAAAAATAGATGAAATAAAATACCACGATATTTTGGGATATACACAGAAATATCCGCGCTGGATGGTGGCGTATAAATTTCCGGCTGTTGAAAAAGAGACTATTATAGAAGATGTTGTCGTACAAGTCGGAAGGACAGGCGTTTTAACGCCCGTTGCGGTTCTAAAACCGGTTGAAATCGGAGGCGTTATCGTTGAGAGGGCGACTTTGCATAATTTTGACGAAATAGAAAGAATGGATATAAGAATAGGAGATCATGTAATTATCATAAGAAGCGGGGATGTGATACCTAAAATCACTAAAGTGCTTACATGGAAACGTACTGGCAATGAAAAACCGATACCGCGTCCTACCCGTTGTCCCGTATGCGGTGCGGAAGTTTTGGATGAAGGAGCGATAATTAAATGTCAAAATCTTTCGTGTCCGGCAAGGGTTGTGAATACGATAATCTATTTTGCCAGTAAAAACTGTCTTGATATAGAAGGGCTCGGCGAAAGCGTTGCTAAACTTTTATACGAACACGGGCTTGTAAAAGACATAACGGATATATTCAAACTGAGGGTTGAAGATTTGGAAAAACTTCCTCTTTTTGCAAAGAAAAAAGCCGAAAACCTTATAAATGCCATAAAAAAAGTAAAAGGAGCTCCTTGCTGGAGATTTGTAAACGCGCTGGGAATAGAGCATATAGGAGAAGTTGCGAGCAAAAAGATTTGTGAAAAATTCGGTGTGGAATTTTATAAACACGATCCGGAAGAATTTGAACAGATAGAAGGCTTCGGTCCTGAAATGGTTAAGTCAATTGCCGAATATATCAGGGTAAACAGGGATAAAATAGAAAAACTTATAGAGTTGATAGAGCCTAAAAATCCTGAAAAAAAAGAAATAAAACAAACACCGTTTACCGGTAAAACCGTCGTTCTTACGGGAACTATGAGCAAGCCTAGAAGCGAAATTAAAAAGATGCTTGAGGATATGGGGGCGAAAGTGACTAACAGTGTTTCGAAAAAAACCGATTATGTAATATACGGAGAAGACGCCGGAAGCAAATACGACAAGGCGAAAAAACTCGGAGTTGAACTTTTAAAAGAAGAAGATATGTGGAAAATGGTTCAAAATTGAGAAAAATTATCTTTTTTGATATAATAAATAATATATATAAATTTTAATAAAGGATAAAAATGCCGACCAAAACGGTTGTGAAAGACGATGTAGAAGTTATAATGCCTAAACTTTATAAAGTTATGCTTTTGAACGATGATTATACGACGTTTGATTTTGTAATTGAAGTGCTTAAAACAATATTTCATAAAAACGAAGAAGAAGCTATCAACATAACGCTTAAGGTTGACAGGGAGGGAAGTGCCGTTGTAGGGGTTTACCCTTACGAAATAGCACAAATGAAAGTGGAAAAAACGCATACTATTGCCAGAAATGCGGGATTTCCGTTAAGAGCAACAATGGAGGAGGTTTAGATGCAGATTACTGAAAATTTGAGAAATATATTTAATGAAATAGTTAACGAGGCAAAAAGAAGGCAGAATGAATATATTACCGTTGACCATGCTTTTTATATTTTATTGAAAGATAAAAATATAAGATTTTTGCTTGAAGACGTTGGAGTTGATGTGGATTATATCAGAAGGGGACTTGATTATTACCTTGACAGATACATAGAAAAAGTTCCGGTAAGCGTCACTCCTACCGAAACTCTTTCTTTTCACAGAGCGACTGAGAGGATGATTAACCATATTCAGGGAATCAGAAAAAACGTTGCAGATGAAATAGATTTTTTTGTGGCTCTTTTAGAAGACGAGACAAGCTATACCAATCAGCTGCTTAAAGAGTTCGGTCTTGAAAAAGTGGAAATAGTGGAATACATAACAGAAACGAAAGAAACAAAAAAAGAGGACAAAAAAGAATCGCCTCTTGAAGAGTTTACAACCGAACTTACCGAAATAGCCAAAGATTTTGACGATGTTATCGGAAGAGATAAAGAAATCGACAGGGTTATGCAGGTTTTGTCCAGAAGAAAGAAAAACAACCCTATTTTAGTCGGAGAGCCGGGAGTCGGTAAAACGGCCATAGTGGAAGGGCTTGCTAAAAAAATAGCGTTAAACGAAGTGCCAAAACAGCTTAAAGGAAAGAAAATATATTCGCTTGATCTGGGCTCACTGGTGGCCGGAACGAAATACAGAGGGGAATTTGAAAAAAGAATGAAAGTAATTCTGGATGAACTTAAAAAGCAAAAAGAGCCTATTTTGTTTATTGACGAAATACATATGATTGTAGGGGCCGGAGCGGCGGGAAACGGAAGTATGGATGTGGCAAACCTTCTTAAACCGGCTCTGGCAAAAGGTCAGATCAGATGTATAGGCGCAACTACTTATGAGGAATATAAAAATCATTTTGAAAAAGACAGGGCCCTAAATAGAAGATTCCAAAAAATAGACGTTAAAGAGCCGAGTATAGAAGATACTATAAAAATTTTAAAAGGTCTTAAACAGAGATATGAGGAATTTCACGGTGTAAGATATTCGGAAGAAGCGCTTAAGAGTGCAGCGACACTCGCTAAAAAATATTTAAGGGAAAAATTTTTACCGGACAGCGCTATTGATTTGATAGACGAAGCGGGTGCTAAATTTAAACTCAGAGGCAAAAAGCTGATTACTAAAAGCGATATTGAGGGAATTGTGGCAAAAATAGCCAATATTCCTAAAGAAAACGCTTCAAATAACGAAATAGAAAAACTTAAAAATCTTGAAAGCAGTTTAAAGGCAAAAGTATTCGGCCAGGAAAAAGCGATAAAAGAACTGGTAAAAGTAATCAAAAGAAAAAAAGCGGGATTAACAAGAGAAGATAAACCGATAGGAAGCTTTTTGTTTGTGGGGCCTACGGGTGTGGGTAAAACCGAAATAGCAAAACAGCTTGCAAATACGCTTGGTATTAATTTCTTAAGATTTGATATGAGCGAATATCAGGAGAAACATTCCGTAGCCAAACTTATAGGTTCTCCTCCGGGATACGTAGGATATGAAAAAGGAGGACTTTTAACCGAAGCTATAAGAAAACAGCCGCATACGGTGCTGCTGCTTGACGAAATAGAAAAAGCCCATCCGGATATAGTCCAGATACTTCTGCAGGTAATGGACAATGCCACGTTAACGGACAATGACGGTAGAAAAGCCGATTTCAGAAACGTAGTTTTGATAATGACAAGCAATCTTGGTGTGGGAGAAGGCAATAACCCTGGCTTTTTACAGGAGTTCAGCGAGTTTAAAGAAGAGGCGATTGACAGATTCTTTGCGCCTGAATTTATAAACAGACTCGATGCCATAGTAAGATTTAAACCGTTAAACCATGAGAGCGTATTAATGGTTGTTGATAAATTTATAAATGAACTGCAGGATAAGTTAAGCGCTAAAAAAGTAAAAATGACTCTTACAAAAAGAGCGAAGAACGCTTTGGCAAAAAAAGGATATTCTCCGAAGCTAGGAGCTCGTCCTTTATCAAGAATAATAGAAGAAAACATTGTAGAGCCTTTGAGTGATGAAATACTTTTCGGAGAGCTTAAAGGAGGAGGGGAAGTGAAAATAGATTACGTTAAGGATAAATTCAATCTTAAAGTTAAAAATAAATGATAAAAGTTAACGAAAATCCCCCTCTTTACCTCCTTGACGATTTTGAGTTTCCCGATCCTTACGAGCCTTTTGACGAGGGATTTGTGGGAGCGAGCTACGATCTGTATCCAAAAAGGCTTTTAGAAGGGTATTCAAAAGGATTTTTTCCCTGGTATCAGGATGATGAGGGTATGTATCACTGGTTTGTTTTGAATGAGAGAATGCTTTTAAAAACGGATGAGGTTAAAACAACCAAAAAACTGCTAAGAAAACTAAGAAGTTCAAAATGGGATTTTAAAATCAATACCAGGTTTGAAGACGTTATAAGACACTGTGCTAACGTAAAAAGAAAACATGAAAACGGTACCTGGATAAGTGAAGGATTTATAAAAGCATACAGTGAACTGCATAATTACGGATTTGTTATTTCTGTTGAAAGTTATTATGAAGGCGAGCTTGTAGGAGGATTTTACGGGGTAGCCATAAATAAATATTTCAGCGGAGAGAGTATGTTTCATTTAAAACCGGATGCCAGTAAACTGGCGCTAATATATTTCTGTGATATTTTAAAACAAAACGGTATAGAATTTATTGACTGTCAGGTGCCAAGCGAACATCTTGGCAGCATGGGAGGAAAAGTATATAAAAAAGAAGAATTTATTCCTATGATTTGGGAAGCAAGCGGTTATAATAACAGATTTGAAACTAATATAGATACGGAGACGGAGAAGGTTTATGATTAAATTTAAGCATTATTTTGAGTATGAGAATAAAAATCTGCAAAATTATGCCTATGAACAGCTTCTTAATGAAAAAGAGAGCGGAGAGATAGGCTATTATCATCTTCCGGATAGTTCAAAAGAGATAATAAAACAGCTTAAAAATTATAAAGCTGATTTTGAAAATATAGTAATAATAGGTATCGGAGGATCATCACTTGGTACCAAAGCTATATACAGACTTTTAAAATCAAGCTATAAAAACGTTAAAAAAATAATTTTTTTAGAAAATACCGACCCTATTGAATTAAAAAACAAATTTACGGAAATAGATCCGGACAGATCCATATTTTTGGTGGTTTCCAAATCCGGAACGACCATTGAGACTGTTTCTATTTTCAAAACGGCGCTTGATCATTTTAATTTGAATCTAAGTGGCGATAAAGAAAAGTTTATTGTAATTACCGATCCAGGATCTTCTCTTGAAAAATTGGCGGATGAATACGGTATTGTCGTTTTTAATATTCCAAAAAACGTAGGAGGAAGGTTTTCTGTTTTCAGTGCGGTGGGGATAGTCCCTTTATATCTTGCAGGATTTGACGTTGAAAAAATATTATTTTATGCGGGGGAGTTTTTTAAATCATTTTTTGAAAGAAAAGAAGAACATCTGCTTATTAAAGCGGCATTTTTGTATGAAAGAAGCAGATGTTATAAAATGAATGTGGTGTTTTCCTATTCTTCTTTGCTTGACGAATTTAATAAATGGTATGTTCAGCTCTGGGGAGAGAGTCTGGGCAAAATAAATAAAAAAGGTCAAAGAGTAGGGCTTACTCCTATAGGACTGCTAGGTTCAATTGACCAGCATTCGTTTTTACAGCTGCTGATAGAAGGTCCGAAAGATAAAACGGTTACATTTATAAAAATAAACAATTTCGAAAGTTCTCTTAAAATTCCCAACATATCTCTGCCTTATCTTGAAAAGACAGATTTTGTTAACGGTTATACTTTTAATGAACTTATAAACGCCCAGTGTGACGCAACGAGGGAAAGTATTATAAGAAGCGGTATCGATGTTGATGAAATAGTATTGGAAAAGCTGAACGAAGAAAGCGTCGGGGAGCTCATAAGCTATTATGAACTGTTGACTTCCGCTCTTGGCGTGCTGTTTGAAATTAATACGTATAATCAGCCGGGCGTGGAGCTTGGCAAAAAAATACTGAAAACTAAATTTAATTAATAATTTTTACCACTTTTCCTATAATTTCCGCTTCTTCCACCGTTTCGTTGGGATACAGCTTGTTATCTGAAATCAGTTCTATTTTTCCGTCGCTTCTGAGGTTTATTCTTTTTACAAAAACTCCTGCGGGTGTAGATACAACAAAAATACCTCCATTTTGAATATTATTGTCGTTTCTGTCTATAAAAATAATGCTTCCGTCTTTAATAGTAGGCTCCATTGAATCTCCGATTACGTTTACGGCATCCAGATTTTTGTCTATTATTTTTCTGTCAATATATAAAATTTCATAATTTTCGTCAAAATTAATGGCACCTCCGCCTGCGCTGGCGTTTATGTCTTTAAAATATCTGATTTTAGAAAATTTTTCGGTTTCACCTCTTATGGTTTCTATTTCCTGGTCAAATAACAGCCAGTTTAGGGATATTTTTCTTTTGGCGCAGAAATATGCAAGTTCTTCAAAAGGTATTTTGTTTCTTTTTTTCAAAACCGAGAGATGTTCTGGGGAAATACCCAAAGCTTTGGCTACGTCTTTGTTTAAAACTTTTTTTTCTCCTACTTCCTGAGAAATAATATCTTTTATTTTTTCTATTATTTTGTCAAATTCCATTACAATCCTTAACAAATTGTTATTTTTTAATGTTTTATTATATCTATTTGTTAATATTTCTGTCAAGATGTTAATGGGTGTGAAGAATTTGTTTTTTAAGCCGGAAATCAAGCGACATAGATAATCCGTTATAAGGAGAAAATATGAAAATACATTTGGATTTGGACAGTTTTTTCGTATCTGCCCACAGGGTTTTAAATAAAGATTTGAATAATAAACCGGTTGTTGTCGTAAAGCGAAACGATAAAGAAATATTTAAAAATCAGAAAACAAAATATTACACAATGAATGAAGGCGCTTTTACCGGAGATTTGATAGTAGGAGAGGAGAATAATGACAAAAGTTATTTTTTGGAAAACGGCAGAGTAAGGGGTATAGTTGTAACGGCCAGCTATGAAGCCAGGGAACTAGGAATAAAGACCGGAACTACTCTTGCGGAGGCTCTTAGAATATATCCCGGGCTTGAAGTTGTTGTACCCGATTATAAGCTGTATCATCTGCTTTCTTATAAATTAAAACTGTTTTTAAAAAAAAGAATTCCGGTTATAGAACAGTACAGTATTGACGAATTTTTTGGAGATTTGGAGGGCTGGATACAAAAGCGGGACACCATGGAATTTATTAAAAATTTAAAAAACGAAATAAAAGAGAAATTTTCACTGCCTGTTTCAATAGGGGCGGCTGAAAGCAAATGGACTGCAAAACTTGCCACTTCATATGCAAAACCGGACGGTATAAAAGTTGTATCTGATATTAACGCTTTTATAAAAGATGTACCTGTGGGCCGCTTTCCCGGAATAGGAAAAAGAATCGAAAAACGTCTTAAAGAAAAAGGAATTTTAACATTAGGAGACGTACTGAGAGAAAAAGAGTATTTTTATTCATGGGGTAAACCCGGAATACAGCTTTATAACAGGGTATGCGGCACAGACGGGGAAGAAGTGGCAGAAAAAAACGAAAGAAAAAGCATAGGAATTTCAAGAAGGTTTGACCCTGTGCTTGACAGAGGCGAGATAGTAAGAAGAATTGCGGTATTATGCAGATATCTCTCTTTTCTTGTGAAAAAGAAAAAAGTAAATCCCACTTTTTATTATTTAAATATAAGATATAAAAGCAATAAAAAATCAAAAGCCCATATAACTGTTGATAGGATATTTAACGAACTGCTTTTAAAAGAAATAATGACAATGCTTTTTTACAGAGCGGATACGGAAGACGAATATATTATTTCAATAGGACTCAGTGTGTCCAAATTTAAAAAAACATCAAATCTTTTTGATTATAAAAAGGATAAAAAAATGGAGAAGCTGAATGAAGCCCTTTACCGGTTAAGAAGCAAATTCGGACTTTCTTCGCTTGTAACGGCTTCAGAAATTATTTAAATTACCTTTTAAGGTTATTTACGGTCTGGAGCATTTCGTCACTGGTTACAATTGCTTTACTTGCCGCATCATAAGCACGCTGGCCTGTAATAAGGTCTGTCATTTCATCTACCAGCTGAACGTTGCTCATTTCCAGAAATCCCTGTCTAAGCTCTCCTGCTCCGTCCTGTCCCGGAGTAGTAACTATAGGGTCTCCCGACGCTGTAGTGTCAACATATAAATTGCTTCCTAAAGAATGCAGACCGGCGGGATTTACAAATTTGGCAATTTCTATCTGTCCTATCTGCTGCATCTGAGTCTGTCCCGCTTCCAAAACGGATACCGTACCATCTGTTCCTATAGAAACCTGTACGGTGTCAGCCGGAAGAGTTATATTAGGGATTATTTTATATCCGTCGCTTGTAACCAGATTCCCGTCGGCATCCAGTTTAAACGCTCCGTCCCTTGTATAACCGATTCTTCCGTCAGGCAGCTGCACCTGGAAAAATCCGTCTCCCTGTATAGCCACGTCAAGATTGTTTCCTGTTTCTTTAAAGTTTCCCTGCGTGAATATTTTGGTTACTGCCGTAGGTCTTACACCAAGTCCTACGTTTATTCCTGTAGGAGACTGTGTGGTTGTGGAAGTTGATGTTCCTGCGTATTCCATTGTCTGATAAAAAAGATCTGCAAATTCCGCACGCTGTTTTTTATATCCTATAGTGTTTACATTTGAAATATTGTTGGATACAACGTCTATTTGCATTTGCTGTGCCATCATCCCTGTGGCTGCAGTGTATAAACTTCTTACCATTTTAAATCCTTTTTAAAATATGTTGTTTTTTCAAAGCAAAATCCGTTCCAAATCATAAAATGATAACCCTTTACCAACTTCACCACTTATTAGCTTTACAACTTGCCTATGCTCTGATGTTTGCCAGTTTTTCAATGGCGTCACGGTTTAGATCGTCCATAAATGTCGTCATTACTTTTTGATACTGTTCAACCAGTCTGTTTGTTTCGATCAGATCAGTCATTTCTCTGATAGGGTTTACGTTTGATTTTTCCAAAAATCCCTGAAGAGTTGAATTCTGAGTATCCACTGTTGCAGTGTCCGGAATAAAATCGTACATATTGTCGCCGACTTTTTTAAGTGTGTTTAGATTATCGATCCTGACTATTTTAAGTGTGGCTATTTTTTGATGGTTTTGATAAATATTGCCGTTTTTATCTATTGTTACGCCGTATGCCGGGTCTATTTTTATGGGGTTGTTGTTTGTCCCAAGAACTTTAAAACCGTCTTTTGTAACTAAATATCCCTGTGAGTCGAGATTAAAGTTTCCGGCACGGGTCAGTTTTTGCCCGTCATTTGTCTGTATGGTAAAAAACTGGTTTTTTTCTTTTAAGGCTACATCTAAAGGATTGCCTGTTTTTTGGATGTCTCCTACGCTGAAATCTGTATATTCTTCCACAACGATAGGAACTTTATTTAAATTTCTGTTTAAAAATTTCGCAGCTTCTTTAGTATTGTTTTCTAAAGGCAGTTCATCTCTTTTTTCGCTAAACAATCTTTCAAAATCGCCGATTATAATATCGTCCTGCTTATAACCCGACGTATTGACATTAGCCAGGTTGTTTGAAATTACATTAAGTCTGTTAAACTGTGTTACCATGGCGCCTGTAGCGTCATAATATCCGTTAATCATACCGTGCCTTTGTTTTTTGAAGATACGAAGCAATAAGCGTTCCAAAAAAATTTAGTATAATTCCACTCTTAAAATGAGTGGTTTGCAGTTGATACCCGGCAGATGTTAACTGCACACTACTTATAAAACAAAAGGAGAATTAATGGCATTGCCAAAAGAACTCGAAAAACTCTTTAAATCCAACAAAAACGGTATTGTTACGTATGAAACGATTGTTAATATTTTACCAAAAGTACCTACAAAAGCTCAAAGTAAAGAAATTCTTAAAGCTGCAAAAGAATACAATATTAAACTTATGACTGCGGCGGAAGTTGCCAAGCTTAAAAACCTTGAAGACGTTGTTAAAAACGAAGAAGAAAGAGAAAGAAAAAAAGAAGAACTTGCTGAAGATATTCTTAAAGATAAAGAACTGCTTGAATGGAGCAGATCGGATTCTCCTGTTAGGATGTACTTAAGAGAAATGGGACATATTCCGCTTCTTGACAAAGATGAAGAAATTGAAATATTCAGAAGAATCCAGCTTGGTGAAGAAATTATTCTTGACGCCATCTGTTCGATTCCTTTTTTAATTGACCTTGTGCTTAAATATAAAGAGCCTCTTTTAAACAGGGAAAGAAGGGTAAAAGAATTGTTTAAAAATTTTGTTGATGAAGAGGAAGTTGAAGACGAAGATTCAAAAGAAGGAAAAAGACAGAAAAAAATCTCAATCCGTGAAAAAAGAATTAACGAACTGTTTAAAAATCTTGAAAAAGCGAAAAAAGAATGGGAAAAAGTTCTTGATGAATACGACAGGGTGATTAACGCAAAAGATATGGACGAGCTTGAAAGACTTCATAAAATCCTGCAGCTTACATTTAAAAAGAAAAAAGTAAAAGAAGCTCTTAACGAACTCGGTTATACGTCTAAGCTTATCAATGAAATCGTTAAAACAGTTGAAACTGCCCTTAAAGGCGATAAGGATTTTGAAAAAGAACTTAAGAAAAAAGAATACAGACTGCCTCTTTTCAACGAGCAGCTTAGAAAACTGCATAAAGAAATCTTAAGCAAGATTACGGAACTCAGCAAAGAGGATATCGCGGCAATGGTTCCGGAACATACAATGGTTAACGTTTATATGGATATTAAAAAGCTTGTAGAAGCCAAAAAAGCCAGTGAAAATATGTTCGGTATGGAGCCTGAAAAACTTGAAGTAATCCTTGAACAGCTAAAACGCGGTAAAAAAATCACAACAGAAGCCAAAGAAAAAATGGCAAGGGCGAACCTCAGACTCGTTGTAAGTATCGCTAAAAAATATACAAACAGAGGTCTTCCGTTTTTGGATTTGATTCAGGAAGGGAATATCGGTCTTATGAAAGCGATTGACAAGTTTGAATTTGAAAAAGGGTATAAATTTTCAACATATGCGACATGGTGGATAAGACAGGCTATTTCGCGCGCCATAGCGGATCAGGCAAGAACGGTAAGAATTCCTATACATATGATTGAAAACATCAACCAGATTAATAAGATTGTCAGAAAATACGTACAGGAAGAAGGAAAAGAGCCTTCTTTGGAAGTAATTGCAAAAGAGATGAAAATGCCTATCGAAAAGGTAAAACAGATTCTGAAAATTTCAAAAGAGCCTGTGTCTCTTGAAGCTCCTGTGGGAGAAGAGGAAGACGGAAAATTCGGAGATTTTATTGAAGATAAAACATTTACGAATCCTTATGAAGAAGTTGTAAACGAAGATCTCAGAAAACATATCGAAGAGATTTTAGAACAGTTAAATGAAAGAGAAAGAGCCGTAATTAAAATGAGATTCGGTCTTATGCCTGATAAGAGTGAAAGAACTCTTGAAGAAATCGGAAAAGCATTAAATGTAACAAGAGAGAGGGTAAGACAGATCGAAAGCAGCGCGATAAAGAAACTAAGACACCCTAATATCGGGAAGTTTTTGAAAAATTATATTGAGAGCTGATGGGTAAGTAGTGAAGTTGTGAAGTGGGTAAGTTGTGAAGCGGTTAAGAGGAAGGAAGTGATATGAAAAAATGGCAGTTAATTGAAAAATTTTTGATTAAATTTATACAAGAAGAAATTACAAAAACCGGGCTTAAAAAGGGTATATGCGGACTTAGCGGAGGGATTGACTCCGCCGTTGTTGCCGTACTTGCCAAAAAATCTCTCGGGGATAATTTCAAAGCCTTTTTACTTCCTTCTCAGTTTTCAAGCAAGTCGAGTGTTGAAGACGCGCTTAAACTCTGTAAAAAATTCAATATTGAACATGAGACTATTTCAATTGCGCCTTTGCTTAACGCATATCCAATTGACGACAAAGTCAGATTCGGTAATTTTTCCGCACGTATGAGAATGGCGGTGCTTTACGATAAAAGTGCGGAACTCGGAGCTCTTGTGATAGGAACGAGCAATAAAAGCGAGCTTCTTTTGGGATACGGTACTTTATTCGGAGATCTTGCGAGTGCATTAAATCCCATTGGGGATCTTTATAAAACAGAAATATTTGAGTTTGCCGAATACCTCGGAGTTAACGAAGAGATTATAAATAAACCGCCGAGCGCGGATCTTTGGGAAGGCCAGAGCGATGAAAAAGAGCTCGGATATACATATGACGAACTTGATGCGGTATTGAGGGATTTTGTGGATGAAAGAGCCACAAAAGAGGAGCTTTTAAGAAAATACGATAAAGATTTGGTTGAATTTGTTTTGAAAAAAGTTTATTTTAACCAGTTTAAAAGAAAAATGCCTATAATAGCAAAACTTAAAAGCAGAACGATAACACATGACTTTTTATATGAAAGAGACATAAAACTCTAAGTGAAAAGTGTAAAGTGAAAAATTTAAAGTTAAAATTTCATAGTTTCGCAGAAGAAATGCTTTTTTATCCTAAATGGTATCACTGGCCTTTAATTATCCTCCTGCTTCCTTTTTCTTTAATCTATATGACGATAATACATTTTAAATTTCCCCGCAAATATGAAGATTTGGGTATTCCGGTTGTGTCTGTCGGAAACATAATAATCGGAGGCAGCGGTAAAACTCCTTTTTCCATAGCGCTTGCTAATGAGTTTAAAAATTATAAACCGGCTGTAATATTAAGAGGATACGGCAGAAAAAGCAGAGGACTTGAGGTGGTAAGCGAGTGGGGAGATATTAAAACCGATGTAGATACGAGCGGTGACGAGGCAATGGAAATCGCTCTTAAAACAGACGCGCTTGTAATTGTAAGCGAAGACAGAAAAGAAGGAATATTGAAAGCTAAAGAAATGGGAGCCGGGTTTGTCATACTTGACGACGGTTTTGACAAACCTTTTAAAAAGTTAAATATAGTTATTGATTATAAAATTAAAAATCCTTTTTGCATACCTGCAGGAGGTTACAGATTTCCGAGACTTGCTTTAAGATATGCCGATATGGTTTTGGAAGAGGGCAGGGATTTTAAAAGGGAAGTCAAGTGTCCCGAAGGAGAAATCCTAATAACCGCGATTTCCAAACCGGAAAGACTGCTTCAATACTGCAAAATTCCTTATGTTTTCTTTCCGGATCATTATGAATTCAAACAGAATGATATTAAAAAGTTTGAAAACAAAACAGTCGTAACAACAATGAAGGATTATGTAAAACTTAAAAAATTTAATCTGGATTTAAGAGTTATAGAGTTAAATATCACAATAAAAGAAGAGATTTTAAAACAAATCGAACAATATTTGATAAAATTACATAAAAAAGGCTGACAGTGGAGATAAAAGAAAAGCTAAAACAGGAAGAAGAACTATTAATTAAAGTTTTTAAATTAGAAAAATTTATAAAAAAATATAAAAAACAGATTATAGCCGGTGTGATAATAGCTGCTGCGGTATTAGTCGGTAATGCGATATACGGATATATACAGCAGCAAAAGCTGATTTCTTCAAATAACGCATTTGACGTTTTAATGAAAAATCCAAACGACAAAGAAGCTTTGGAAAAAGTAAAAGTAAACGAAAAGCTCTATCAGGTATATCTTCTGCAGAGCAATAAAATAGAAAATCTGAAAAAAATCACCGCGCCTGAGCTAAAAGCCATAGCCGCTTATAAAATAGCAATGCTAAAAGGCGATAAACAGTCTCTTGAAAACTATCTGTTAAATCCTGATTATAAGATTCTGAAAGACCCGGTAAGGGTGGCTTTGATTAAAATTTATCTGAAAGATGGCAACAGAAAAAAAGCTGAAGAACTTTATGCACAGATTTCTCCTAATTCGCAGTTTGCTCCGATTGCCAAGTTTCTGCTGCATTACGGAGTAGCTAAATGAAATACAGATTAATTTTATTAGCGGGGTTTATTTTTTTTGCCGGATGCAGCAGCAAAGTGTACGAACCTGAAAAAACTCAGCCTTTAAAACTTCATTCAAAAGACATATCCAACAATTTAAGCGAATATACTAAAAACACGCTTACATTTTCAACCCTTAAACTTAAATATGTAAAGAAAAAAGGTTTATTAGACGACGGTATTAGAGTAGTAAAAGTTTATTATGACGCAAAAGGTCATTATCTCGGGAAATTTACAAAAATTAATAAAGATCTTGCAGTAAACGGAAACAGACTGCTTGTTATATCAAGTAAAAAAGTATATAAACTGCCTTATTTAATATACAGCGCCACCAAAAAAGACGGTTTAGTTGCTGTAGTGTTTGAAAACGGCAAATATGGACTGTATGATCTGAAAAATTCGAATATGAAATTTACGTTTGACGGAGACAGCGTAATAAGCGTAAAATACATGCATGCCAGTCCTCTGTTTTATAAAGATCTGATTTTATATCCTATGCTCAGCGGAAACGTTGCCGTTGTTGATGCCGTGCATGACCAGTTTATCAGAACTCTTAACATATCCCAAAATCAGTTTAACGACAATGTTATTTTCCTAAAAATTGTAAACAATCAGCTTTTTATGGCGACTCCCAGCAGACTGATTTTGTTTAATCCTCAGTTCTTGATTGATTACAGCGCAGACATCAAACATATTATCGATTACAAAGGATATCTGTATATTTTTACAAACGACGGGCATATTATAAAACTTGACAGTAATTTAAAAGAGATTAAAAAAATAAAACTTCCTTATGCAAGCTTTTTTGCCCCTAGCGTATGTAACGGATATATATGGACTGTTGAAAGAGGCGGATATCTTATCAGGATATCCCCTGATTTGAACATAACCGTTTATACAGGAAATAATTTTGATACAACTAGTGCAGGAATGCTTAAACTTCAGGGATGTAAAATATACAACGACAACAAGGTTTTTATGATTGAGTAGGTATCTTGAGGCGTTTTTGGAATATCTCCAGATCAACAAGGGCGTAAGCAAAAATACATATAACGCATATAAAAGAGACCTTCTTCAGTTTGAAGAATTTATCAAAAAGCCTATTATTCAGGCCGATAATATGGATATTATCTCTTTTCTTTCTTCTATCGACAACAAAAGATCCCTAAACCGTAAACTGAGTGCGATAAATTCCTTTTTTGATTTTGCTTATAAAAAAGAGTGGACTGATACGAAACATAAAATCAAACAGGCAAAAATACCCAAATCCCTTCCTAAATTTCTTACAAAAGAAGAAATTTTAAATGCAGTTAATTCCATTGAGGTTAAAAAATGGTTTGATCTCAGAGATAAAGCCATGATTATGTTTATTTACGCTACCGGGCTTAGAATCAGCGAAGTGCTTAATACTAAAATCAGCGATATAGAAAACGGCTGGGTTAAGGTAACTATGGCAAAAGGCGAAAAACAAAGAGTCGTTCCCATTGCTGAAACGGCATTAAAACTTCTTGAAGAGTATTTGCAAAAAAGACCTTGTCAGAGCGAATACCTGTTTGTGAATAAAAACTGTAAACCTTTAAGCAGAATCAGCGCGTTTAATATAACCAAAAAATATTTAAACGTCTCTCCGCATGTTTTAAGACATTCATTTGCCACCGCACTTGTTTTAGGCGGTGCGGATTTGAGAGTCGTTCAGGAACTTTTGGGTCATTCTTCATTAAACACCACCCAGATATACACACATATACAAAAAGAAAATTTAAAAGACACTGTTTTAAAATATCATCCTCTTGAATTAATGGAAAACTGAGAAAGGAAAATTGAGAATTGAGAATTGAAAATGGAGAGTTTAAAGATTTAATAGAGCTCCTTAGAAAAAACAATATTATTTGTAAAAAAATAGATGAAATTAAATTAAATACGAGAAAAAAGTTAAAAGCGTATCTGGGTGTAAATTTAAAAAACGAATACTGTTTTATTTTAAAGCTTGATAAAAAAAGCAGGTTTTTAAGTAAAGATATTGATGTTTTGTATGAATTTTTGCCGGATAGGATCAATTTCAGATATAAAAAGAAAATTCTAATTTTAAACGGGCCTATATGTTCTAAGGCAAAAGAAAAAATAAGCGATTGGAAAATAATAAATGGTGCTGGTTGATATAGGGAACACCAATATACATATTTGGATAGACGGAAAAACAATTAATAAAAAATCTCCGGAAAAATACAATGGCAGGGTTTATTACATTAGTGTAAATAAAGAAAAAGAAAAAATATTTAAAAAATTAAATCCTGACGCTGTAAATCTTGAAAAATATGTTTTATTCGATACAGCTTACAAGGGGCTGGGAATTGACAGAATTATGGCCTGTAAAAGTATAAGCGACGGCGTTGTAGTAGATGCCGGAAGCGCCGTAACTATAGATATTATGCAGGAAAATAGACATTTAGGCGGAATAATAATGCCCGGTATTTATGCTTTTAAACAAGCTTTTGGTACAATTTCAGAAGTTTTACAATTTAATCCGGATATAATAAATACGTTTTATCCGAATAATACTTCCGAGGCTCTTAATATGGGAAGTGTCGGAGCAATCAAATGTATGATTGAAAAATATTCTCAAAACAGAAAAGTCTATATTACCGGAGGTGACGGAGAGTTTTTGTCTCGGGTGATTGAAAATTCCGAGTATATTGAAGATTTGGTTTTTCTTGGGATGTTAAAAACAATAAAGGAATTGGAGAAAAAATGAGTTTGACTATTGCTTTGCCAAAAGGCAGAATTGCCGAAGAAGTACTGCAGATATTTAAAAAAATATTTAATGAAGATTTTGAATTTGAAAACAGAAAATTGATTTTAAAAAAAGCCGGCTTTACGTTTTTGAACGTCAGAAACTGGGATGTGGCCGTATATGTCCAGAATCAGGCTGCTGATATAGGTGTTGTGGGATTTGACGTATTAAGCGAACTTGAAAGCGACGTATTGGAGCTTATGGATTTAGGTCTTGGAAAATGCAGGGTTTCCGTGGCCGGAATAAAAGGCGATGAAAGCTATAAAAACAAAACGGAAATTACCGTTGCAAGCAAATTACAAAATATAGCCAAAAAATATTTTTCTAAAAAAGGCATACCCGCCAGTATTATAAAGCTTAACGGTTCTATAGAACTTGCTCCTTTAGTGGGGCTTAGCGATGTTATTGTTGATATAGTCGAAACCGGAAACACATTAAGAGAAAACGGGCTTGAAGAAAAAGAAACTATTATGACCTCAAGCGCAAGACTGATAGCCAATAAAAACTCTTTTATTGAAAAGAAAGAACAGATAATGGAAGTAGTTGAAAAAATAAAGGCGGTACATGGGGCTTGAGCTTTACGGAAAAATCGAAGATCTTTTTCTGGATAAAGAAGCCGCCCATATTTTGTGGAGCAAGTTTATTTCTGTTTTAATTAGTCTTGACGTGAAAAATATTCTTGATATAGGCTGCGGAAGCGGAGATTTTTGCGAACTAGCTTTAAATAGCGGACTTAAGGTAAAAGGTATAGATTTAAGCCATACGCAAATCGAGAGGGCAAAAATAAAATGCGACTGTGAAGTTAAAGACGTATGCGATATGGAAGATAAATTTGAAGCCGCCGTTGCAATATTCGACGTTATAAATTATATGAACGACAAAGAGCTTAAAAAGTTTTTTTCCTGTGTTGAAAACGTGGTGGAAAAATATTTTATTTTCGACATAAACAGTTATTTTGCCATGAACGATCTGGCTATAGGAACATTAAAAGCCGAAGATGAAAACAGATTCGGAGTACTCTATTCGGATTTTGAAGACGACGTGTTAACAACAGAAATTACATTGTTTGAAAAAGACGGAGGGTGCTATAAAAAATCACAGGCGAATATCATTCAGTATTACCACAGTATTGAAAAAATTTCTAAATTTATGAAAATGAAACTGATTAACAAAATTCCGGTTTCACTGTACGGAAGCGGAGAAATAGAAAAGTGGATTTTGGTTTTCGAGAAGTGATTATCTCGCTTTAAAACTTTCTTTTGTAACGCAAAAATCCGGAACAAAACATTTATCGCATTTAGGGTTTTTGGCAGTACATATATATCTTCCAAACAGTACAAATCCCTGATGCAGTTCGTTAAGGTCCGTTTTAAAAGCTTCTATAAGATCCTTTTCCGTCTGTTCCACCGTTTTTGCATCCGTAATTCCTAGTCTGTGAACCACTCTGAATACATGAGTGTCTACTGCCATTCTGTTTTCACCGTTCAGTTCTATTAAAAACACATTTGCTGTTTTGTTTCCGACTCCCGGAAGTTTAATAAGCTCTTTATGATCATGCGGGATTTTGCAGTTGAATTTATCCCTTACGATTTTCGCCATTTCAATTATATTTTTTGCTTTGTTGTTAAAAAACGAACAAGATTTTATCAATTCTTTTACGTCGTCTAAATTTGCACATGCAAGACTTTTAATATCAGGGTATTTTTTAAAAAGTGCAGGAGTGATAATATTTACTCTTTTATCGGTACACTGTGCGCTTAAAATAATCGCTATTAAAAGTTCATAATCGTTTTTATAGTTGAGCTCAGTCTGCGAACCTTTGTAATGTTCTAAAAAACGTCTTTTAATCTCTTCTAACTCTTCAGGTTTTCTTAAAACCATTAAATCCCTTTTTTTCAGTAATTATATCATACGGTACAATAACCTTAATAGCGTACCGTTTCACAACTTATCGACTTAACTACTTATCCACTTACACACTTTTATAGTATAATAACAAATATTTTAGCAAAGGAGAATTATGGCTGGACACAATAAATGGTCTAAAGTAAAACATATAAAAGCAAAAGAAGACGCTAAAAAATCGAAAATATTTACTAAACACGTAAGAGCGATTATGACTGCCGCAAGACAGGGCGGAGGAAATCTTGAGAGTAACGCGGCTCTTAGACTTGCAGTTGAAAGAGCTAAGGCAGACTCGATGCCTATGCAAAATATTCAAAGAGCGATAGATAAAGCCACCGGTAATCTTGACGGAGTTACTTTAAGCGAAGTCAGTTATGAAGGATACGGTCCGGGCGGAGTCGCAATAATGGTTGAATGTCTGACAGACAATAAAAACAGAACTGTTGCGGCTATACGTCACGCTTTTAAAAAAGCGGGGGGAAGTCTTGGTACAAGCGGAAGCGTTGCATGGATGTTTGAAAAAAAAGGTGTAATTGTAGTTAACAGAAGCGATAAAGACGATGAGGTTATGGAAGTAGCCATTGAAGCAGGAGCGGAAGATATAAAAGAACTTGACGAAGTATTAGTTATAGAAAGCGCTCCTGAAGATTTCAACAGTGTACTGGAAGCTGTAAACGGAATAGACGGAATAGAAATTCTTGAAAGCAACGTTCAGCTTGTGGCTACAAATGAAAGCGAAGTTGATGATGAAACTGCTGAAAAAGTCGAACATCTCATAGAAGTGCTTGAAGAGCTTGACGATGTGCAAAACGTTATCCATAATATGGCGTAATTAAGGTATAATTAACGTTAAATAAATACAATAAATAAAAATAAAAAAATTAAGGAGATTTTATGAAAAAAATAATTTTAGGCGGACTAGTAGCGGCAGCTGCATTTGCATTTCCAGGAATGGCTGGAGGAATGGGAGGGGCTGCTCCGTTAAACGGTAAACCGATGAAAGGCTTGACTGACAATACTGTAGTGGCAGTACTTAACGGTAAAAAAATCACTGTAAAAGACGTAAATAACTTTTTACAGGGGATGACTGCTGATAAAAGAATTAAACTTCAAGAACTTCCTGCTCAGCATGTAGGTCAGTTCGTAAAACAGTATGTTGATACTTTAGTTTTATATAAAAAAGCAAAAAGTGTAGAAAAAACACCTCAGTTTCAAGCTTTAATGAAAAAAATGGCTGTTGACTACTGGCTAAAACAGCAGCTTAACAATATGAAAATATCTGATGCAGAAGTTAAAAAATTCTATGAGGCAAACAAAGATATATATTTTAAAACTACTCCAAAAATCAAAGCTAGACATATTTTGGTGAAAAGTGAAAAAGAAGCTGAAAAAATTATTAATGAACTTAAAGGTTTACACGGAAAAGCTTTAGAGAAAAAATTTGCCGAACTAGCAAAAAAATATTCAACAGGACCTACGAAAGTAAACGGAGGCGAACTTGGATGGTTTGATCCTAAACAGATGGTACAGCCGTTTGCACAGGCTGTTGAAAAAATGAAACCTGGGCAAATAACACTTAAACCTGTACATACGAGATTCGGATATCATGTAATTTTGGTTGAAGCTAAAAACGAGAAAAACTATATGCCTTTAAATCAGGTTAAATTACAAATTATTGAATATCTAAAAAGAGCAAAATTACAAAAAGAAATTCAAAAATTAAAAGACTCTGCAAAAGTTGAAATTAAAGTAAAATAAAAAAGGGGTTTAGATGGATTTTAGTTTTGTAAAACCTGGGGTTTTAAGCGGCAGCGAAGCTGCAAAAGTTCTTGACTACTGCAAAGAAAAAGGCTTTGCTCTTCCTGCGATAAACGTTGTGGGAACTAACTCTGTGAATGCCGTAATGGAAGCCGCAAAAGAAGTGAACCTTCCAATTATTATTCAGTTCAGTAACGGAGGAGCGCATTTCTGGGCGGGTAAAGGTCTTGATAATGAAGGTCAAAAAGCAGCAGTGCTTGGAGCTATTGCAGGGGCTAAACATATTCATACTCTTGCAGAAGCATACGGTGTGCCTGTAATTTTACATACCGACCATGCCGCAAGAAAACTTTTACCTTGGATAGACGGTTTAATTGAAGCAAATGCTAAACACAAAGAAAAATACGGTAAACCTCTTTTCAGCTCTCATATGCTTGATTTAAGCGAAGAGCCTCTTGAACAGAATGTTCAGACTTGTAAAGAGTATCTGAAAAAATTAAGCGCACTTGATATTATGCTTGAGATTGAATTAGGCGTAACAGGCGGTGAAGAAGACGGTGTGGACAATACGGGAATTGAAAATTCAAAACTTTACACTCAGCCTGAAGATGTGGCGTATGCATATAAAGAATTAAGCGAAGTGAGTGATTTGTTTACTATTGCCGCTAGTTTCGGAAACGTTCACGGTGTATATAAACCGGGACATGTTAAACTTGAACCTATAATTCTTAAAAATTCTCAGGAATATGTAAAAAAAGAATTTAACCTAAATGATGACAAACCTATCAGATTCGTATTTCACGGCGGAAGCGGAAGTGAACTTTCTAAGATTCACGAAGCTATCGATTACGGTGTGGTAAAAATGAATATCGACACCGATACCCAGTGGGCGTTCTGGGCAGGAGTCAAAGGTTATATTGAAAAATTCAAAGATTATCTTCAAAGCCAGATAGGCAACCCTGAAGGTGAAGACAAACCTAATAAAAAATATTATGATCCTAGAAAATGGCTAAGAGAAGGTGAAAAATCTATGAAAGCCAGAGTAATAGAAGCATATAAAGATTTAAAAGCCATTTAATGAGCACAAAAACCTGGAGATTGGAAAATTCTCCAATCACTCCTTTTTTCTTTCAAAACAATTTTTTTCATATTAAGCGCGACGATTTGTTAAGTAATGATTTTAACGGCAACAAAGCCAGAAAATTTTATTATTTTCTGAATAATGAATTTCCGAATGTAAAAAGAGTTGTTTCATTCGGATCTAACCAGTCGAATGCAATGATGAGCCTGAGTGTTTTGTGTAAAATAAAAAAATGGGAATTCATATATTATACGAACCATATTCCGAAATACTTAAAACAAAATCCGGAAGGAAATTATTTAAAGGCTCTTCAAAACGGTGCTAATATAATTGAAACGGATTTAAGAGGCGAGAAACTGATCAGATTTGTTAAATCGTTAAAAGATGAAGAAACACTGATAATCGAAGAGGGCGGAAGAATTCAGGAAAGTGAATACGGAATAAAACTTTTGGCCGAAGAAGTGAATGAATATGCACTTAATCATAATTTAAAAATTTTTCTTCCAAGCGGTACCGGTACAACAGCTTATTTTCTTTCAAAACACGTAAATGTGGAGGTTCTAACGGTTCCTTGTGTCGGTGACGAAAACTATTTAAAAAAGCAGTTTAAATGGTTGGGAGGAGGGAAAATACCTACCATTCTTAAACCCAGAAAAAAATATCACTACGGAAAACTCTATTCTGAACTTTATTTTCTGTGGAAAGAACTTAAAAATTCAGGAATAGAATTTGATCTTCTTTACGACCCTATAGGATGGGATACGATTATGTTCCACAATTTAAAAGATATACTATATGTCCATCAGGGCGGTATTTTCGGCAACAAAACAATGATTAAAAGATATAAAAGAAAACTAAAACTCAACTCTTATAATTAAACTTTCCAATCTGTTTAAAATTAAGTGTAACTTTTTTATACAAACCGCATATCTTTTTAATATAAGTTTAATTTATAGTATTCATAAATGAATGTTCATTTTGATATTATTATATAATCAAATTTATTTTGGAGGGTAATATGGATACATTTATTGTTCTAAGTATCGTATTGCCGTGGATTGCCGCTTTGGTGATTTATCTGGCAAAAAACGATTTTGTAACTAATCTGCTTTCATTTGCAATGCTGCCTATTTTAGGTTATTTTGCATGGATGATTTATTCAAGTGGCAATTTGCCTTATTACATGGATACACCTAACTGGGTCGGATATCTGATAACGGTGTATGATTTCGGTTTGCTGGGATACTTTTTTTATCAGGGTATAAAAAATAAAAGTATGCTGGTTTCTTCACTTGCCGTTTTACAGCTTGTTCTTTTAACAATTGTTGTATTTATGATTAAAGAGAGCGATACAGCCAACATATATGTTGATAAATTAACGGCGTTTATGTATATGATTGTAGCAATTGTCGGTGTTCCTATTGCGATTTTCGCAACTAAATACATGGAATATGACGAAAAAGGAAAACATAGCTTTGTAGCTATTTTGATCTGGTTTTTGGGTGTGATGAATTTCGCAGTAAGCGTTAATAATATCGAATGGTTTTTTGCGCTGTTTGAGACAACAACACTTGCTTCATACGTACTCATCAGATTCAGAATGGACAGTGAAGCTGTTAATAACGCAGTTTTGGCTTTATGGATGAATCAGATTGGAGGGGTTGCTATTTTATTAGCTCTTCTGACTTTAATAAAAACAAGCGGTATTTATGATTTTACGGATCTGTTAAACGCATCTCCGAAGGTTGTTTCACTTACGGCTTTAGGGTTTTTATCTTTAAGCGCGCTTGTAAAAGGCGCTCAAATGCCTTTTCACAAATGGCTTTTAGGTGCGATGGTTGCGCCGACACCCGTCAGTGCGATACTGCATTCGGCAACAATGGTAAAAATCGCTCCTTATCTGCTGCTTAGACTTTCACCTATTATTAAAGGCACTCTTTTAGCAAAACTTTTAATTATTACAACAGGTTTCGTGTTTGTTGCAGCTGCCGTTATAGCATTAACACAGGACAATTTCAAAAAAATTCTTGCATATTCAACCATTTCTCTGCTTGGACTTATGATGCTTGCCGCTGTTGTAGGTACGCCAATTGCGGTTACCGCAAGTCTTATTCTTATTTTATTCCATGCGTTTGCGAAAGGTTTTCTGTTCATCGAAGCCGGGGTTTTGGAAAAAGTATTTCACGTTAAATATATAAAAGAAATGAAAAGATTAATAGAAAGAGCTCCTCTTACTCTTATGTTTATTTTCTTTGGATTTTTAAATATGACGTTCGTTCCTTTCGGAACTTTTATAGGTAAATGGATTATGATTGAAGAGGCAAGTGGTTTCCTCTCTCACGGCAGTTATGTTCTGTTAATTCTTTATGTGGGTGCGGGAAGCGCATTTTTGAGCGTGCTTTATATGAAAGTATTGGGTATCAGTGTCAGAAAATCTCATGGAATAGAAAAAGTTAAACTTCTGCCTCTGCCAAAAAGATTTAACTTTGTATCAATCTGGTATTATGTGTGGCTATTGGCTCTGACAGTATTTATCGCTCCGTTTATTGCTACGCAAATCGTTCCTGTTGCCACTGAAATAACCGGAAGCGTAGCTAATATTTATTCAGAACATCTGTCTTTGATTATTAACAATTCAACATTGTATTTCTGGCAGATTATGGGAGCATTGATTATTTTATTATTAATTCACGCTCTTCCGTTTTTCGTACATTTCAAAAATGTAGATACCGCTATGCCGTATAACTGTGGCGAAGCGTTCCCTAGACATATTGAAACATATAATTTCGTATGTATTTCAAAATATGAAAACTATCTGATAGCATTCAGTATTGCTCTGTTTATTATGGTATTAGTTCTTGGAGGAGGTTTATTATGAAGTTTGAAACGTTAATGATACTGCTTACGCTTTTTGCGCCTGTTATAGGCGGTTTTGTGTATGGTGTTGAAAGAATAGTAAAAGCCAGAATGCAAAGCAGGGTGGGACCTCCTGTAATGCAGCCTTTTTATGATTTTTTTAAATTAATGGACAAAAGGCCTTTAATGGTGCATTCTCTGCATGCGGTAATGGGTATTATGTATTTTGTGGCGTGCTGGTTTGCACTTTTAGTGCTGTTTTTGGGAAATGACTTATTGGTTGCCGTTTTTTTCCATGTAATAGCGGTACTGGCTCTTACAATCGGTGCTTTTAGCGTAAGAAGCCCTTACAGTGTAATAGGTGCGATGAGAGAACTTATGCATATGATAAGTTATGAGCCTTTAATGGTATTGATGGTGGTGGCTTTTTATCAGGTTGTAGGCAGTTTTAATCTGAAGGATATTTTGACATATCCTGGAGTTCCTTTATTTCAGATTCCTGTAGTGTTTGTAGCATTTGTTTTAGCGATTCCTATGATGCTTCACAAATCTCCTTTTGATGTAGCAGAAGCGCATCAGGAAATTATCGGAGGTCCGGAAATAGAATACAGCGGACCTTTTTACGAAGCTGTTTACACAGGAAAATGGATTGAATATGTGTATGTATTTTTCTTTGTGTTTTTATTCGGAGGAAGCCATTACTGGCTGGGAGCGCTGCTGGTGTTTTTAGTGTTTATTTTTGTCAATGCACTTGATAACGCGACTGCAAGGCTTGATTTCAGAAGAATGGTTAAATTTTCCTGGTTTGTATTAATTCCGATATCAGCGCTTAATATAATCTTTTTGGCACTATGGAGGTAGTTATGGGTATATTTAGTAAATTCAGAAAAAAATCCCCTTGGATATTGCATTATAATACAGGAGGGTGCAACGGGTGTGATATTGAAATTCTTGCGGCTCTTGCTCCAAAATTCGATATCGAAAGATTCGGTATGCTCAACAGAGGAAATCCGAAACAGTCTGATATTTTATTGGTTACGGGCCCTGTTACAAAAAGATGCAGAGACGTTTTAAGAAGACTTTATATTGAAATGCCCGAGCCAAAAGTGGTCGTTGCAATGGGCGCTTGTGCACACGGAGGAGGTATTTTCAGGGATTTTTATCACGTAGAAAACGGCGTTGACAATATAATTCCTGTGGACGTATGGATACCGGGATGTGCGCCGAGAGTCGAAGCTGTTATCGACGGAATGGTTGAAGCGGTTAAAATCTGGGAGAAAAAAACAAAAGAAAAAGAATATATGAGGGGTCACAGTGTAGAATTATTAGAAAAATTAGGAGCTAGAAATGATGATTAATCCGGAAATAACATTTATGGAAGCTACAATAGAAAATGTGGTTGATTTAATAAAAGACTGGTATGACGAAAATCAGTATCATTATGTAACCGTTAACGCCACTGATAACGGAGGAAATGTTACGATTGACTGGATATTTTCAAAATATAATGACAAAAACAAATTAACGGTGTTCAGAGCCGAAAACGTACCGTACGATGCTAAAATTCCTTCAATAGTCAGTGTTGTTCCTAGCGCATGGATTGCAGAGTGGGAGCTTGCGGATCTCTTTGGATTAGATGTTGAAAATGCGGCAAAAGGGGTGTTTATCGAACCTGACGCACCTCAGGCGCCTTTAAGAAAAGGGGAAGCAAATGGGAAATAAAATTATTGTACCTTTCGGATCACAGCATGTTGCGCTGCCTGAACCGGTAAGCTTTTTGTTTGAAACTCAAAACGAAGTTATTACAGACGTTACCGTTAATATAGGTTATGTTCACAGAGGAATAGAAAAAGCGGCAATTACGAGATTTGAATATACTCAGCTTCCATATCTTGTAGCAAGGGTGTGCGGGCTTTGTTCTATTACGCATGCGGGAGCTTATACTCACGGTATTGAAAAACTGCTTGGAATTGAAACAAATAAAAAAATAGACTATTTAAGAATGCTTGTTGTGGAACTTGACAGAATTCACTCCCATATGCTTGCGAACGGGCACGTTGCCGAGGTAGTCGGATACGAAAACCTGTTTATGCAGACATTCAGATACAGAGAAGACGTAATGGATATTCTTGAAAGAATTACCGGTAACAGGGTTCAGTACGATTATCAGATAATCGGAGGAGTTGCGAGGGATTTTGATAAAGAAACGGAAAATTTTGCAAGAGAAAAACTTTTAACTCTTAAAGCAAATACAGAAAAACTGATTGAGTTTTTCGAAAACGACTATACTTTCGGAGTAAAAACAAAAGGTGTCGGTACTATTTCCAAAGAAATGGCTGCGAAGTTTAACGCTGCGGGACCTATTGCCAGAGCCAGCGGCCTTGAAACTGACGCAAGGGCTGAATATGACTATCTGCCGTTTGAAGAAGTGGGATATAAACTTCAGACACGAACGGAAGGTGATGTCTGGGCCAGAAATATGGTCAGATTCGATGAGATTATGAATTCAATTGAAATGTGTCTTAATATACTTGACGGTATACCTGAGGGAGAACACAGGGTTAAAGTTAAAGGAAGACCGGACGGCGAAACGTTTGTAAGGGTTGAAGCGCCTAGGGGAGAATGTTTTTATTATCTCAAAGGTAATAAAACGAAAGTTCTTGAAAGAGTCAGAATCAGAGTGCCGACATATGCGAATATTCCTGTACTTAAAGAGCTTTTTGTAGGTGAAAAATATTCAGATGCGCAGGCGATCGTGCTAAGTTTCGATCCATGTATGAGCTGTACGGCCAGATAAAGGAGTAATTATGATACAAATGTTTATCGAATCGTTAAAAAATTTAGTTTCAAAACCTGAAACAATAAAATATCCTTTTGCTCCTTCACCTGAGCCTAAAGGATACAGAGGTACTATTCTTTATAATGAAGAGCTTTGCATTTTTTGTGACAAATGTGAAAATATATGCCCTCCGGGAGCTATTAAGTTTGAAGTGGTTGATATAGAAAGCGGAAAAAAACAGTACAACTACAACCCGTATCTTTGTATTTACTGCGGAGCATGTGTTGATGCGTGTCCGAAAGCCGAAGAGGGATGCCTTACCCAGTCGGAAGCAAGAACTCCCGTAATGGGAGAAAGCGTGATAAAAGATCCTAAACTAGGATATTTTATAAACGAAATAAATAATCCTAAAGAAGTTGAAAAAAAATGGCGTGAGCTTGAAATAAGAGCTGCCGACAGCCGTGAAAAACTGGCTGAATACAAAAAAGCAAAAAGAGCTGCGGCAAAAGCTGCAAAAGCAAAAGCGTCTGCCGAATAACATTTAAACCTTCCTTTTTTTTCTCTTTAGGTGTATAATATATTATGAATCTTTATTCATAAAGGAACCGTTATGAAAATAGCCTTTTTTGAAATCAAACCTGAAGAGAAAACTTTTTTTGAACAAAATCTAAAAAATCAGGAGCTTTATTTTTTTGAAGAAACGATAAATGAATATGCCGGGTCTGCAGATTTTGATGTGATTTCAGTATTTATACATTCGAAACTCGATAAGAATGTACTTGATAAATTTAAAAATCTTAAATATATACAAACCCGCTCTACCGGAGTCGATCATCTCGATTTGGAAGAAATATATAAAAGAGGACTGTTTGCAAGCAATGTAGTAGGGTACGCCGGTCCGTGTGTAAGCGAGTTTGCTTTTTCTCTTTTGCTGGAAGCTTTAAGAAAGACGTATATAGCAATACAGAGGGTAAAAAACGGAGATCTGTATTATTCTGATTTGAAAGGCAGCGAAATACAGGGTAAAAGAATCGGTATTTTAGGGCTTGGCACAATCGGGACCCATATTGCTCAAATCGCAAAAGGTTTCGGTGTTCAGAGCATAATAGGCTTTAACAGAAGCAAGAAACTGATAGAAGGCGTGGAATATACCGATAATCTTGAATACACTCTAAGAAACAGCGATATACTTTTTATCGCCCTTCCGCTTACTAAAAGCACAAAAAATTTAATTAATTCTGAAAATATAACTTTTTTTGACGGGAATATAATTATAAATCCGGCGCGTGCCGAAATTATCAGTTTTGAAGTTTATAACAGTTTTGAGGGTATAATTGCAGCGGATGTATTGCCGGATTGGAATCTGGCTAAAAAAGAAAATATAATAGCAACACCGCATATGGCTTATTACACTAAAGAAGCGCTATTTAGAATTATGGAAATTTCTCTTGAAAATATTAAGGATTTTATAAACGGTAAAAAACCTAGAAACTGTTTAAAAATATTTTATGAAAAGGAGAAATAATGCTAAAAAAAACCGTCTGTTTAGCATTATTTGCAACTGTATCGCTTTATGCGTGCAGCAGCGACTGTCTGGAATGTCATCCTAAATTAAAACAGTTGGAATACAATAAAACAAATAAATATTATAAAGAGCATCATTTTTTGATTACCTGCACAAAATGTCATAAAAACCATCCTAGTAAAGGTATGGATGAATGCGGAGCAGACTGTTTTGACTGTCACAGCAGAAAAAAACTTATAAATACGCCCGTTCCGGAACATCAGAAGTTAAGTACTTGCACAAAATGCCATAAAGATACGCTTCAGCAGATTATTCCGGCTCAGCCTAATAATGACTTTTTAAATTTCAAGCAAAAATAAAATTTAAATTTTATTTTTGTTCACTTCTTTTAACATTGCGTTTGCCATAGTGTTGACTTTGTTTGCAATATTGTCGACTGTAAGGATATTTTCTTCCATTTTTTGTGTTTTTTGATTTACATTCATTATCTTTTCGGAAGTAGTATTAATTTTGTCGGCCTGATTTACAATACTTTCTCCTATTGTCGTTATAGACTGGGTTAAAATATTTATATTGCTATCAATTTCATTTAAACTTTTTTGTGTTTTTTCAGCTAATTTTCTGACTTCGTCTGCAACAACGGCAAAACCTCTTCCGTGTTCTCCGGCTCTTGCAGCTTCTATAGCGGCGTTTAAAGCAAGTAAATTGGTCTGATCGGCTATTTCCTGTATTATTTTTACAATATTTTTAATATCGTGAGACTGTTCTACTACATTTTTGGTATCGTTTGATATATTTAATACTTCTTCGTTTATCATTTGAATATCGTTTGTTACTTCGGAAAGCTCCTCAGACGCTTCTTTGGCAAAATGTTTCAGCTGATTCATTTTTTCTTTTAATTGATTGGCTGAAGCGTTTAACTCTTCACCGTTTTCTTTATTTTTGCTTAATATATTTACAATGGTTTCAAGCACGGAATTAACGGCTTTTTCAACTTTACCTACCGCATGTTCTATTTTTTTGCTGAAGTCCCTTTTCATAGCCCTGTCGAGAACATATACCGTTTTATTTATGTCTTTGCCTATTATCATTTGAAAATTTTCAAGCATCGCATTGAATATATTTCTTATTTTTTCCAATTCAGGATCTGCCGCTTTTTCACGGATTTGTCCTTCGAAAATGCCTTTTTTCATTTTTTCAACTTCATTTCCTAAAGCCGTAATCATTAAATTGTCCTGGGCTAGTTTCTGTTCTATTTTTACAATGTTTTCATTTACTGTTTTCGCCATTTTTCCAAATTCGTCCATGGTGTTGATTTCTATTTCTTTTGCTGAATCGGTTTCTTTGTTTATAAATCTGAAAAACTCGTTTAATCCGTCTTGGAATATTTGAATGTTTGTTATTATGTTTTTAGATGTTAAGAAGATCATAAATGCGATAATAATAAATAAAAGCAGATACAGCGTGCTGATTAGTATTATAAGCTCTATGTTTGTTTTATAGTCGGAATCAACAATTTTTAATATATCTTTTTTTATATAATTTATAATATTGTTTAACGTTTTTATTTTGTTGTTAATTATTTTTAAAAACTGTTTGTTGTTTTCTTTTAAAAAGAAGAAATTGCTTAAATTTCCTATGATATTTAATACATCCCCGTCATGTTCTGATAGTTTGTCATTTAATTTTTCTAAAGGAAGGTTGCCGTTTTTTTCTAATATTTGTATTTTTTGATTATAGATATTTAAAAGTTTGTGTAATAGATTTTTTTCTATGTCGGTAACATAAGGTAGGGCAAGATAAGAGTTAATATCGTCTTTTAGATCGTCTACGTCGCCTTTCATATCGTCAATAAGATCTTTGTCTTTTGTTGCGTAATAATTTCTTAAATCTGTTTCAAAGCCGTTTGCTCCTATATCGTCTTTAATAAAACTGACCTGGATTTTTTTGTCTATATCATGCAGAAGTACGTTTTCAATATAAATTATTTTTCTAAAAATATTCTTATTGGCATTTATCTGTGAACTGTAATAATCCAATATGTTTTTGGGTGCATTTTTTTTGAAAAAGTTAATAAAGGTTTTTTGTTTGGTTATAACCTGTGAAAAAAGTTCATAACTTTCCGGGCTGAACAGACCGCTTGAAATAGCTTCGGAGGCTATGATTTTTTCTATTTCAGTTTTTTCTTTGGTATTTAAAATAGCAAAATAAGAATTTATTATTTTAGAAAGTTTTTCATCCGGGGATAAATATGAAAGTGTTTCAAAAAGGGAGATTAAATTTGAATTTAATTGAGAATAAAAGGTAATAACCCTGTTTGTTTTTACTAAACCTGTATCTATCTTTTTTCTGACGGTGTTTAAATTTGAAAGATTATCCAGAATGATTTTTATTTTTTTATAAAAGTCGTAATTTATGTTATTTATTTTCTGCAATGTTATGTGATTTAAAGTAGTAATAAATATATTTTTGCCGGTATCGGTGTTTTTTCTTTGTTTGAGCATTGCGTTTTTATCGGAAGGGTCTTTTGAATATAAATAAAAAACGGATAATGTTCTTTCTTTTTGAAGTTCGTTTACTAATTTTTCGGCTTTCAAAGTTAACTGCATTAAGGTCTTGATATTATTAAGCCGGTTTATGTTTTCATATCTTTTATAAATAGAACTTATCATAAGCCATAACAAAAAAGCGGACGGAATGACTGTTATAAGCATTATCTTTCTTTTAATTGACAGGTTTTTGAAGAAATACATTTGACATCCTTTATGAATAGTTGTTCATAACTTTGTATTATACACATTTTTTCTTCAAATTCAATAAATATATTTTTAATTTATATTTAATTTGAATTTTTTGAATTTTTTTCATAAATTCTCTTGACATTGAAAAATAATTTCCATATAATTTCAGTCCACAACGACAAGTTGTGAAAGAAAAGCTGACCCGTTAGCTCAGTCGGTAGAGCATCTGCCTTTTAAGCAGAGGGCCGTTGGTTCGAATCCAACACGGGTCACCACGCTAAATGGCCCCTTCGTCTAGCGGTTAGGACACCGCCCTTTCACGGCGGCGACACGGGTTCGAGTCCCGTAGGGGTCACCACTTCACAAAGTCCTAATCCATTAATAAAATTTGTTGGTCGCTTAGCTCAGTTGGGAGAGCACCAGCCTTACAAGCTGGGGGTCGCAGGTTCGAGCCCTGCAGCGACCACCATCTACAATGCCAAGAGTGGAGCCGTAGTTTAGCTGGTTAGAATGCCGGCCTGTCACGCCGGAGGTCGCGGGTTCGAGTCCCGTCGGCTCCGCCATCACTTCAAAAACTCCGTAATTTCGGTATCTTTTAAAAATCAACGAGGTAAGTGTCAGTCGTTTTTGGCGGATTTTTACTGACAATTTAACTGACAAATTTTATTTGTTTTTAAAAAATTATTTTATTTTTATAAATGTATAATTTCTATATTAAAAAATTTTTTTAAATATTCTGCACTTAATCTTCTGTGACATTTATCAGCTGTCTTTTCACTACATAATAAAACTGCATTTTCAAAATCATTAATATTTATTTTATCTTCTATTTTTCTTTCTTTTAATAAGTTTAAAAAAATATTTTCATATTCTTCCCATGTTATTTTTTTATTTTTATAGTTTTTCAATAATTCTTCTGTTGGAAAAAAAAGTTTGTTATGTTCATATTTAATACCATGTAATTTTAAAAAATAAGGAAAATGTTTTATATTTGTAAAGCCAGCAAGTTGTGACTTATTATTTAATCTTATATCTATAACTTTTTGTATATTATTTCTAGTTAGTAAATTAAAAAATTCTTCCGCACTTTTTCCAGAAAATCCAATTGTAAATAATTTCATTCATTATCCCCTTCTTTAGTAAATATATTGTAAGCTATATCTATATTTCTAAGCTTATATGCTTTTTGTAATCTTTCTTCATCGCTGATTTCAGGATGAAATAAATTTTTTTCTGGTAAAAATTTTATATATTTTTCCAAAAGTTTTTTTTCAAGGTAGGCTTGGGATAGTATTTTATCAGGATAAATATGATAAATATTAAATTTATTTCTTAGGAATCTTGAAATTAAAGAAAATCTGTGGCAATCAAACGCTTCTTTTTCGCTGCACATTAATGCGATTTTATAACCTTTTTTTACCCCGTTTAAAATTCTATCAATTCCGTCTTGAAATTTTTTAGTTTGCATTACTTTTTCAAAATTTACTTTTCCATCTTCAAAAATTAAATTTTTATCTTCCCATCTTGCACCTAAAGAATTGCCCATAAATATATAATAAATTTTGTTTTTCTTTAAATAAAATTGTAAATCTTCTTTATTGAACCAGTAAGCATATTTTGAATAAGGAATACTTCTTACATCTACAATTACATCAATATTATTTTTTTGAAGTAATTTTATAAAATCTTCTAATTTATGTGTAGAATGCCCTATCGTGAAAATTTCTTCCATTTTAATTAAACTCCTATATCTATAAACCTAGGATATCCCATACCTTCTTTTCAGGAAGTATATCTACAAATACTTTTGCAATAATTTTATAACAGTTGCCGTTAAATGGTTCTCCTAAACTAACAACGAGATAAACATCTTCTATAACTTGTTCTTTTAAATATTCAAAATCCGGATCAGTTAATGGCAAATCGTAAGTTATATTATTATATATAAATTTTCCTCTTCTTTGCAAAGATTTATTATTTCCTCTATCTTTCCAATATAAACTGATTTTATTAACCTTAATTAAAAAAAGAGAATAATTAATTTTAAGGTTTTCATCATACTTTATATAATTTTCTTTTCCCCATAAGCTTTTAGGAGTATACACAAAATTTTCTAATTCCTTTAAGTCAATTTCATTTATAAATTCAATTTTTTTATCAATAATAACATTTTCTGGTTGACAATTTAAAGGAACTTCTTTTAATATTTTTATTTTTGCCAAAAAAGGAAGATTATTTCGTATTGGAAATATGCAATTATATCCGAGTATATTATAGTCACTCCAAATAATTTCTTTTCCGTTTTTATCTGCAACTATTCGGTAAAATTTTTTATTATGTATGTCAATTACTGCTACACAATTTTCTGAATGTTTTACTGATGAAGCTACAAAAATTACTTTTTTTTCCAAAATCATTCCTTAATTTTAAATTATATTATATATTTTACTTTAATACTTTTTTAAAAGCAAGGAATAAATTTTCAACTTTAAGTTTTAGCTTTATAAAAAATCATTAATCTCCAATATTTTTACTGCTTTTTATACGTTTTTTTGAAGTATGCGTTAATGTTTTGTTTATTTCATTTTTTCCGTTTTTTTCAGCTTTATTTTCTTTATTAAATTCATATTCCATTTCCGTATAATCCCTTTCAATTTTAAGTTTGACATTTTCATTTTCTAAATCTTTGATTTTTGTTTTTAAGATTTGATTTTTCTCTTTTTCCTGTTTCAGTTCTTTTTGAAGCTGTTTTACTCTAAAAACGGCTTCGATGAATTCTTTGCCATAGTCTTTTTTGGTTGATGTTGTGGATTTGATTATCTTTTTAGCCTTATCGGTTTTAATAACTTTTTCTTTTTTAATCAATCCTGTTTCGGTTGAGTGTTTTTCGATAAGCTCAAGCTGTCTTTTTCTAATTCTCTCTTTGATTGAATTTTCAAATTCGTTTAGCATATGATTTATGTCTTTAAGGGTTGAGACTTTTAAAAGTTTTTTGATTTGAGATAACGTTTGGTAATCATCTTTGGTAAATAGTTTATATTGTTCGTTTGCTTCTTGGAGTTTATTATAGTCTTTCATCTGGTTTCTTAATTTTTGGATTCTTTTTTCAAGTCCTTTTTTGGTAAGTTCGAGTTTTCTGATTTCGGCGTCTTTAAGTAATAAATCTTTTTTTAGTTTTCTGTTTTTCTCTTCAGTTTGTTTTCTTAAATTTTTTTCTTTTTCAAGCTCTTTTTTTAATTTTAAAACTTCATCGTTTTTAATTTTCATGGCTCTTTTGTATTCGTAGGTGTCAAGTCTTTTTGGTCTTTTTTTCTTTTCTTGCGTATAGTTTACGCCTCTAGGCATGTTTAAGAGTTTTGCGACTTCATCCTGAAGGGTAATTAAATCTTTTTTGTCCATTTTTCTTCTGACACTCACACCTTCGTTGTCTATTCCTATAAAGAGTATATGTGCATGATAGTTGATAATTTTATTTCCGTTTTCATCTATGTGTCCTTCGTCTTTATGGATGGCAAACTGGATTACTTTTGTGTTATATCTTTTCTCAATAAATCTGACTATTTTTTCCAAATCTTCTTTTGTGTGTTTTTCGTTAAGGTTGATTACGGCACTGAAAAGGGTAATCGTTTTTTTATGAAGTTTCTTACCTGTTCTTCTTTGATAAAGTTCCGTTCTTTTTTTAAGTTCATTGAAATATAATTCCATTGCTTCGTTTGCTTTAAGACTGCAGTAATTATCATCTTTACTGAATATTGAATTGTTTGTATCCTTTTCCCTGCTGTTGTGATAGAATTCACCGATATTCGCTTTTTCAATATGGATTGAGGATTTTCTAATCATTACGTAACTCCTTTACGCACTTGCGATTGTAAGCTTGCCGAACAATTGCGTAGTGCGTACGCACTACACGTTTTCGTAAACTCAAACGCTTGTGCTTTTTAATCTATTTATATGAGTTTAAATTTTTTTAATGGGTTACAAGAAAAAAGAAGAAGAAATTAGGAAAGATAAAATTGTGAGTCAGTTATTAGTTTATCGTAGAAGATGTTTGAGGTTGTTGAATGTTATTATTTGGAAGTGAGAGAAGTTTGTTTAATTCAGATTGAGTAATATTAATCTGTTCTTTTATCTTTTTTATTTTCGATTCCAGTAGGGCTTCTTCTTTTTGCAGTTTTTCTAACTTATTGATTAGCTGTTTTATTTTTCTGTAATCCATGGGATAACTCCTTTTGAGATTAATTATAATAAAGAAGTTATCTTTAAATCGTTTTAGTAAAAAAATTTAAGAAATTTTCAGAAATTTTTTCAATTTCGAGTTTTTTTGAAATTCTTTATTATAATTAAGTAACAAAAAGGATAAGCCTATGAAGCCTTTTTGTTACTCTACATCTAAAATGGCAGACTATCTCGGTGTAAGTAAAGACTTTCTTCTTAAAAACAAGAATAAACTCTTCAAAAAAGGAATCCACTATTACGAACCGTATGGAATAAAGAAAACCTTATGGAACGTAGCACAGATGGAAAAATGGATAACGGGCAGGGAGGAAAATCCTTTTAAAGAGATTTTAAATGAGCTATAATTGTATTACGATTGACACTTACCTCATAGGAGGTAAGAGATGATAGAAAATCCAAAAGTTAGTTTGTTTAATAGAAAAGGGAGATTATACGTTCAGTATTATATAAACGGCAGGTGTGTTCAAAAGTCACTTAAAAGGGATTACACCAAAGAAAACGTTAAGCTCGCTAAAAAATACGTTATTCCCGAAATCGAGAGGAAAATACTTTTAGGCGAGATTCAGGACAGTAAATTTAAACCCAAAGAATTCAAACATTACGCCGAGCTGTATCTGAAACAAAAAGAGTCTCTTAAAACATGGAAAGAGTTTAACAATATGGTTTCAAACCAGTTGATACCCGTTTTTGGAAGTTATACGATAGATAAAATCTCAAAAGGCTTCATCAAGCAATGGGTTGATGAGAGATTAAAAGAAGTCTCACCCATAAGAATGCAAAAATTTCTTGGAATTCTTAAAGCCATATTTGAAATAGCAATTGACTATGAGCACATAAAAGAAAATCCTTGTGACAGAATCAAACTTCCAAAACATAATCCGATTAGGCAGATGTATCCTTTCAGTAAAGAGGAAGTAACTCTTATACTTAACAATGCTGACGGATGGTTTAAAAACTATTTGGCAATCGCTTTTATGACTGGTATGCGTCCGGGTGAGATTATCGCTTTAACGATTGATGATATCGATTTGGAAAATAAAACCATTAACGTAGATAAAAGAATCAAAAAAGGCGAAATAGGCACACCCAAAACAAAACACTCAATAAGAAAAGTTCCTATAATGGATGAGCTTATCCCTTATTTAAAAAATCAAATCGAAACTCAAAAACAAAAAGGTCTTGATTTACTCTTTACCACAATCAATAACAGGATGTATTACGACAGCGATAAATTCCATCCCTTCTGGTACAGACTGCTTGATAAGTGCGGTATTGAGAGAAGGGTAATGTATAACACCAGACACACGTTTGCCTTAAACGCAATAAGAGCGGGTATCAATATACTTGACGTATCACAGATACTCGGACACAAAGATTCATACGAGACTCTTTCAACCTATGCGAAATACATAAAAAACGAACATTTAAAGATTAAAAGAGACATAAAACTTTACTGACAGTTCTACTGACAACATAACGAAAAACACCATAAATTCAATGTTTGAGAAATTTCCCGTCGGCTCCGCCATTTAATGCTTCTCAATGTTTAGTGTCTGTCACTTAAAGTTTTATATTAATTCATCTTTTCTTTACAGTAATTTTACAATTATTAAATTAAATTAAGTTAATTTTTCTTTATTTGTTTATTTATTGTCTCCGTACTGATATAATTTAAGTAAGAGAAATATATTTTTATAGGAATGCTGTATGATGCCTGAAGAAAAAATACTAATTAAAAATTTAAAACATGAAGGTATTGATTTAAATTTTAAACAAAAAGCAATAGAGGCATTGAGTATAAACAACTTGGAAGATTTAAAAAAATATATTGAGAGATATAATATTAATATGATTATAGATATAACAGAAAGTATTGAAGAAAATAAAGAAAGGCTTTATTATTTGCTTAATGAAGAATTTTATAATTTGAGAGAAAACAATATTAATCTGTTTTAAAATAATTATGTAAATGTTTTAACGAATTAATATGATAAAGATTGTATTTGTCGTTATTTTTTTCTAAAGTAAAAAACTCGATATTTTTATATGATGTCAAAAATATCAGTTTTTGGGTTGAGAGCCATTTATGCGTTGCTTCTATTTTTTTATTTATTTTTTCAAATCTTTCTTCATAAAATGAGGAATTATAAAACTCTTTTTTGTTTAAAGGCAGATATTCGCCTTCACACCCGACGCCGCTGCAGCTTAAATCTAATAATATTTTATCATACCAAGGCGAGTAGGGATATATTTTACAAGCAGGAGGTCTGTTTTCGTATATTGTACATTTGCCGTTATTTAAATATGGGCAGGATATTTCGTTACTGAGCAGCATTACCGGTCTTAAATAATCAAGTTTAGCTATTAAAATAGGAAAATAATTATAAACTTTTTTGAAATCTTCAAGTATTAAAGGTGCCAGAGGTTTTTTACAGCATTCGGTACATTCTTTGCATCCTTTGAATTTAAGCAGTTCCAGATGTCTTATATCTACAAACATATTTATACTTTGTAAAATTTTTTTAATTCTTTGTGGATATCCGGAAAATGCTTTTTTAAAATATCCGGTTTAGAAAAATAATATTCGCTCATTACTGCAAAAAATTCTGCAGGATTTGTAGCTGCATATTTGTCAATTAACGAATATTTCCCTAAAAATCTGTTTAATGAAAGTCTTTTTTTGAATTTTTTATATTCACCGTACATTATTTTGCTCCACTCGCCAAACTGTTCTTTTTCCAAAGGAGGTATTCCGTTTACGGCGCCTTCTTCAAAATCCAGCTCATGCGCAAATTCATGAATAACGACATTTCTTTTGTTGGTTTTAATTTCTTTTTTTAACTCATCCCAGGCTATTACAACCGCTTCACCCACAGCTTCTCCGCTGATCAGTACGGTTTCATGTGATGCTATATCGTTTATTATCGATTTTTGGTTAAGTATCATTGTATGCGGATATACATATATGTATTGAAGCATCGGATAACAAAAATCTTTAAAGGATATAGTCGGAATACATGCAAAAAAGCTTATAGTGTATTTTATTTCGTCTGTAATTTTTAATTTAACGCCTATGAACTGTTTTTCTTTACAAAATCTTAGAATTTTATAGTGAAGGATATTTTTTTGGTGATTGTTTAGATTTTTATACTGAGGAAAGTTTGCAATAGTTTTTATTAATAAAGGAGGGGGAGGGGTCTTTTTTAAAGACCGTATCCATATTCTGTATTTAATTTCTATTAACAGCTGAATCAGGATAAATATAAAAAAAGCAATCCATAAAACAATTAAAAATGTTTTAAAATTATCCATTATCTCAATATGGCTTCAACAGCTTTAAAACCGGCTCCCGCTAAAATAATACATCCTATTACATTTAATAAAACATATGATAACGCCTGAATATATAAAGCGTTTCTAAATAAGAAAAAGCTTTCAACGGCAAATGTTGAAAATGTGGTAAATGCGCCCATCATTCCTGTGGTAAGAAGTGATTTTAAATAAGGGTTTTGAATTCCACCGTACTGAATGGCTCCTATAAAAATTCCTAATAACAGACTACCGATAAGATTAACGCTTAAAGTACCGAAAGGTATATCGTGTTTAATGGCATTATTAACAAGTCCTGCGGTATAAGCTCTCAAAATCGCACCTATAAATCCGCCTATACCTATAGCAATCATAGTATCGAATTTCATAACTTTCCTTTATAATTAAATTAATATAATCTTATAATTTTAAACTTAAATTATTATTAAAGCTTTTGATATTCTTTATCTAAAATATTTTGCATTTTTGCTTTTGTCTCTTCAAACCAGTCAGGGTTTTCCTTAGGATTAAATGAAGGCAGAAAAATTACTTTTAAAGTCTGTTTTTCAATTCTGAACGGATGTTTCTTAAACGCATAAGGAAGGTTTATAATTACAAAAGGCTGAACCTTTAAGTTTAATTTTTCGGCAACCGCTTTTGTACCGTTTTTCCAATTAATCATTTTTGCAGGATTTTTTTGGTTTCTTGTACCTTCCGGAAAAAGCACAACTTTAAAACCTCTGTTTGTTCTTTCTTTTATTTCTTTCATCATTGTCAGGACCGATCTTTTGTTGCTTCTGTCAACCAGTATCATGTCAGTTTTTGTTACCATGTATTTAATAACGGGTATTTCTCCCAGTTCTTTTTTTGCAACCCATATCAGCTTTTCGGGAATGACCGTTTCCATTAAGGCAATATCCAGATTGTTAGTGTGGTTTCCGATAAGCAGATTAGCGTTTTTGTCAACCTCTCCTTCTATTATTATGTCATTAGCTACAAGCGATGTGAGAAATTTTGCGCAGCCTTTTCGGTATTTTAGCTCGTTTTTTGGGTTTATACCGCATAAAAGACCGGTAAAAAATACACATACCGCACCTGCGGCTAATTTTATAAAACTGATTATGCTATTTAATATCTTCATTTTTCACCCATCCTATTTTATTGTTTATTTTGACTTTTGTGTAATGTTTTTCTTTTTTTAATATTTCAACTTTTGTTCCTATCGGAGCAATATAAAACACTGTAGAGTTTATTGTAGGCAATATGTATATTTTTGTTCCTCTTGCCAAAAACGCTTCTCCTTTAGGGAGATTCATATAAATTAGCAATGCAGATAGCAAAATAGGAGGAATTAAAAGCCATATTTTCTGATAAACAAGAAATACTATAATTAAAAAGGCGATAAATGAAAGTATAAGAATGTTTACAGGCGTAAATATAGTGTTTTCTTCAGGGTTTAGATCTGTTTGTGTGCTTATTGTCTGTTCTTTTATATTAATCGGAATAGAAATTTTTTGAAAATTATCGTTTTGGGTGTTAAAGTAATAGAAAATTATCTTTTTTTTATCTTTTCCTACCAGACCGAAATATGTAGCTTTGTTTGCCGATACAAGAGTAAGATTTTCATCTTTAAGATGTAGCGTAAAATCTTTAAGGTTTGCGTTTTTTGCATTAATTGTAAAAGAAACCATATTGTGATTTTTATCATATTCGCTTGAAATAGGGTTGCTGATGTTTAATTTGTCTGCCAGTACATTGCAAAAATTTTTAACTTTAGTAAGAGGTACGCTTTTATACAGGTCGCTTAACGTAATCTGTTTATAAGTGTTTTTGCCTATAATAAAAAAATTTTTTATTTCATTGTCGTTTTTGTATTTTAAGTGAACGTTATAAATAAACTTGTTAGTTTTTGTTATGTTAATATCTGATCCTAAGGGAGGGATAAAAGTAAGATTCATTTCTTTTGGCGTGATGACTTTAACGTCCAGATTTATTATCTGATTTTCATAATATTCTTTTTTTAGATTAGGATATTGTATTATTAAATTTGAAGCAAAAATAAAAGAAGTTAAAAGAGTAATAATTAAATATCTCATTTGAGGGCTATATTATTCTCTTTTGTAAAATTTTTAATGTAAGCTAAAAATTGTTTTCTTTTTTTGCCGTAAAGAGTTACTTTTACCGAATGCTTAAGTTTAAGAGGGTTAATCCACTTTCCGTAATGCATAACTCCGAAATGCAAATGAGGGCCAGTTGAAAGTCCGCTGTTTCCAAGATAGCCTATTACCTGTCCCTGTTTTACCCATTTTCCTACATATATACCTTTTGGCCATCCGTGAAGATGCGCATAAAGTGTCATATAGCCGTCTTTGTGTTTTATCTCTACGGCTCTTCCGTAACCTCTAATCCACCCTTTATATATAATTTTTCCGTCTGCTACCGAATGGATAGGAGTGCCGATTCTGTTAACGTAGTCAATTCCGTCGTGCATTCTCCATTTGTGCAAAATAGGATGAAATCTCATTCCGAATCTTGAAGAAATACGTTTGTATCTTAAAGGTGCGGCTAAAAACATTCCTTTTAAACTTCTTCCTTTAGAGTCATAATATCTTCCGTCATAAGGATTTAAAAATGCGTCAACCTGATAGTGTCTGTTTGATATTTTTGCGTATAGTATTTTAACGTCTTTTACTTCTCCGAATTTTATTTTTTCCTGATAAACAATATCAACTTTTGTATTTTTCGGAATAGCTCTGAAATTAATTCTGTCTGAGAATATGTTAATAAGTTTTGATGAAAGACTTTTTAGTTTTGTCGCTTTGTATATATCGTAGCTCAGATAATTGTTAATTGTGGCACTTGCTTCTTTTTGAACGGTTTCGTATATTATCGGGACTATTTTAGTGACATATCCTTTGTCCGTTTTAATAATCTGAAGCTGTTGTTTAGAGTTTATAGGTATAAGCGCCTGCTTGATAATGTTGTTGTCTCTTAAAATAAAAACGCTTTCGCCCTTTGGAATAGCGCGTACGTATCTTTTGATTTTAGGCGGAAGGTTGTAATATATACTTAACGGCAGAGAGTTTTGTTTTAAAAAACCGTAAAAGGTGTCTTTACTGCCCCATTTATGTATATCAACCTTGTATGCCAGAACAAAAACAGGAATCAAAAGATAAATTAAAAATTTTTTCACTTAATAAATCCTTCTATCATTTTAATTCCGTCGCTTCCTCCTAAAAGACTTTCCATTGCTCTTTCAGGGTGAGGCATTAGTCCGAATACGTTTTTATTTTCATTGCATATGCCGGCGATTGCGTCTATACTTCCGTTAGGGTTTAATTCGTTACCGTCAGCATCGCAGTATTTTAAGATTACCTGTCCGTTATCGTACATTTTTTTAAGTGTTTCTTCGTCAACTTTATAATTTCCTTCGGCATGTGCTATAGGTATGTTTACGATATCCCCTGCATTTAGATTTTGTAAAAATTTATTGTTATTGTCGACAACTTTTAAATGATGGAATTTTGATATAAAATGAAGATTTTCATTTCTCGTCATACCTCCGGGAAGAAGGTGCGATTCAAGCAGAATCTGGAATCCGTTACAGATTCCTAGTACATATCCGCCTTTATTGGCGAATTCTTTAACTTCCTGCATAATCGGTGAAAATCTTGCAATTGCACCGCTTCTTAAATAATCTCCGTAACTAAACCCTCCCGGAAGAACAACCAAATCAGGATTTTTCAAATCATGTTCGTTATGCCATACGAATTCCACGTCGGCACCTATTTTTTCAAATGCCCATTTAGTGTCTCTGTCGCAGTTAGTTCCGGGAAAAACAATAACCGTTACTTTCATTATTTTACCTCAATTTCAAAGTTTTCAATAACAGGGTTTGCCAACAGTTCCGCAGCGGCTTCTTTAGCTATTTCAACTGCTTTTTCTTTATCTTCAGTATCTATGTCAAGTAAAATCTGTTTTCCGACTCTTACGCCTTTAACGTCTTTAAAGCCCAACGTTTCAAGTGCATGGTGTACAGCTTTTCCCTGAGGGTCAAGCACGCCTTTTTTCAAATGTACGTTAACAGCAACTATCATTTTACATCCTTTAATCTGTTTAATACTTCAGTATATGCTTCTTTTATATTTCCTAAATTAAATCTGAATAAATCTTTATCAAGTTTTTTTCCTGTTTCTTTGTCCCATAATCTGCAAGAATCTGGGGTGATTTCATCGGCTAAAATAATGTTTCCGTTTTCGTCTCTGCCGAATTCTATTTTAAAGTCTACCAAAGTTAGGCCTACTTTGTCAAAAAACTTAGTTAGAAAATCGTTTACTTTTAATCCGTATTCCCTTAATAAATCAAGTTCTTTTCTGTCTTTTACAAGTCCTAAAACCATTGCATGATCGTCATTTATTAAAGGATCGTTTAAATCGTCGTTTTTATAATAAAACTCAACTATGGTGAACGGCAGTTTTGTTCCTTCTTTAATTCCCAGTCTTTTGGCAAGACTTCCCGCTACAATGTTTCTTACAACCACTTCTATTAATATGATATCGACTTTTTTGACAAGCTGTTTAGTGTCGTCAATCTGTTTGATTAAGTGTGTAGGAATTCCTTCTTTTTCCAATGCTTCAAAAATTAAAGTGGTAATTGCACAGTTCAGCGCTCCTTTTCCTTCTTCTTCATCGGCTTTTTCACCGTTAAAAGCAGTTAAAGAATTTTTATATTCGCATATTACCTCATTGGGTTTGTCTGTTTCATAAATTCTTTTTGCTTTTCCTTCGTATAACAGTTTCATTTTTCTCCTTTACTTATTATTAAAGCTTTTAAAATATTTGCGCCTGTGAGCAGTTGTAAGTCGCCGTCTATTTTTTTAATGTTTTTATCTTCTTTTTTGGTTTTTTTCTTATGGTCTATTTTATTTAATTCCGCTTTTAAATGCGCTTTTAAATTTGCTTCTTTAATTAAATCTTCAGTTAAGTTTTCTTCTTCCACTTTCCCTGGATGTACGATAATATCCGGAGTTACACCTTTGGCCTGAATTGTTCTGCCGCTTGGCAGGTAATATCTGGCTACCGTAAGTCTTAATGCTTCATCTTTGTTTACAGGAAGAATTGCCTGAACGCTTCCTTTACCGAATGTCTTTTCGCCTACTATTACGGCGCGTCTGTGATCCTGAAGACCTCCGCTTACGATTTCTGCCGCACTTGCCGTTCCTCCGTTTACAAGCACTACTATCGGAATGTTTTTATATGTTCCCGCGCTGTGTGCGTAATATACTTCGTTTTCGCTAGGAACTCTTCCTTTTTGCGATACTAATATACCGTGGGATATAAACAGATCAAGTGTACCTGTAGCCTGATTTAACAGTCCTCCCGGATTGTTTCTCAAATCTATTATGATTCCTTTTTTACCTTGTTTTTTAAGGTTTGCGAGTACTTTTTTAAGACTAGGCACTACATTTTTGTCAAACGAAGAAATTCTTATATATTCTATATCAGGGTAATGCTGTAAATCTTTTGCTTTAACGGATTTGATTTTTATAATTCCTCTTGTAATCGTGACTTCAAAAGGTTTTTTCCCTTTTCTTACGATGGTAAGAGTAACTTTTGTCCCGGGTTTGCCTCTCATCAGATTTACCGCTTCGTCAAGCGTCATATCGATTGTGGCGTGATTGTTGATTTTTAAAATAATGTCACCGGCTTTGATTCCGGCTTTATAAGCAGGAGTGTCGTCTATCGGAGAAATTACTGTAAGTACACCGTTTTTCATTCCGATTACTACACCGAGTCCTCCGAACTCACCTGATGTCTGAACTTTTAATTCTTTATATGCTTTCTTGTCCAGGTAGCTTGAATGCGCGTCTAAATTCGGAAGAAGTCCTTTAAGCGCTTTATTTATTATAGTTGTCGTATTAATGTCGTCTACGTAATAAGCTTCGATCATATTGACGACTTTTACGAATTTTTCATATGCAGCCAGTCTAGTCTGCTGGTTTTCAGCGAATAGCGATACAATAAAAAGTGCTGCTAAAATTAGTTTTTTCAAAACGGCTCCTTGGAGTTTTTGAAATTCTATTATATTGGGCAGTTAAAATCAAGTTTTAGGTATAATGTTTAAATATATATTATTAATATGTTAATTAAAGATTATTTTTCATTATTTTTATATAAATTGAATTTTTTTAATTAAAAACCTTGACATAAACTGACTAAAGTTGTATAATTACATCAACTAAAACTTTTAAGGAGGAGAATATGGATAGAATATTTGAAAAATTAACAAATCAAATGATGGAAGCACTTGAATCAGGTTTAAGTCTGGCATTACACAACAAAAACCCGGAAGTACATCCTTTACATATAGTATGGGGGCTTGTGACTAATACAAATACGGTATTAAACCAGGCTTTAAACAAAATGGGAGTTGACAAAGTTGCTATTGAGCTTGAACTTAAAAGCGCGGTAGACAGACTTCCAAAAGTTGACAATATCACAAAAGAATCAATTAAAATAGGAAGGGAATTAATTGAAAGTCTGCAAAAAGCCGAAGGTCTTGCTACTAAACTCGGAGATCAGTATGTAGCGGTTGATACATGGCTTATTGCAAACCTTGAGAGATTTAAAGACACTCTAGGAAAATTTGTAGATTTATTCGAACTTAAAAAAACTCTTGAAGCAATAAGAGGTGATAAAAAGATTGAAAGCAAAAGTGCGGATGAAACACTTGACGCATTAAATAAATACGGAATCGACCTTACTGCAAAAGCGAGAGAAGGTAAACTTGACCCTGTAATCGGAAGAGACGAAGAAATCAACAGAATGATGCAGATTCTTATCAGAAAAACTAAAAACAATCCGATTTTACTTGGTGAGCCTGGGGTTGGTAAAACAGCGCTTGTAGAGGGGCTTGCTCAAAGAATAGTTAAAAAAGAAGTACCGACAAGTCTTCAAAACAAACAGATAGTAGCTCTTGATATGACAGCACTTATTGCGGGTGCTAAATACAGAGGTGAGTTTGAAGACAGACTAAAAGCCGTTGTGGATGAAGTAAAACAAAATCCTAACATTATATTATTTATAGACGAAATTCACACAATCGTCGGTGCAGGTGCCAGCGAGGGAAGTATGGACGCTGCCAACATATTAAAACCTGCACTTGCAAGGGGAGAACTCAGAACAATCGGTGCGACAACACTTAAAGAATACAGAAAATATTTTGAAAAAGACGCGGCTCTTCAAAGAAGATTCCAGCCTGTAATGGTAAACGAGCCAAGCGTAAATGAAGCAATCAGAATCTTAAGAGGTCTAAAAGAAAGACTAGAAGCGCATCATAACGTTATTATTAAAGATGAAGCGATTGTAGCTGCGGCAAAACTGACTGACAGATATATCAGTGACAGATTCCTGCCGGATAAAGCAATCGACGCAATTGACGAAGCTGCGGCTGAAATCAAAATGCAAATCGAAAGCGAACCGTTCGAGCTTGCAAAAATTAAAAGAGAAATCGAACAGCTGATGGTTGAAAAAGAGGCTCTTCAGATGGAAGGTGAGAGCGATAAGTCTAAAAAAAGACTTGCTGAAATTGAAAAAGAACTCGCTAATCTTGAAGAAGAAAAAAGAAGACTTGAAGCTAAATTCGAAGAAGAAAAAAGAGTTCTTAAAGAAATAGCCGAAATTAAACAGCAGATTGAAGAGCTAAAAGTTCAGGCAGATATCGCTAAAAGAGAAGGTAACTTCCAAAAAGCGGCAGAAATTGAATACGGAAAAGTTGTAGAACTTACCAAAAAATTAGAAGAGCTTGAGAAAAAATGGGACGAAATGTTAAAAGAAGGTACGCTTCTTAAAAACGCTGTTGACGAAGAAGCGGTAGCAGACGTAGTAAGCAAATGGACAGGTATTCCTGTAAATAAAATGTTGCAAAGCGAGCTTGAAAAAATATTACATATTGAAGACGAGCTCAAAAAATGGGTAGTCGGACAGGATGAAGCCATAAAAGCGGTAGCAAGAGCGATCAAAAGAAATAAAGCCGGACTTGGTGATCCAAATAGACCAATCGGAAGCTTTATGTTCCTAGGACCTACAGGGGTAGGTAAAACAGAAACAGCTAAAACGTTGGCAAGATTCTTGTTTGATGATGAAAAAGCGATGATCAGATTTGATATGTCTGAATATATGGATAAAATAAGTGTATCTAAACTAATCGGTGCTGCGCCTGGTTACGTAGGATACGAAGAAGGCGGACAGCTTACAGAAGCTGTAAGAAGAAGACCGTACAGCGTAATTCTGTTCGATGAAATCGAAAAAGCGCATCCGGATGTATTCAACATCCTGTTACAGGTGCTTGACGACGGTAGACTTACAGATAATAAAGGTGTGACAGTAGACTTTAAAAACACAATTATTATCTTAACAAGTAACATCGCAAGTGATATTATTATGGAAATTAAAGATCCGGAAGCAAGAAAAGAAGCAGTTTGGGCTGAACTTAAAAGAAGAATGAAACCGGAATTCTTAAACAGACTTGACGATGTAGTGGTATTTAACCCGCTTGGCAAAGAGCAGGTTAAAGAAATCGTTGACATATTGCTTAGAAAAATTACAAAAAGACTCAGTGAAAGAGAAATCGAACTTACTCTTACAGACAGAGTTAAAGAAGTTATCGCTGAGGTTGGATTCGATCCGATTTTCGGTGCAAGACCTCTTAAAAGAGCGCTTGCCGAAATTATCGAAGACAGACTTGCCGAACTTATCCTTGAAGGAAAAGTTAAAGAAGGCGACAGAGTTGAATTCGACGCGGATGATAACAGTATCATCATTAAAGTTAACGATCAGGAAGTTGCAAGAGATCCTAGATAAAAGGGCTCTTGCTTACTTTATTTGTTTATTAAAAGTGACAGACACTAATTATTATTTAATTTTAGCTTTATTTGTGTCATAAATGTGTCTGTAGAATATATTGATACGACAATTATTTGACAAAATGAATATTTGTTTATATAATTTTTCAAAACAGATGAGGGGGAGAGATGAACCTGCTGTATATGCATATGATGGTAGTATTTTGTTGGGGTTTGTTTATGGTGTCTTTGGCTAAGTCGGTTGGATGTAAAGAAAATTCAAAATTACTTGCAATAATCAGTATTGTGTTTATGGGACTGGTGCTTTATCTGGGTACGAAGTTGATGCTCGCAATGCCTGGTATTTCAAAAAGCGGAAACTGGCTTCATGTTAAGCTTTCCATAGATATACTTGCAATGATTACAAATATTTATCTTTCATATTTGGCTTTTAGAAACAAGAATACTTCAAAACTTCTTTCACAGATTCTGTACTGGGGAAGTGTTGTTATGTTTGTATGCATGTATTATTTAACATTATTTAAACCTTTTTAAGGTGTGAATAAAGGAAAAAGGAGAAAAAATGATTGACCAGGCAAGGATTGACGAGAAGTTGAAAGCCGGAAAAAGGCTTTCCAAGCTTGATGCTCCTAAAACTATTACCAATGATGAAAAAGTAATGAGCGAAAATGATTTTATCGTTTCCAAAACTGATACAAAAGGATACATAACATATTGTAACAGAATATTTGTGAATATGGCCGGTTGGAGCAGAAAAGAGCTTATAGGTGCAAATCACAATATAATCCGTCATCCTCATATGCCGAAAATCGCTTTTAAAATTTTATGGGATCTGATTCAGGCTAAACATGAGTTTTTCGGTTTTGTAAAAAATTTAAGAAAAGACGGAGGATATTACTGGGTTTTGGCTTATATTACCCCGGATTTGGATCTGAACGGAAATATTATAGGATATACCTCTTTTAGAAAAAAACCGTCAAGAAAAGGAATAGAAACTATAGAACCGATATATGAACAATTGGTAGATGCAGAAAAAAGCGGAGGAATCAGCGCCAGTTATGAACTGCTTAAGAAACTGTTAAAAGCCGATGACGAAACGGTTGTAGATAAGTATCACGAATTAGTATTTAACTTGCAAAAAGGGTAAAAAATGAAATTTAAAGAAATGTTAACATTAAGATTTATTGCGATTTTAATTGCAAATTTTTTGCTTTTAGCTTATATGATTTATCTTAAGCAGTATATTGCAGTAGGAGTATATGTTGTTTTTATAATACTGGCATATTTTTTACCCTCTAATAAAAAGAGGGAGTCAGACCATAAAAATATTTTTCAAAAAATCGGCAAAACCGTCGATGACGCTTACAATGGAAAACTTTCCAGCAGAGTACTCTTGGACGGAGAAAGTACTTTGGAAGAACAGATAGGCTGGAATATAAATGAAATGCTTGATCAGATAGAAGATCTGCTCAGAGAATCCAAAAACACAATACAGGCTATTATAAACGGAGACGAATACAGATATATAATGCCAAGTGGGCTTCACGGAGAATTCAGAAACGTTGCTTTGGAATTTGAAAAGGCGATTGAATCTCTGAAAGTATCAAAAAAAGTTGAAAGAATAAGCGCGCTTTCTAAAAAGTTTATTGAAATAGACGGCGGTGTTACCGCAAATATGGAAAGAGTCGGAAATGAAATTTATGAAATAGACAACGCATTTAAAGAAATAACCGCAAAAGTTAAAGCTTCTACAACACAGGCTGACAAAACATATTATTTAATGCAGGAAAGCAAAAACGATTTTACTCTTCTTAGCGAAAAAGTTCAGGAAACATCCAATGAAATAACCCAGATGGCTGAAAATATTCATTCGATTTCCAATATTGTGGAACTTATTAAAGATATCGCCGACCAGACAAATCTGCTTGCTTTAAACGCGGCGATTGAAGCAGCCAGAGCCGGAGAACACGGAAGAGGGTTTGCCGTTGTCGCCGACAACGTAAGAGACTTGGCTGAAAGAACGCAAAAAGCCACAAACGAAATTGCCATTACAATACAAACCCTGCAGCAGCAGTTTAACGGTATAGAGGAAAACACTAACCAGGTTGTTAAAATCGGAGACAAATCTTATGAAACGCTTCAGAATTTTGAGCAGGTGCTTGATATTCTGAAAAAAGAACTTACAGAAGTGAGTACCATTTCAGACAAAAACACATTAAAGCTTATTTTTATTACATTTAAAATATCTCATATTATCTATAAATCAAATATATATTCTGCCATTACGAAAGAAAAAGTTGAAGACGAAATCTTAAGTATTACGGATAAAAACTGCAAACTAGGCGAATGGCTCAATAAACCTGAAATTAAAGAAATGTTAAAAGGATTTAAGGATCTGAACAATTTGATGAAATACCATAAATTAATACATGATATAGGTATTGAAATACTTGAAAGAGTAAGAAAAGAAGGTATAACCAAACAAAATCCAAAATGGTATTACGAAAGACTGCTTGAGCTTGAAAAATATGCTAAACTTACGTTCCAAGAATTAGACAAATTAGCAGAATATGCTACAAAAGAAAATATTGTAGCGGATTTACTTGAAAAATCTAAGGAGTAAGATGTTAAGATTTGCGCCGAGTCCGACAGGTGATATGCATATAGGTAATTTAAGAGTTGCTATTTTTAACTATATAGTTGCAAAACAGAAAAACGAAAAACTTTTAATAAGAATAGAAGATACGGATAAAGAAAGAAATATAGAAGGCAAAGATGTTGAAATACTGAATATTTTAAAATTATTCGGTATAGAATACGATAACGTTGTTTACCAGTCCGCAAATTTACATTTGCATCAGGAAATGGCAAAAAAACTGCTTGATTTTAAAAAAGCGTTTGTCTGTTTCTGTGATGAAGAAGAGATAAATTTTCAAAGGGAAAAAGCAAAAATTGAAAAAAGACCTTACAGATACAGCGGTAAGTGTGAAAGTCTTTCAAGTGAAGAGATAAGAAACAAAATTGAAAAAAAGATACCGTTTGTGGTGAGACTCAGAAAACCGCAGCACAATATAAAATTTAACGATTTAATCAAAGGCGAATTTGATTTTTCACCTTTTGAAATAGACAGTTTTATTATTATGAGAAAAGATTTTACGCCTACATATAACTTTGCGTGCTCTATTGACGATATGCTGTATGACATTACTCTGGTAATAAGAGGAGAAGACCATCTGAGCAATACTCCTAAGCAGATAGCAATAAGAGAGGCGTTAGGCTATGATAAAGAGATAAAATATGCACATTTGCCAATCATTCTTAATGAAGAAGGCAAAAAAATGAGCAAGCGTGACAGTGCCAGCTCTGTTAAATGGCTTTTGGAAGAAGGGTTTTTGCCTGAAGCGATTGCCAATTATCTGATACTGCTAGGTAACAGTTTCGAAAACGAGATATTTACTTTAAAAGAAGCCATAGAGTTTTTTGATATTACTAAAATTTCAAAAGCACCGGCAAAATTCGATTTAGGGAAACTCAGATTTATAAATAAAGAACATATGAAAAGAATAGAAAAACTTACTCATTATATTGCGTACCATGAAGAGTACGAACCGTTGGCAAAACTGTATCTTGATGAAGTTTCAACTATAAAAGAGCTTAAAGAAAAACTTGACAATATATTTTCAAAACAAAACTTTAACGAATTTACAGAAGAAGTGGAAATATTAAAACAGGAAATTTTAAACAGCGAACTTGAAGACGATTATAACGATTTCAAGAAAAGAATTATGAACAATACCGGTTTAAAAGGTAAAAAACTGTTTATGCCTCTTAGAATGATAATGGTCGGTTCAAAACAGGGTCCTGAAATAAAAGATTTATATGCTATAATGAAACCGTACCTGAAAATGATTATTAAGGAGTATAGATGAATACGTTATTGATATCTATATTGCAGTTTATATCCATTTTAATAAGTATTTATATATGGGTTGTAATTATTGCCGCGCTTATTACCTGGGTGCAGCCAAATCCTTATAATCCTATTGTAAGATTTTTATGGAATGTTACAGAGCCCGTTTACAGATGGATAAGACGCTATATTCCGACTACGTTCGGAGGGTTTGACATAGCTCCGATTATACTTATTTTAGCTCTTCAGTTTCTCCAGATTTTGATTAATAATATAATTATGTCGTTATGAGGCTGATTTTTTTATTTTTTCCTCTTTTTCTTTTTTCTTTAAATCTCTCAGAACTTCTTACCCATCCTAAAAGCTACGTAAGAGATTTCTATCTGACTCAGTTTATGAGGGAAACAAATTCAACGGTACTGGCATTCAAAGCCTATAATTCAATGTACAAACAAAAACCTTTTAAACATCTGAAAATTTTGGCTCAAAAGTCTCCTTTATTTAAAAATATATATCAGTGTGTGAATGTCAAGCCCGAATATGTGAAAGATGTTGATATATCTTGTGTTTTAAATAACGGCCTTTCCCTTAAAACAATGTCTAAACTTAATAAAAAAGATTTACAGTATCTTTATAATAAACTGCCTCCTAGCAAAGAAAAAGAGGCGGTTTACGCCTTTTTGCATAATGATTTCAGCAATGTATTTAAAAGCAGGGATTTGGGATATTATTTCATAATAAATTATCCTGATAAAAAAATAGACCAGAAAATAACGGATTTTTCACTGTTTGAAGACAGATATTTTTATCTGTTTGTAAAATATGCGGTGCTTAATAATCTCCCTGAAATAGAAAAATCACTTTTGAGCCTGAATTATAAAAATTTTGACGACAGGGTTAAATGGTGGCTTTTTATTAATGCTTTAAAAAACAGTAAAGATAAGCTGGCGAAAAAAATACTTTATACGATAAATAGAAAAACTTCCAAAATATATTTTTGGATGTGGCAGCTGGGCAATAAAGCGGCAAAAGAAAAACTGCTTGAAAATCCGAGAGTGAATTTTTACACTTTATATGCGTATGAAAGTGTTAATAAGAAGTTTTTTATTAAAAACAAAATAATTTACAATTCTGTAAAAAAACCTAAATACAATCAGTATAATCCTTGGGATGTGCTGAAATTCTGGGATGAACTGAAACGCAGAGAGAATCTTTTCTCTTTTGCGAAAGAGCTTGACTCAAATAAAAGTATTGCTTTAAAAGCTATTGTTTTGGATAAAGCTTTTAAATATAAATACAATATATATATTACGCCTAAAATGTATAATGACGAAAATGTCTCTTTTAAGGCTTTTGTATATGCCATTGCCAGACAGGAAAGCAGATTTATACCTGCAAGTGTAAGCAGAAGCTATGCTTTGGGAACGATGCAGCTGATGCCGTTTTTGGTCAGGGATTATCATTCCGACGTGTTTGAACAGTTTAATTATACTGAGAATGTGAAACTGGGAGCCAAGCATTTGAAATGGCTTTTTTCCAAGCTGCACGATCCTCTTATGGTGGCTTATGCATATAACGGAGGAATCGGGTTTTTAAAAAACAAAGTGCTTTCATATTTTAAATATAAAGGGAAATACCAGCCTTTTTTAAGTATGGAGCTTGTGCCTTATGATGAAAGCAGGGAGTACGGGAAAAAAGTAATTGCGAATTTTATAATATATTCACATATATTCGGAGATAATAATATTACACTTCATAAAGAACTTAAAAGGTGAATTTTACTTCTCCCCAGTCTTTGCTTTTATATTCTAAAACATACGGTTTTTGTGTTTGGTTGAATTCTACGATATAATAGTTCATCCATTCGTTGTAAAACGGAAAATTTTTATATAATATAAAAGAAGGTATTTTTTTGGAGATTTTTACCGGTTCGGTATTGTTAAGGGTTAATTTAAACTCCTGGTTTTGAAGAGTGTTATGAAAATCGTTGTAAACTCCGATTAAAAAAGTCGGCTTAGTGAATTTTTCAGGATATAGAGGATTTAAATATACGGCGTCTATAAGCGCTTTTGTTTCAAGTGAATTTATTATTTGGCCTCTTTGTGTGTAGGTTAGTGTTTTTTCGTATAAAGGATCTTGTTTTATAGCCGTTTTGATGCTGCATCCTGTAAAAAACAGTAAAAATATAAGCAGAAATTTTTTCATTTATTGACCTTTTTTGCTTAAATTATAACAAAAAAAGGATTATGTTGAGATTTAATGTAATAGGAATAGGGGATTATATCGGCAAATGCGTTTACGACGAAGCCGAAGACGCTTTGCTGGTAGACGGCGAAATTGTTCTTGATTTTAAGAAAAAATATAAAGACTATCTGAAATATACGAAATTTATGATTCATACGTTAGACGGAAGAGAATGGATTTCTTTTCAGTTTCTTCCTCAAAACGGAGAGATCTTAAAAAGAAAATTCGCAATTATTACGGCATATAATCCAAAGGGCATGATTTATAACGATTTTCTTAATTTTTTAAGAAATACTGAACTTGAAAGCGTAATAAAAGCTTTTGGCTATGAATCTTATTTAAGCATTGGAGAGCTGTTTGACTACAGTGAAAAGTCTTTTATTATTTATGACATAGAAAAAAAAGACGCAATAGAAATAGCCCGTAAATTTGACCAGTATTCAATATTTTACAACAGCGGAGATTATATTTCGGTTACGGAATGCGAAACAGAAAAAGATATATTAAAATACGAATATAAAAAGCATTATAAATAAAGGAGCGATATGCAGGATTACAAAGACAGAAAATTTACTTTTCCGGAAATATTAGGCGTTACGGCGGCTTTTATTATGTTTATAGCAATAGGAATGATTATGGGCGGTACGGCAGCCGGAAATAACAAAGTTTTTTACGGGGGAGCGGGGTTGTTCAGCCTGGGTGCCGTTATTGCGGTTTATCTTCTTCTGAAATACGGCAAAAAAAAGGAAGACGATTTTTAAATGTATATTATGCAGCGGTTTTTCGTTTGATGTAATTTGCAAAAAGTGTCAAAAAAGATATTTACGGCCGAAAATAAGAAAAAAAGACAATATAGTTTCTTTTTACGACTATGAAACTATAGAGCATTTAATTAAATACAAATATCATAAATTCGGAAACAGGGTTTTTAAAATTTTGGCTCAAAACTCCTTAAAATATTTAGCAGGGGAAATAAAAGAGAGCTTTTATGTAATTCCCGTGGACGATAAAACAAAAAAAGGGTTTTCCCATACGGCCGTTTTGGCCCATGAAATGAAAACGGAGTTTATAAAACCTCTTTACCGCTCACTGCTCTCTTCAAGCAATGTACAATATGCGGGCAAATCTCTTGAATTCAGACTTAAAAATCCCAGAAATTTTATTTATAAAGGCAAATCAGGTATCGATGTGATTTTGATTGACGATATTGCCACAACCGGACTGACGCTTAACGAAGCGAAAGAGTGTCTGCTTGAAAACGGCGTAAATGTTGTATTAAGCGCAGTTTTGGCAAATTTAAAAAAATAATTTGGTATAATATTGCTAAAAAGAAATAAAGGATATTAATGCAAGTAATTCCTGTCAGTATTGAAGATACACTTTCAAAAAGCTATTTAGAATATTCAATGAGCGTTATAGTAGGACGTGCTCTTCCGGACGTAAGAGACGGACTGAAGCCCGTTCACAGAAGAATTCTTTATGCTATGCACAAAATGGGTATTACAGCCGGAAGCGCATATAAAAAATCAGCAAGAATTGTAGGGGACGTTATCGGTAAATACCATCCTCACGGTGACAGTGCGGTTTATGAAGCACTTGTCAGAATGGCACAGCCGTTTTCTATGAGAATGCCTCTTATTGACGGTCAGGGGAACTTCGGTAGTATAGACGGTGACAATGCGGCCGCTATGAGATATACAGAGGCCAGACTTACTAAAATTGCCGAAGAGCTGTTAAAAGATATTGATAAAGATACAGTGGATTTCATACCTAACTACGACGGGACTGAAAGAGAACCCGTAGTCCTGCCTGCAAGATTTCCAAATCTGCTTGTTAACGGAAGCAGTGGTATTGCCGTAGGTATGGCTACAAATATACCTCCTCATAACCTTGAAGAGCTGATTGACGCTCTTATTTATATGATTGACAATAAAGACGCAACACTTGAAGATATACTGCAGTTCGTAAAAGGACCTGATTTCCCTACAGGCGGTACTATTTTCGGTAAAAGCGGGATAATTGAAGCTTATAAAACCGGAAGAGGAAGTATTAAAATCAGAGCGAAACACCATATCGAACATAAAGGAAACAAAGAGGTAATCGTAATAGACGAGCTTCCTTTCCAGGTTAACAAAGCTAAACTGATTGAAAAAATAAGCGACCTTGTAAAAGATAAAATTGTCGAGGGTATCAGCGAAGTAAGAGACGAGAGCGACAGGGAAGGAATTAGGGTTGTAATTGAGCTTAAAAAAGACGCAATGAGCGAAATCATACTGAACAATCTTTATAAACACACTCAAATGCAGGTAAGCTTCGGTATCAATATGCTCGGAATTTATGACAAACAGCCTAAACTTTTCAATCTTTTCGAGCTTCTTGACATATTCATCAAACATAGAAAAACAGTAGTTATCAGAAGAACGATTTATGAACTTGAAGAAGCAAAAAGAAGAGCCCATATTTTAGAAGGGTTGCTGATTGCGCTTGCAAATATTGACGAAGTTGTGGAAATAATTAAAAAATCTAACGACACAAAAGAAGCAAAAGAAAATTTAATCAGCAGATTTGAATTAAGCGACGTTCAGGCTCAGGCGATACTAGATATGAGACTTGCAAGACTGACATCTTTGGAAGTTGAAAAGCTAGAAAACGAATACAAAGAACTTATGGAAAAAATCGAATATCTAAATTCAATACTTAAAGACGAAAATATCCTAAACGGAGTTATTAAAGACGAACTTATTGAAATTAAGAAAAAATATCCGACTCCTAGGCTTACAAACATTGAAGAGGATTATGACGCAATCGATATAGAAGATCTAATTCCTAATGAAGAGATGGTTGTAACAATTACTCACAGAGGGTACGTAAAAAGAGTGCCGCTAAAAGCTTACGAAAGACAAAACAGAGGCGGTAAAGGTAAAAAAGCCCTTACCATATATGAAGACGACTTTATTGAAGACTTTTATGTAGCCAATTCACACGATACTCTGATGATTATAACAGACAGAGGTCAGCTGCACTGGCTTAAAGTTTACAGAATTCCGGAAGGAAGCAGAACTAGTAAAGGTAAAGCCATTGTAAATCTTATTAATCTTGATAAAGACGAAAAAATTCAGACAATTATCAAAACAGAAGATTTCGATGAAACCAAATCACTTGCATTCTTTACTAAAAACGGAATCGTAAAAAGAACGAATCTGAGCGAATTTAAAAATATCAGAAGTACCGGAGTCAGAGCTATCACTATTGATGAAGGCGATGAGCTTGTAACGGCAAAAATAGTTGAACCTAACGACAAACAGCTGTTTATCGTTACTAAAAAAGGTATGGCTATAAGATTCCCTGTGGATACTGTAAGGGAAATGGGAAGAACTGCCAGAGGAGTTACAGGTATAAGGTTTAAAATAGACGGAGACGAGGTTGTAGGTGCGCTTGCTCTTGACGATGAAAATCAGGAAATTCTGACACTCAGCGAAAAAGGTTTCGGTAAAAGAACTGAAGCAAATCTGTACAGACTGACAAACAGAGGCGGAAAAGGCGTAATCGCCATGAAACTTACAAATAAAACCGGTGATCTTGTAGGTGTCGTAGCCACTGAAAAAGACCATGATTTGATGGTGCTTACAAGCAGCGGTAAAATGATAAGAGTGTCTATTGACAGTATTAGTAAAACAGGTAAAAACACTCAGGGTGTGAGAGTTGTTAAACTTGACAGCGGAGACAGAGTTGTAAGCCTTGCCAAAACACCTAGCGAAAAAGAAGAAAACACGCTTTTTGACGAGGAAGAGTAAAATGTTTTTTAAAATTGCCGATATTGGAAATAAAAAAGGTATAAAAATGAAAAAAATATTAATTGCGTCTTTTGCTCTTCTGAGTTTTGGATGTGCAGCCACTACAAGCGATATGCCCGCTCAGCAGCCAAAAGCGGAAACAAAGCCTTTTAATTCTCAGCAGGTTATTAAAAACGAGGTAAATATAATTCCTCCTGTACAGCAGCAATCAAAAAACAGCGAAGAGAAAAAAACAGCTAAAAACGACACTGTAGATGTTAATTCAATAAATGTGGACACCACTATAGAAAATACTCCAGTTCTTAAAAAAAGTCCTATCGTTACGTTACAGGTTGAAGGGTTGGGAGTAGCTCCTGTAAATGCTCAGAGCGTTCCTCAGGCAAAAGTAATGGCTAGACGCGCGGCAATAGCGGATGCATACAGAGCGCTGGCTGAAAAAATGTACGGAATCAGAGTAAAAGGAAGTGAAACAGTTAAAGATTTAATGCTTAAAAACTCTGAAGTAAGAACAAACGTATACGGTTTAATAAGAGGAGCATGTATTCAGGAAGAAAGTTTTAAAAACGGTATTTATAAAGTAGTTATGAGCGTTAAGCTTGATGTAAGGAGATGGAATAAATATATTAACGCTAATTAGTCTTCCTCTTTTTCTCTTTGCAGATTATTTTATATCTTACAATGCGGTAATTGACAACTCCGTCATCATTTCTTCTCATCTTGAATGTTCTAAAGCTTTGACACTCAGTAATAAAAATAGTAAATTCCTTTTTGAACTTAATGTAGACGGCGATAACCCTTTGCGTATATGTCAAAAATACAAAAATACCATTATCGACCGGCTTTTAAAATATCAGACGGTGGTAAACGCCCAGTATAATAAAAACGACAGGGTAAAAATTGTGTTTTTGCCTCACAGATTTGATATTATTATAAAAAACGGAACAGCGTATTTTTATATAAAAGGTGATAATTAATGAAAGTGGCCATTGTTGAAGACGATATTAATATGAGAAAATCTCTTTCACTTGCTTTAATAAGCGAAGGCTATGAAGTGGTTGAGTTCCGTCATGCTCTTGACGCTTTAAAAAAGCTGGATGAGAGTATAGATGTAATAGTCAGCGATATTACGATGCCGAAGATGGACGGTATTGAGTTCGTAAAAGAGCTCAACGGCAAATACGACGTAATTATGATAACGGGAAACGCAACGCTTAATAAAGCGATTGAAGCTTTAAGACTGGGAGTAAAAGATTTTTTAACAAAGCCTTTTGAAATTGAAGAACTGATTGCGGCAATTGAGAGAAAAAGAAAAGTAAAAGAAAAAACAAAAGGTAAAAAAGCTGAATTTAAACCTGAATTTATCGCTGTGGACGAAAACACCAAAAAAATTTTGGAAATGGCTAAAAAGGTTGCTCCAACGACGGCTAATGTAATGCTGCTCGGTGAAAGCGGAGTCGGAAAGGAAGAGTTTGCGAAATTTATTCATAAAAGCTCCGGCAGAGGAGAATTTATAGCCGTAAATATGAGCGCTATTCCGGAAAACCTGATAGAAAGCGAACTTTTCGGATATGAAAAAGGCGCGTTTACAGACGCTGTTCAAAGTAAACCGGGACTGTTTGAACTTGCGCAGGGAGGTACGCTTTTTTTGGATGAAATCGGTGAAATGCCTTATAATTTACAGGCTAAACTTTTAAGAGTGTTACAGGAGAGGGAGTTTTACCGTTTAGGCGGTACGAAACCGATTAAACTGGATGTAAGAATAATAAGCGCGACTAATCAGAATATAGACGATATGATTAAAAACAACAAATTCAGAGAAGATCTGTATTACAGACTAAATACAATTCCTATAAAAATACCTCCTTTGAGAGAGAGAAAAAACGATATAATTCCAATTGCGGAAAATATTCTTAAAAAAACCGCTGCGGAATATAATTTTGATAATAAAACTTTAAGTGAAGAAGCAAAAAAAGTACTGCTTGAGTATGAATGGCCGGGAAATATAAGAGAACTGGTTAATGTTATTGAAAGAGCCGTTATTTTAAGCGATACGGATGTAATAGAAAAAAAAGATTTGATTTTAATATAAGGAGAGTAAATGTATAATGTTGCAATAGCCGGAGCTACAGGAGCGGTTGGAGAAGAGCTGTTAAGGGTAATAGAGGAATATGAAATACCTGTTAAAAAACTTGTGCCTCTTGCAAGTGCCAGAAGCGTCGGAAGAGAAGTTGAGTTTAAAGGTGAAAGTATAAAAGTAAAAGAGCTTACCTGTGATGTTTTTGAAGAAGAAGAAATTGATATAGCTTTTTTCAGCGCAGGAGGCAGTATAAGTGCAAAATTCGCACCGTGCGCAGCAAAAGCGGGAGCGGTTGTAATTGATAATACCAGTTATTTCAGAATGAATCCGGACGTTCCTTTGGTTGTGCCTGAAGTAAACCCGGAAGATATAGCCTTATGGAAAAAAACAGGAATAATAGCCAATCCGAACTGTTCGACTATTCAAATGGTAATATCCCTTGCTCCGTTACATGAGGAATTCGGTATTAAAAGAGTAGACGTTGCCACTTATCAGGCGGTGAGCGGAGCTGGTAAAAAAGGTATGGAAGAGCTGTTTGAACAGATGAGGGCAGTGTTTAACTTTAAACTGGATAAAGCAGTGGAAGAAAGAGAAGTTTTCCAGCATCAAATCGCACTTAACGTAATTCCGCATATAGATAAGTTTATGGATAACGGATTTACAAAAGAAGAAATGAAAATGGTAAATGAAACCAACAAAATTATGCACAGCAATATTCAGGTTGCTCCTACTTGTGTAAGAGTGCCTATTTTAAGAAGCCACAGTGAAGCGATTACTATTTACTGTGAAAAAGATGTTTCTGTGGAAAGAGCAAGAGAAGTTCTTGCGAATTTTGAAGATGTTAAAGTAATAGACAACCCTGAAAAAAACGAATATCCTATGCCTGTAATAGCTACTGACACGGATTATGTTTATGTGGGTAGAATAAGAAAAGACCTGTATGATCCGAAAGTTCTGCATTTCTTTAACGTTGCGGATCAGATCAGGGTAGGGGCTGCTACCAACGCCGTAAGAATTGCTAAAAAATGGATAGAAATGGAGGGAGGAAAATGAAACTGATTGAAGCGCTATTTGAGGGGGCTTTGTGGAAAAGCAGGTTTATTGTTATTTTAGCCGTGGTATTTGCGGTACTGGGTGCTATATCTTTATTTGCGGTTGCGAGTGCGGACATATGGAAAATGGTTGTTGTTACGTGGAATGTTTTTGTAAACAACGCCCATCCTGAAAATTTCCATGAAAACTTGATAGGTAAAATTATCGGGGCTATAGACCTTTATCTTATCGGAGTAGTTCTTTTAATTTTTGCTTTCGGTATTTATGAGCTTTTTATCAGTGAAATTGACGAAGCAAATAACAGCGAAGTGGGCGACAGTATTTTAGCGGTACACAGTCTTGATGAACTTAAATCAAAACTCGGTAACGTTATTGTAATGGTTCTTATTGTTATTTTCTTTAAAAAAGTAATTCACATGCATTTTGAAACACCTCTTGATATGCTTTATTTGGCAGTCGGTATATTTGCTCTTGCACTTTCATTATACTTCATGCATAAATCGCATGCCGTACATGAAAAAGAAGCAGAGGAAGAAAATTAGGTGTTAATATGAAATATATTTTCGGCCCCGTGGCTTCAAGACGCTTCGGAATGAGTCTTGGAGTTGATCTTTCCCCTGATAAAAAAAGATGTAATTTCGATTGTATTTACTGTGAGCTGGATCCTGCAAAACCCGTTAATATTTACGATAATGCTCCGAAACCTGATGAAATACTCAAAGAAATAAACCTGGCCGTCAAAAAATTCTCTTTTGATGTTTTAACACTTACCAGTAACGGAGAACCTACATTATATCCTTATCTTGAAGAACTGGTAAAAAACCTGTCTGAATATAAACTGCTTATTTTAAGCAACTCTTCCACAATAGACAATCCTGAAATTCAGAAAACTTTATGCAGGTTTGATATGGTAAAGCTTTCTTTAGATGCGGTAACTCCTCAGATTTTTAAAAAAATAGACAGACCATATAAAGAAATTAAAATCGAAAATATTATCGCAGGAATGAAAAAGTTCAGAAAAATATATAAAGGCGAACTTATTATCGAGATTCTGGTAGTAAAAGGAATTAACGACAAAGAAGAGGAATTTGAAAAAATAAATGAAGTTTTAAAAGATATCAAACCTGAAAGAGTGGATATTTCAACTATAGACAGGCCTCCTGCATATAAAGTCGAGGGAGTTGATACGAAAAGACTCTTTGAACTGTCAAGAAAAATAGAAAATCAGCATATTTTTATTCCGACAAGAGACAAACTGGATTTTAAAGTAGAAAACCTTACAAAAGAAGAGCTGCTTACGACTTTGAAGAAAAGACCTTTCAGTCAAAGTGATATTGATAATATATTCGATGAACATACGCTAAGAATTTTTAATGATTTAAAAAAAGAAAATCTGCTTGAAGAGATCTGGGTGGGCGGAATTAAATTTTATAAAGCTCTTGTTTAGAATATACGGTTATAAAAGGAGATTAATGCGTGAGTTTTTAAATATTTTAAGGGTGTTAATTGCAGTTGATGTAGGTATTGCTGTGTTTTGTTACTTGGAAGACAATACGATCTGGCTATACAATACACAAATAGCGTTTTTCAGTGTCAGTTTAATTATATTAGGTAGTTTTATCGGATATTCAAATATGGTTAAAGCCCATATTAAAAACGGAAATGTAGGAGAAGACATATTAAAAAAATATGAGGACCCTTATAATCTTGATGACGAAGAAGATGAAATTCAGGAAAAAGAGCTTGAAAAATATAAAAACAGAAAATTAAAATGGTACGAGGCTGTTTTGTTTTATTTTAAAGGCGGTTTTAATTTTTTAAGAATAGCCGGTTATGTTGCATTAATAGCTGGATTTATATGGCTGAGCAAAAATAATATTTTTGATTATTTAAGTTTTCTGTTTGGAGTAAGCGTAGTGCCTGCCGTTTCGATGATTTATCTTTTTGCTCTAAGGAGAAAAGCTCAAAAAAGTTGATTGACAAAAACTCAACTCCTGTGGTATAATATATAAAATCAACAAAAGGAGTTGAGATGAGCAGAATATATGGAAAAGTAGAAAATATTGAAGATATAAGCAGAATAAACTGTCTTATACGTGATGAAATGTTAAATGTTACAACTCCTGCCGAACTTAGCGAATTAAAAAAGAGAAGCAATTATCTCTGTACACTCACTTATTCACCGTTCTGGAAGAAAAAATTTAATAATGAAATAGAAAAATTAAGAGATTTAGCTATAAAAGAGAACAGAGCCACCGTAAAAACTGCAAATTACATCGCAAAGTATAAAAACTTTGAAAAACAGTACGAACCCTGGAAAAAAGAGATAGATGTTGAAGAAGAACTAAAACAGATACCTCAGTCAGTTGTAAAAGAGCTGACCGAATCTATTTTTGAGCTTCAAAACAGTGTTGAAATACTTGAAGATTTTAGAAAAAGTTTTTGTGAAATAAGAAAAGCCATGGTTTTATGTGAAAATGTCGAATGCCTTGATAAATTAAAAAGAGCGGTGGATATATTAACTGTATTGCCGTTTATCGAAAGTTTTGCACAGCACTTTGACGAAGGTATATTAGGAGCAGTAGATAACTTAATAAATAAAGAAAAAAACAGAAGTATAACTCTTGCAAATATAATTGCGGAAGTTAATGGATGGAACAGGTATTATGAAAGTGTTTCACAAAGCAGTTTTGAAACAACAGCTGAAGCATATCTTGATAAACTTCTAGAAGAGGAAAACAAAGCTGATACATATATTCCGACTGAAGCAAAATATAAAAAAGGCGCTAAAACATTATGGGTTGTGTATTATCACCCTGTAAAAAAAAGAGAATACGCAAAAAGAATTTATTTGCCTGCTGATGCAGAAGATATTGAGTTTGAAGGTCCCGGAAAATATAAAAACAGATTCGGCAACGAAGTATGGGGTATAAAAGTAAGCTATGTAATTACAGTCGTTCCTACAACTATTCACGTAAGGGGCAGGGAAATAAAACTTCCGGAAAGAAAAATGAGAAAATCTAAAATTGTAGAATTGCCGGAAATTGCACAAAATATAAAAATAACTTCAGAAAAACCGCAAAGTGCGATGGATATCGCTTAATCTTTTGCGGTCTGATAAGCGAAATAAGCACTAAAGAATGTGAAGTAGGTGATAATTGTCGTTATAGCTACCAGTAGAGGGATAATTATTAGAGTCATATTAGGATGGTTTAAAATCAGCGGGAAAATATAAAACAGATACGCGAATGCTATAATGGAATATATTATGCTTACAATAACACTCCATACGAAATAGATAAGCATATATTTGAAATTAAACGTATTTACCCAGAATTTAAAATCTATCAAAGAAGAAACCATGCTTAAAAAACTTTCTTTAAAAGTTTCTTTGCTTAACGCTTCTCCGAATTTTCCCAGGAATATATATGAATAAAACAAAAGATACACTGAATAAAATCCCAATAATATTTTGGCAATATATGTTGTTTTTGATAGGGCAAATAAGAAGTTATGCGGGTCTGCTAAAATAAAAATTGAATTGGTGAATTTAAGTATTATTATCATAAAAGCTCCGAAAAAAGTGACAATAATAAAAAGCCCCAGCATTATTCCCATTGCGCTTGGAAGAAAATGAAGTAAAAAAGTGCTAAAAGGCTGTTTTTCTAAAGTTGCAAAATATTCTTTATCGTTATCGGTGATTTTTAATATATAAATCAGCAATACTCCGATGCTTAAATAAAACAGTTTTTCAAAAATAAATGAAACGATGCTTATTACCGGATATGCTTGTATAAGAGTCAAAATTGAAAACAGTATAATAACGAACAGAAATTTTTTAATTTCGGCTATTGTCAAAAACGTATATTTAAAAACGTCTTTCATATTTTTCCTTTTTGGTAGAATTTTAACAAAAAAGGTTTAATTTGTGTGCAATATTTGGAATTATAGGGAAGATTGACATTAAAAAAATTGAATATTCATTAGATTTGATGCATAATAGGGGAAAGGATTTTGATTCAATAAAAAAAACTTCCAATGCGGTTTTCGGATTTAACAGGCTGGCCATAGAAAATATAGATACAAATATACAGCCTCTTGTTTTAGGTAAAAAAATGTTTGTATTTAACGGGGAAATATATAACTATAAAAATCTTATTAAAGATTACAATTTAAAAGCACAGACAGAAATCGAAGTTATTGCGTCTTTATGGAATAAGTTCGGAGTGGAGTTTGTAAAAAAACTCGACGGTATGTTTGCTATTGCAATATACGACAAAAAACTTTATCTTTTTAGAGACGAGTTCGGTAAAAAACCTCTTTATTTTACAAAAAACGGTATTTTTGCAAGTGAAATTAAAGCTATATTGCCTTTTTTTGAAAAAAAGCTGAATTTACAGGCTCTTAGTGAATATCTGGCATATAATTCTTCACTGGCTCCAAACACCATATATGAAGGTATATATAAGCTGCCGGCAGGCTGCTATTTTGACGGAGAAATAAAAAGATGGCACGATTTTAATAGAATTGAGAATGGAGAATGGAAAATTGAGAATTGTATTATTGAGATTGAAAAACTTTTAACAAATTCTGTTGAAAAAAGGCTTATGGGTGAGGTTGAGGTCGGTTCACTTCTAAGCGGTGGGGTTGACAGCAGTCTGATTGCCGCGATAATGTCAAAACAAAGAAAAATAAAGACATTCAGTATCGGTTACGACGGATACGAAAACTATGACGAAAGAAGATATGCGAAATTAACAGCCGAACATATCGGAAGCGAACATTATGAGGTGAATTATACAAAACAGAACTTTTTTGATGAATTTGAAAACGTGCTTTTTTCCATGGACGAACCTATAGCCGACAGCAGTTTTTTCCCTGCTAATTTTTTAGCTAAACATATTCCTTTAAAAGTAGTATTAAGCGGAGAGGGGAGCGATGAACTGTTTTTGGGATACAGAAGATATAATGAATATCTGGGTTTTTTCGATGCATATCTTCCGAATAAAAAATGGCTTAAAAAATATCTTGAAAGACATCCGGAAGATATCAAAGAATGGGAAATATTCAGGAGGTTTTTTGCCGATGAGGTTGTTTTCAGAGGGATTAACGAAACTTTTTATCAAAGACAGATAAACAGAGTTTTGAAAAAAAATGCGTATGAAGTTGATTATAAAAGATTTGTAAAGGGATGGGGGAGTTTTGATTTTACTTATTTCGATTTGAAAGTATGGATAGGCGAAGTGCTTTTAATGAAACTTGATAAAATGTTTATGGCTAATACAATTGAAGCCAGAAGTCCTTTTTTAGACAAAAATCTGGTAAACTTCGTTTTTTCTCTGCCGGAAAATATCAGAGGCAAAAATAAATGGATTGTTAAAGAAATAGCAAAAAAACATGTTCCTATAGAAATTGTAAACAGAAGGAAAAAAGGTTTTGCTTTTCCTTTTTTAGAATGGCTCAAAGAAGAAAACGAATTAAGAGTCATTATTGACGTAAACAGAGAAACTAAAATTTTTAATGAGGAATATCTTAAAGAAATAATAAAAACAGGTCACAAAAGATACAAACAGCATCTTTGGACGCTGTATCTTTTCAGCCGTTTTGTAAAAAAGGAATTTTTATGAAATTTAAAATAAACAAGTATTTAATAGATGATATTGAAAACAAAGACCATCCGAGCGATTTTGAAGTAGTGAGCGATTATTCCATACTGATATTAAGACTGCCTTTTATAGATAAAGAAGCTGTTGAAGTGGTTTCATATGCGTTTTTGATAAAAGACGGCAAGGTTTATAAATACGACAGAAAAACTAAAGAATTTGAAATGCTTGGCACATTCAGCGATCTTTATGATTATCTCGATACGAGAATAGATAAAATTTTGGCTAAAATCAGTAAACTGCACATAGCTATTGCAAAAATGGAAGATGAACTTTATGAAAATGATATGCCTGTTGATTTTTCAAATAACTGGCTTAAATTTAAAAAAGAGCTTGTATTGATAGAAAGGCTTATGGGACATTCATTAATAGCGTTTGAGAGATTTATAAAATATTACAAAAACAGTATTGACGAACTTGCATTTAAAGATTTAGCCGAGCATATCGACAGGGCTTTCAGGTTTTCGAAAAATGCAATTGAAAAACTGGATTATTTATATGAATTTTTTAAAGCAAAGCAGGATGAAAAGATGAATAATATAATGTTTATTTTAACGATTCTTTCGGCCATATTCTTACCGCTGACATTGATAACTGGATTTTTCGGGATGAATACGGGAGGGCTTCCTTTTACCCAGGATCCGAGCGGAACGCTTAAAGCCATAGGGATTTCCCTTCTTTTTGAAGTGCCTTTTGTGTTTTTTATATGGAAAATGATGAAAAGTTAAAGGGAAATTTAAGACTCCCTGTACAGCATATACGGATTTCTCTGATTCGTAGGCATTATGTCGATATACTGAATGTTTACGTGAGGCGGAGTATTTAATGCACATATTATTGTATTTGCAATATCCTCAGCGCTTAAAGGCGTAAATCCTTCATAAACTTTTTTTGCCTTTTTCTTGTCACCTTTAAATCTTACGTTTGAAAATTCAGTTTCAACTGCTCCGGGTGCAATGTTTGTGACTTTTATATTTGTTCCGTATGCATCGATATTCATACTGTCATTCAGAGAATGTAGTGCCGCTTTTGTAGCACAGTATACATTACCGCCTGTGTATGCAGTTTTACCCGCGACGGAGCCTAAATTTACTATATGCCCTTCATTTCTTTCTTTCATGTGTCTGAATATCGGTTTTGTTACGTAAAGGACCCCTTTGATGTTTGTGTCAATCATTATGTCCCAGTCTTCGGGATTTCCTTCATCGATCGGTTCAAGTCCTAAAGCCAGCCCGGCGTTGTTAATAAGAATATCTATGTGTGTTATTTGTAAAATTTCTTTGATTGTCTGTGTTACGGCTTCTTTATCTCTCACGTCAAAAGTAAATGTAAGAGTCTGTACTTCAAGGGTGTTTTTTAGTTCATTGAGTTTTTTTTCATCTCTTCCGGTTAAAATCAGATTTACACCCATGTTGTTTAACGCTTTTGCCGTTGCTTTGCCTATTCCCGAGGTGGCTCCCGTAATTAACGCAATTTTGCCTTCTATGAAATTCATTACCATTCCTTTATATTTTTATTAGGTATTATTTGTACATAAAAAGAAAACGGTTTGTTTTCTTTTGCTTTTTTTTCTTCTGATGTGGTCATATATGTCTGATAGTATATCCAACCGGTTAAAGTTTTGTTTTTTTCATATATTCCGTAATCACTGCCTGTCCATAAAAATGTAGAAAAATTTTTATTTAATACTTTTCCTGTAACTTTTGCTTTACACAGATATCTTCCGCTTTTATAATCCCAAATCACAATATTTTCCGGATCAATTTTCAATGGTGAAATATCTTTGTTTTTGATGTCCTGATTCAATATGTCTTGATTTAAAATTTCTTCTGCCAATGTAATTGCGTCTTTGTCGTCACAAATTACTCCCGGTTTTTTAGAAGAATTAAAGTTTAAATTACAGCCGCTTAATAAGAATGCAATAATTAAAAATCCCCCGATTTTCTTTTTCATCCATTTCTCCTTTTTTAAAAAATTATAACAAATAAGTAAATAAAAAATAGAAAGAAATTGCTTATATTTATAGTGTCTGACACTATTATTTGAATGGTGGAGATGTGGGGAATCGAACCCCAGTCCAGAAGTAGAGTACCCTAAGCGTCTACACGCTTAGTCCGTTGATTATACTGCAACTCCAGGCTCAGCGGACAAAGCCTTGACGGAGTTGAGGGGTGTTATTGTTTCGGATGTTCTCCCACACCCGAAGGAGAACCTCCTATCCGCACTTTACTCTCTCTCCAAGGTGGCGGAAGGCCTTAGTGGAGAGAGGCGCCCGAAACTACTTAATTAAGCAGCAGCTCTAGCTACTGCTGGGCTGTAATTTGTATTATTTGCTGCGTTTATTTTTTTTGGGCCGTTTTAGCGCTTACCCAGGCGCGCGTGCAGCTTAGGGCTTTCTACCCCTGTCGAAATCCATGTCATCCCCGGGAGATTCTCATTAAGAACCACCCGCGAATGACTGTTGTAATAATATCAAATTTTCCTTAAAAAATCAAGATTTGTTTAAGAAAACTTTAAGATATTAATATTGTATTATTTTACTAATCTTTATTGACAAATTCCGGCGTTTTATAAAATTTATGGACTATTTTGGCAATAATTAAAATTAAAAGCCAGGCAAACTCCATTGTTAAAATAGTATGGCTTAAAAAATGATCTCCGATTAACATTTTGTACAGTCCCATTGCCCATCCTACACTTAATCCCAGTATTAATGCTAAAAATTTGTTTCTTCTGTTTTCAAATAAAAAAAAGAGGCTAAGCAGTGCAAAGCCGCCACTTGCATGGCCTGCCGGCCAGCATTTGATTTTAGATTTATGAAAATTTTTGGGATAGTGTTGCCATACATATGTTTTTGGATATACTCCTCCGTATTCTATTCTGTTTTTAGGGCACGGCATATTAGTTTCTTTTTTTAAAAACCCAATAAATACAGGGACTATAATAGCGGATAAAATCACAATCAAAATGCCTTTTTTATAAGGTTTGAATTTGGGGATGAAAAAGGCGACTAAAAATCCGATAGCAACAAGTATTAATAATTTTTTTATGCCATCGTAAAAAATAAACTTCCAAGGCTGTGCATCTCTGTTTAAAATCCATGAATGCGTATGAAAATTATAAAATATATTTTGGGTTTTTTCATCTACATTTGTAAATGCGAAAAACAGTATAGTAATGATAATAATAATTACCGTAATCAAAATCTGTTTATTAATATCTGGTTTCACCGTAACACTTTCTTTTAAAATATTAAAAATCTATTAAAAATATTATTTTTTAGAAAATATTTGTTATTTAATAAAAACTAAGCAGAATTTTGCCAGATATTTATTAATTTTTAATTAAAATAAAGGAATAATAAAAAGAGGAGAAGATTAAATATTGATTTCTTCTTTGATGATCTTTGCTATTGAGGATATTTTTTTTATTTTTTCGGAATTGCTGATATCTTCAAGCAGAACTTTTACAAATGCGCTTCCGACAATAACGCCGTCAACGCCTTGAGATTTTTCTCGTGCAGTTTTTTCGTTTACACCGAAACCGATATATAACGGCGTGTCTGTAATCTCTTTTATAGTTTTTATGATTTCGCTCAAATCTTCCTGTTTTTCCGCACCGGTTATACCGGCATAGGCTACCATATATATAAATTCTTTAGGGTTTTTTAAAATTTGTTTAATTCTTTCTTTGCTGTCTGTCGGGGCGACGAATGAGATTAAAGGGAATTTGTCTTCGTAAATTACTGCTTCTTCATAGGGTAAATCAGGAATTATAAAACCTTTAACCCCGTATTCTTCTGCTTTTTGAGTCATAAAGTCATAGCCTTTGTGATAGAAGTTGTTAAAGTATCCCATCCAGTAGGTGTCAAGGTTTTTTGCTATTTGTTCAGTTACATAGAAGGTGTCTTGAATTTTGTAACCCTTTTCAAGAGCTCTTTTGTTTACTTCTTGAATAATAGGGCCGTCTGCAACGGGGTCAGAAAAAGGAAGCCCAAGTTCGATTCCGTCAACACCGTTTTCTTTTAATGAATAAATCAGATCAACGGTAAAATTTTTATCGGGATAGCCGGTTGTTATATATGCAATTAATTTTTTCATGCCAAACCTTTGGTATAATTAAGTTTATGAAATTATAGCAAAGGAAGCGAATGAAAAATACGCTAAACAAGCTTTATAAAAAAGAAAAACTTACAATGATTACGGCATATGATGCGTTATTTGCGAAAATTTTTGATGATATTGCTGATATTATTTTGGTAGGCGACAGTTTAAATATGAGCTTTTTAGGAGAAAGCGATACTTTAAATGCTACTGTAGACCAGATGATATATCATACCCGTGCCGTATGTAACGGAGCAAAAAAAGCGTATATCGTATGTGATATGCCGTTTGGCAGTTATATAACACCTCAAAAAGCTCTTGAAAACGCCGTAAGAATTTACAAAGAGACAAAAGCCGATGGCGTAAAGCTTGAAGGCGGTGCAGAAAAAGCCGAGCAAGTAAAGCTTTTAACTGACAACGCAATTGCGGTAGTGGGGCATATCGGGCTTATGCCGCAGTTTAGCCGAAGCGAAGGCGGATATATTGTAAAAGGAAAAGATGAAGATTCAAGAAAAAAACTCCTTGAAGATGCCAAAGCTATAGAAGAAGCCGGGGCGGTAATGCTGGTAATAGAAGGCGTAAAAGAAGACGTGGCGCGTGAGATTACCGAAAGCGTGAAAATACCTACTATAGGAATAGGTGCAGGAAGATATACAACCGGGCAGGTGCTGGTATGGAGTGATATGCTCGGGTTTTTTGAAGACTTTAAACCGAAATTCGTGCGCCGCTATCTAAACGGTGCGGAGCTTGTAAGAGATGCCGTAAAAAAATACGTAGATGACGTAAACAACGGAAGATTTCCGGGCGAAGAGGAAATATATTAATGAGAATTGTTGAAGTAGAAAAGGTCAGTTTCGACGAGGCTTATGAGAAATCTTTAAGGCCTCAGAATCTTGATGAATATATCGGTCAGGAGCAGATTAAAAAAAATCTTAAGGTTTTTATAGAAGCGGCAAAAAAAAGAGGCGATTCTTTGGATCATATTCTGTTTTTCGGACCTCCGGGACTAGGTAAAACAACATTGGCAAACATAATAGCAAATGAAATGGGAAGCTCTCTTAAAACCATTTCGGCTCCTATGCTTGAAAAGTCCGGCGATTTGGCTGCGATTTTAACGAACCTGGAAGACGGGGATATTTTATTTATTGACGAAATACACAGATTAAAGGCGGCAATCGAAGAGGTGCTTTATTCCGCAATGGAGGATTTTAGGCTGGATATCGTAATCGGAAGCGGTCCTGCAGCCCAGACTATTAAACTCGATGTTGCGAAATTTACCCTTATAGGTGCGACAACTAGAGCGGGAATGCTTTCTAATCCTCTTCGTGACAGGTTCGGAATGAGTTTCAGACTGAATTTTTACAATCATGAAGAACTGGCTGAAATTATACGGCTTGCAAGTCATAAATTAGATAAAGATATCGTACCCGATGCGGCTATCGAAATAGCAAAACGCTCAAGAGGGACTCCTAGAATTGCCCTAAGACTGCTTAAAAGGGTAAGGGATTTTTCTGAAATAAAAGATGAAAAAACAATTACGCATAATACAACCAAATACGCTCTTGATGAACTGGGAATCAACGAACACGGTTTTGACGAACTTGATATTAAGTTTTTAACACTTCTTGCCGATGCGAAAAAACCTTTGGGACTTTCGACAATCGCAGCGGCATTAAGTGAAGACGAGGGAACTATTGAAGAGGTTATAGAACCGTTTTTGCTGGCTAACGGGTTTATAGAAAAAACACCCAAAGGCAGGATAGCAACAAGAAAAGCATATGAAATATTAAGATTTCCTCCGGGGAGTCTTTTTTAAGGAAAAAAAATGAAATTTTTAACATTTCTGACTATAGTTGTAGGATATTTTGTGTATCTTACATACAAGCCGTATCTTTTAGATATCGCTATAGCTTCATTGATGGCGATTGCTTTTGGTAAAGTGAGCGTTTTAATAAACAGCCGTATTAACAATAAATATATTTCTTCAAGCATAGTTACATTAATATTCGCAGTTCTGATTTTCGGCCCGATATTATATTTTGTTGTAACTGCAGGGAAATTTATATCACATATTAATATTGAAGACGTAAAAAACATAATATTGAAAGCTCAGGATTTATTGAAATATTTTCCTGATTTTATTGCAAACAGGGTTCATGAATATATTAATCCTGACAATATTGCACAATTATATAATACTATAGCGCCTATAGTGGGAACATTGACTGCGAAAAGCGCAGTGTTTATTAAAGACGCTTTTTTAATTGTAATCTTTTTCTTTTTTGCCACTTTATATGGAAAAGAGATTATGAATTTTTTTAAAAAAATAATCCCGCTTGAAGAAAATCAGCTGGAAAAACTATTTTTTGGTACCAGCGAAGTTATGAGTGTTGTTTTTTATTCTACCGTTTTTACTGCTATTTTAGAAGGGATATTATTTGGAATAATAGCCAAATTTTACGGGTTTAATTTCTTTTTCTTTACAATAATGTATGCATTTTCATCATTAATTCCCGTTATAGGGGGAGTTATTATGTGGGGACCGGTAAGTTTATATTTATATTCCGTAGGTAATACCACAGGAGCTATAGTAGTTGCGTTATATTCAATTGTAGTTATTTCTATAGTAGCTGATACTTTTGTAAAACCGATGATTATAGAGTTTGTGAAAAAAACATTTGAAGCTGATACGGAGCTTAATTCACTTCTGATATTCTTCTCAATTGTAGCGGGACTTTCATCTTTTGGGCTTTGGGGTATTATTATAGGACCTGCGGTAACAGCCATGTTTATCTCAATATTACGCTTTTATGAAAAGATTTAGTCATATACGCTCAAGTTTTTTAAAAAAAACAATTAAAAAACTTGACATTTTATTTTTAATGTTGTATAATCTCACTGTCAAAAATCAAAAAAGAGTGCCAAAATGAACGAAAAAGTTGAGTTAGTTTTAAATCAGTTAATACAGGTTTACTTAAATAAAAGTGAGCCTCTTAGCTCAACTAAATTAAAAGAAATAGCGAATTTGCCTTTTTCGGCTTCGAGTATTAGAAGTTATCTGAAAAAACTCGAAGAAAACGAACTGGTAAGAAAAGAGCATTTTTCGAGCGGTTCGTATCCGAGTATTAAGGCAATGAAAACATTTTGGCGTAAAAATTTAAAAGATCGTACAATTGACACCAGTGATCTTGAGAATGTCTCTGAAGAATTAGATATATACGTTATGATTGAGATGTTTGAAAACCAGTTGCTTGTTGACGTATACAATCTTAATAATAAATTTATAATTTTAGAATTTGAAAAAGATGAGGTTGTGTTTAAATTCGACAATAATTTATATACTTTTTTTCAGTCTGTAAAAGGTATGCTTTTAGATGAACTTAAAAAATATCTTTTACATTTAGGACTGGAAAAAGAATATACAAAATTAAAAAGCCTTTACAAATATCAGTCTTTTAATAAACAGTTTATATATAAAGAAAATATTGATTCCAGTATATTTGAAGGTTATAAATTCGACCTGTTTCCTAAAGGAATAAGTTTTATTAATGAATACCTTGTATTCAGAACTATTCAAAATGAACATAAACAGTATAAACATATACTGTTAATAGGAAATATCTATACGGATTTTTTCGAAGTAATCAAACCCGTGAAAGGAGGGGAATAAATGAGCAAAAAAAAGCACCATGATAAACATCATGAAAAACACGAAGAAAAAGAGACTCAGGTTGATGTAGAAGCTCTGCAAAAACAAAATGAAGAGCTTCAGGCTAAACTTGACGAAGCCTTAAGGGCTTACGCAAAATGCGAAAACGACAAAAAACTTCTTCAAAAAGAAGCTGACAGCGCAATAGAATACGCATATGAAAAATTTGCAAAAGATCTGTTGCCGGTGGTTGATTCACTTGAGCTTGCAATAGCGCATTCAGGTGATATTGAAGATAAAGCCGAGGCGTTTGACAAACTTCTTGAAGGAGTTGAACTGACTCTTAAAAAACTGCTTGATACTTTCAAAAACCACGGTATCGAGCAGGTTGAACATGATGAGTTTAATCCTGAGTTTCATCAGGCAATTCAACAGGTTCAAAGCGAAGAACATGAAGACGGTCAGATAGTTGATATCTATCAAAAAGGATATACTCTAAAAGGCAGAGTAATAAGACCGTCAATGGTAACAATAAATAAAAAATAAACTTTAAGGAGGAAATAATGGGAAAAGTAATAGGAATTGACTTAGGAACAACAAACTCAGCAATGGCATACTATGATGGTAAAGATGCGAAAATCATTGCTAATAAAGAAGGTAGAAACACTACTCCATCAGTTGTGGCGTTCACTGACAAAGGTGAAGTGTTAGTGGGTGAACCTGCAAAAAGACAGGCGATTACAAACCCTGAAAGAACAATCTATTCTGTAAAAAGAATTATGGGTATGATGTGCAACGAGCCTAAAGCTCAGGAAGCTAAAAAACACGTACAGTATAAAATCGTTGACAAAAACGGAGCATGTGCGGTAGAAGTAGACGGAAAAGTATACACTCCGCAAGAAATCAGTGCAAAAATCTTAATGAAACTTAAAAAAGACGCTGAAGAGTTCTTTGGTGAAGAAGTAACTGAAGCAGTAATTACAGTACCTGCATATTTCAACGACAGCCAAAGAAAAGCGACTCAGGAAGCCGGTAAAATTGCAGGACTTAACGTACTAAGAATTATCAACGAACCGACAGCGGCGGCGCTTGCATACGGACTTGATAAAAAAGGTGAAGAAAAAATCCTAGTATACGACCTTGGTGGTGGTACATTCGACGTAACTGTGCTTGAAATCGGTGACGGTACATTCCAAGTACTTTCAACTGACGGTAACGCATTCCTTGGCGGGGACGACTTTGACAACAGAATCGTTGACTGGTTAATCAGTGAATTTAAAGCTGAAACAGGAATCGATTTAAGCCAAGACAAAATGGCGCTTCAAAGATTAAAAGATGCAGCAGAGCAGGCTAAAAAAGAATTATCAACAAAAGAAGAGACTGAAATTAACCTGCCGTTCATTACAGCTGACGCAAGCGGACCAAAACACCTTGTTAAAAAATTAACAAGAGCAAAATTTGAAGCAATGATTGACGATTTATTACAAGAAACATTAAAACATATTGATACTGCATTAAACGATGCGGGATTAAGCAAAGACGAAATCGATGAAATCGTAATGGTTGGTGGTTCAACAAGAATCCCTAAAGTACAAGAGCTTGTAAGCAATTACTTTAACGGTAAAAAACTAAATAAATCAGTTAACCCTGACGAAGTTGTAGCACTTGGTGCGGCAATTCAGGCAGGTGTATTGAAAGGTGACGTTAAAGATGTATTATTACTTGACGTAACACCGCTTAGCCTTGGTATTGAAACACTCGGTGGGGTTATGACTAAAATTATCGAAAAAGGTACAACTATACCTGTTAAGAAATCACAGGTGTTCAGTACTGCTGAAGATAACCAGACAGCGGTTACAATTCACGTATTACAAGGTGAAGCGGAACTTGCAAAAGACAACAAATCGCTTGGACAGTTCAACCTTGAAGGAATTCCGCCGGCACCAAGAGGAGTACCTCAAATCGAAGTTACATTCGACATCGACGCAAACGGTGTGCTTAATGTAAGCGCTAAAGACAAAACAAGCGGTAAAGAGCAAAAAATTACAATTACAGGAAGTTCAACTCTAAGCGAAGAAGAAATCGAAAGAATGGTTAGAGAAGCTGAAGAAGCTAACAGAAAAGAAAAAGCTAGAATCGAAGCTATTAAAGCAAGAAATGAGCTTGACGCTGTAGCATATCAGGCTGAGAAATTTATTAACGACAATAAAGACAAATTAGGCGACGTAAGTGCACTTGAAGCTAAAATCAAAGAAGCTAAAGAGCTTATTGAGCAGCAAAGTGAAGATAAAGCTAAAATTGACAGCCTTAAAAATGAAATTACAGCTGAAATGCAAAAAGTTGCACAAAATATGCAACAAAATGCCGGAACACAGCAAAACACTCAAAACGATCAAAACAAAGGCGGTGACGACGACGTTATCGACGCTGAAGTGGAATAATCCACTTCTTCTTTTTTATTTTATTTAACTAATTAGCGTCTGACACTAAATAAATATATATTTTAGTATAAAATAAGAAAATCAATTAGAAGAGTTTGCGTCTTCTATGATTTTAAACTCTTTTGTATCAATAGTAGTATTGCCGTCAACAAGACTGACTCTCCACTCTCCTTTGAAAAAAGGTCTTATTGTTATGTTTGAATATGTTCTCCATCTTACTCCCGCAAAAATAGGCAGTTGAATATCTGCATATAATTTCCATTTTCCGTCTACTTTTTTTTCCCATACAAAATCAATAAGAGAATTTTTCTTAATATCCGTAAAATAAGCAAATGCGAAAACCTTTTTATCCTTTGTTGTAAATGTGTCAGTTTTGTTTATTGGAGTGAGGTCTTGTACGTCTTTACATGTTACGAATTCTTTTATGTTATATCCGAATAAAGATACGGCAAATAATATTGCAAAAAGAAATTTTTTCATTTTATACCTCCAAAATGATTGTCACAGGTCCGTCATTAATAATTTCGACTTTCATCATAGCACCGAATATACCAGGTTTTGTTGGGACTATGCAATTTAATTCTTTTACCATTTTATCATAAAATTCTTTTGCCTGTGTGGGAGGCATTGAATTTTGAAAATTAGGTCTTGTGCCTTTTTTTGTAATGGCCGGTATGGTGAAGTTCGGGATTAAAAGGATTTCTCCTTTTATATCCGTTACGCTTTTTTCAAACCTCTCACCGAATATTCTTAAAGAGGCGATTTTTTTAGCCATTTTTTTAAGTTTTTCATCATTGTCGTCTTTTTCAAAACCTATAAGAACGTTTAAGCCTTCATTTATTTCATTTATAAGTTTCCCTTCAACGCTTACGCTCGAGTGTTTAACCCTCTGAAGTAATGCTTTCATTTGCAAGCTCCACTAAAAATTTTGCCACTTTTTCACTTTCATTCGGGCATTCTACGACTTTATACTCTTTTATTCCGATTTCATCGGCCAGATGTTTATATTCCACTTTCAGTTCCAGATCCGTTTCACTGTTGTCGATCATAAATGAAATAGGGTAGATTAAAACTTTTTCGTTTTTGTATTTTTCAAGTTCTTCGTGAAGATAGGGTTTGAGCCACTCGGCAAATCCGAATCTTGACTGGTATGCGAGGTTTACTGATTTGAAATTTAGAAGTTTTTCTTTTAAAAGATTTACATGTTTTTCTATGTGAGACTGGTATTTGTCTCCTCTTTCAATCATCTTTTTCGGAAGACCGTGGGCGGAGAATATCAGGTGCCATTCATCAGGATTTTTGACGGAATTTAGTATATTCTCAATTATGATTTCATTAAACCTTTCATCTTCAAAAAACGGTTTTACTATATTTACTTTGCCTGAATAGTTTGTTTCTTTCAGTTCATCTAATGAGCTTTCGTATGTTGTAAAAGAGTAGTGCGGATAAAGCGGAATAAGAGTGACTTCATCGTATTTGCCGATAACGTCTTTAAGATGGGGTTTTGTATAGCGCATTGCGTAAATTACGGCGGTATCGGTGTGTTTTTTCATATTTTCACACAGTTTCCCTGTCAGTTCATATATTCTGCTTCCTCCTATGCTTTCATAGTTTTCCCATACTTTTTTGTATCTGAGGTTAGAAATAAGAGGAGCCAATATATGTCTTATCGGAGAAGATATTATTCTTTTGTCTTTAAACATATTGTATAAAAACTCTTTAAGCTCCTCAGGGCTTCTTGCCCCTCCCATATTGAGTAATATTATTGCTTTCATTAAACCTCCAGATATTTGTTTATGTTTATTCCGAATCCCTTAAGGGCTTTAAATTCGTTTTTGTGTCTGCTGAAAAGATTAAGGTTTTCTATTCCGAGTGCCTTTAGAATCTGTGCTCCTATTCCGTATTCTTTATCCGCTTCTTTTGAGTTTGAATCTATGAATATAATCACCCCGCCGTTATATTTAATGTATTCAAGTACTTTTTCGTATTCTTTCAAAATATCGCTGTTAAGCAGGAAATCCACGTTTTTGGTTACTTTGTAAAACTTAACGTTTGTAGTGTTTTTAGGGTTGTTTGCGAGTACGTAGTGTTCGTGACCCAAATGGTCTTTAAAAATAATTTTTTTAAATTTCACGCTGTCTATTTCAAGGGTTTGTTCTTTTTCTTTTGTTATAAGTGTTTCAAACTGGAGTCTGTATTCTACTATGTCTGAAATATATACGACTGCAAGGTTGTGTTTTTTAGCAAAATCGGCGAGGTCTTTTCTTCTTGCCATTGTGCCGTCTTCATTCATTATTTCGCATATCACTGCACTCGGATATACTCCTGCGAGTTTACATATATCCACGCTTCCTTCGGTGTGACCGGTTCTGACAAGCACTCCCCCTTCTTTTGCAATAAGTGGAAAGATGTGTCCCGGTTTTACGAAATCATCCGGTCTGCTTGTAGGGGATGAAAGTTTTTTAATGGTAAGATCTCTTTCAAACGCACTGATTCCGGTTGTACATTCTTTAGCGTCCACACTGATTGTAAACGCCGTGGAAAAACTCTCCTTATTGGAATCCACCATAGGTTTAAGTTCAAGCGAATTTGCAATTTCGTTCGTAATGCTGACACATATAAGCCCTCGTCCTTCTTTAGCCAGGAAATTTACTTTTTCAGGAGTAGAAAATACACCCGCATATACTAAATCTCCTTCGTTTTCCCTGTCTTCGTCGTCTATCATAATAATAATATTGCCTTTTTGAATTTCTTCAATTGCTTTTTTTACTCTCTCAATAGGATTTGGCATAAATTACCTTTTTTATGGAATTTTACTATATAAACCGCTGAAATTGATAAACATTCTGATTGCGTTCATCATTGCCTGGTACTGTACGTAGTTTCTCTCACCCTTAAAATGAAACTCTTCGACTTTTAACTGTTTATGATCCGCCACACCTATAAATACCGTTCCTACCGGTTTTGCCGGAGTTCCTCCTGTAGGTCCCGCTATGCCGCTGACAGCAAGTGCGTAGTCTGCTTTGCTGATTTCTATGGCTCCAAGGAGCATCTCTTTTACAGTCTGCTCACTTACCGCTCCGTATTTTTCAAGTGTCAATTCTTCGACTCCCAGCCATTCGTGTTTGATTCTGTTGGCGTATGTTACGACGCTTCCGTCAAAGCAGTTGCTTGATCCTGATATTTTAGTAAGATGGCTTGCAATCAGTCCACCCGTGCAGCTTTCGGCAAAGGTGATTTTTTTAGGCGGCAGGTTGTTTATTATGTGTTCGAAAATATTTCCAAAAACAACACTCGGAAGAACGTTTAATATCTCTTTTTTTACAATATCTTCCAATGTTTCGGTTATGATTTCTACAAAACCGCCTTCGTTTTCAATAACAGTATAGTTTAGTTTGTGAGCGTTGAAAATAGGATCCAGAAACATTATAGCCGTGTCTTTGTCGAATTTGAATATGTTAATGCTTTCATATTCCGGGGTGATGATAAAAATTTCCGGAACTTTGTCTTCAAGCAGTATTACGTTTATAGGATAAAAATAATCAATTAAAAAGCTGTTTTTGGTGTATTTGGCGTGTTCGGGAATTAAAAAATCGTCTTTAACCACTAACTGCTGGTTTGTAAGGTTTGCGAGTATTCTTGCAACGAGAGGGTATGTTTTTTTATTAGCAACAATCAGCGTTTCCTGGGATGGTTTAAACTCTATATCAAATGTATCGATGTATTTTACCGAATTGTAATCTATGTGTTTAAACAGTTCATTTTTAAGAGCCTGTTTGTATTTCCATTCTTTTCCGACAAATAAAACTTCCATTTTGATCCTTTGTGATATAATAAAGATATTGTATCAAAAAGGAGCTTTTATGAAAAAAATAGATTTGCCCGAATACCAGCTTCCAAAAGACAAAGTATTTAAAAAAAACGGAAAAATGAAAGACAAATTTTATGAAAAAGAGCTTTTAAAGCTTCAAATTGAACTGGTAAAACTGCAGACGTGGCTGAAACTGCACAATAAAAGATTGTTGGTTGTTTTTGAAGGAGTTGATACCGCGGGAAAAGACGGTACCATTAAAAGAATTCTTGAATATCTAAATCCGCGTTTTGCTAGAAGTGTAGCGCTTGATAAACCGAGTGATAAAGAAAAAACCCAGTGGTATTTTCAAAGATACGTGCCTCACTTTCCGGCCGGAGGGGAGATGGTGTTTTTTAACAGAAGCTGGTACAACCGTGCAGGGGTAGAAATAGTTATGGGATTTTGTACGCATGAGGAGTATCTTAAATTTATAAGGCAAGCTCCGAGATTTGAAGAGATGATAGTGGATGACGGAATTAAGTTTTTTAAATATTATCTTGATATTACGAAAGAAGAACAGTATAAAAGACTGAAAAAAAGAGAAACCGATCCGCTAAAAAAATGGAAGCTTTCAACGCTTGACTGGAAAAGCTATGAACATTATGACGATTATCAAAAATATAAAGAAGATATGTTTGCAGCTACGTCCACGCCTTACGCTCCGTGGGTGATTGTTGACGCAAACGACAAGAAAAGAGCAAGAATAAATGTAATAAGGGATCTTCTTTCCCAGTTTGACTATGATGAAAAAGAATATTTTTATCCGGCCGATCCGGAGATCGTAAAAGTTGTTTCACACATTGAGTAGAAGCTGTGAAGTGGATAAGCAGTTAAGTTGTGAAGGAAATTAGTGAAATTTGAAAATGTTTTTTCTTCACAACTTTACAACTACACAACTTGCCTACTTTTTTTGGTATAATACCTTGCAAAAAAGGAAAACCTCAATGGATTACAAAGACACTCTTCTTTTGCCTAAAACCACCTTTCCGATGCGTGGTAATCTTCCTCAAAACGAGCCTAAAAAATACAAAAAATGGTTCAGCGAACACGTATATGAAAGAATGAAACAAAACAGGGTCGGAAACGACAAATTTAACCTCCACGACGGACCTCCGTATGCAAACGGACATATTCACATAGGACACGCACTTAATAAGATTTTAAAAGATATGATTGTTAAATATTACTATTTTCAGGGATTTGACGTAAGATACACTCCGGGATGGGACTGTCACGGACTGCCTATTGAACAGCAGGTTGAGAAAAAAATAGGACGTGAAAAAAAAGAAAGTCTTCCTAAAAGCAAAATCAGAGAGTTATGCAGACAGCATGCAGCTAAATTTATAGAAATACAAAAAGAAGAGTTTCAAAACCTGGGAGTTATCGGAGATTGGGATAATCCGTATAAAACAATGGATTTTGAATTTGAAGCTAATATTTATAAAGCACTTGCCGAGATCGCTAAAAAGGGTCTTTTGGTAGAGAGAAGCAAGCCGGTATTTTGGTGTATGCACGATAAAACGGCATTAGCAGAAGCAGAAGTAGAATATGAAGATAAAGAAGACTATTCAATTTACGTTGCGTTTCCTTTAAGCAATGAAGCTAAAAGCAAACTCGGAATCGATAACGCAAGTATTGTTATCTGGACGACAACTCCTTGGACGCTACCTGCTAATATGGGAATTGCCCTAAATCCCGAAGAGAGATATGTATTAAGTGAAGACGGAAAAATCGTAGCAAAAGAACTGTATGAAAACTTAAAAGAAGCTGAGGTTGTAAGCGGCGAAATAGTTAAAGAATTTGACGCAAGCGAGCTTGAAAACCTAAAAGCAATCAACCCTCTAAACGGAAGAGAGTCTGTAATAATACTCGGCGAACACGTTACAATGGACGGAGGAACGGGGTGTGTTCATACGGCTCCGGGACACGGTGAGGAAGACTACAGAGTATGGCTAAAATACGGATTTAGTGAAATAATTCAGCCCGTGGACGATGAAGGTAAATACTCAAACTTAATCGTAACTGAAAAGCTGTTGCCTGAAGAATTTAAAGGAATGCATATATTTGAAGCTAATCCTAAAATTTTAGATCTTTTAGGTGATAACCTTGTTAAAGTATCTAAATTTACGCACAGCTATCCGCACTGCTGGAGATGCCATAACCCTGTTATTTTCAGGGCTACTAAACAGTTTTTTATCGCAATGGATAAAGAAACAAACGGGGATACGTTAAGAAACAGAGCGCTTAATGAAATAGAAAAAGTGGAATTTACTCCAAAAACAGGTAAAAACAGGCTTCATACAATGGTCGCAAACAGACCTGACTGGTGTATAAGCCGCCAGAGAGACTGGGGTGTTCCTATTGCGTTTTTCAGAAACAAAGATACGGGCGAGCTTATTATCGATGATGAAATAATCGAAAACGTTTATGAAATATTTAAGGTAAAAGGCGCGGATGCGTGGTATGATTTAAGCATTGAAGAGCTGCTGCCTGAAAGCAAAAAAGATTTGGCTTCTAAATTAGAAAAAGTTAACGATATTTTAGACGTATGGTTTGACAGCGGGTCAACATGGTTTGCCGTACTTAAAAACGGACCTTACGACGCCGGGGAATATCCTGCGAATATGTATCTTGAGGGAAGCGACCAGCACAGAGGATGGTTCCAAAGCTCACTTCTTGTATCAACTTCTATTGAGGAAAAAGCTCCTTATAAATCAATCCTTACTCACGGATTCACCGTAGACGAGAAGGGTGAAAAAATGAGTAAGTCTAAAGGAAACGTTGTAGCCCCTCAGGAAGTTTCTAAAAAATTCGGAACCGAAATCTTGAGATTATGGGTTGCTACGAGTGATTACAGCGGGGATATCAAAATCAGTGACGGTATCTTAAAACAGGTTGCGGAGCAGTACAGAAAAATAAGAAACACTATCAGATTCCTGCTTGCAAACGTAAACGATTTAGAAGAGATCAAGCTGACAAATCCTTCAATGATCGACAGATGGATTCTGGCAAGAAGCAAAGAAGTGTTTGACGAAGTGGTGGCACTTTTCGGAAAATACGACTTTTCTAAAGCGTTTAATATTTTAAACAACTTTATCGTAACCGAGCTTAGTGCGATTTATATGGACGTTTGTAAAGACAGACTCTATTGTGAACCTTTGAATTCTGAAAAAAGAAGAAATTCTCAAAGCACAATGGCTGTGATTGTGAAAGAGCTTATTTCACTGCTTGCACCGGTACTTACATATACAATGGATGAAGCGGTTGAACACGCTCCAAAAGTTATAAAAGAAGACGCAAAAGACGTGTTTGATTTCGTATATACGCCGCTTACCGCCGTGGAAAATCCTATTGATGAAGAGATTTTGGAAATTAGAAGAAGATTTTTTGAAATTGTAGACAGACTTAAAAAAGAAAAAGTTATAAAAGATACACTTGAACTTGCGATTGAGACAAATTATGATAAATTACTGGTTGACGAAATGGCCGACTTTTTTGTCGTAAGTTTAATAAGCGATAATATTGAAGGCGAAACACTTGAGGAGTTCCATATCGGGGATGAGCAGTTTGTTGTTAAAATCAAACGTTCACCTCTTCATAAATGTCCTAGATGCTGGAGATTTTTAGCCCAGGAAGAAGGCGCTTTATGCGAAAGATGCGAAAAGGCTATTAATGGATAAACCGGTTTCTTCTTGGTTTATTTTTTTAAATATTATAATTATAATAGGCGTTAGTTACGCAGTGTACAGATGGCTTAAAAGTATAAAAGGAGATTTTTAATGATAACACTTAAAGAAGCACTAAAACTATCAAAAGAAGAGCTAAAAGAGCTCAAAAAAGAGATAAATGAAAAAGCAAAAGAAAATAAAGAACTTGGCGGATATGTCGAACAGTTTTTGGATAGAGACCTAAGTGAAGCTGGTGATGGAGTGCCTATCGCAGTTAAAGACAACATTAACGTAAAAGGATGGGAAGTTACATGTTCTTCTAAAATCCTTCAGGGATATGTGAGCCCTTATAATGCGACCGTAATTGATAAAATGCTTGAAGCGGGACTCTCTCCATTTGGTAGATGTAATATGGATGAATTTGCAATGGGAAGTTCGACTGAGACAAGCTACTACGGTAAAACATTGAATCCGCATGATGTTAACAAAGTTCCAGGGGGAAGCAGTGGTGGTAGTGCCGCTGTGGTAGGTTCCGGGCTTGCGGTTGCCGCACTTGGAAGTGATACGGGCGGATCTATCAGACAGCCGGCGGCGTTCTGCGGAGTTGTAGGAATGAAACCGACGTATGGGAGAGTTAGCAGACTTGGGCTTGTAGCATTCTCAAGCTCACTTGATCAAATAGGACCGATTACACAAAACGTGGAAGACGCAGCTATTTTATATAACATTATTGCAGGGCATGATCCTAAAGATTCGACTTCCGCACCGGTTGAGAATAAAAAAATAGAAATCAATGAAAACAGAAAACTAAAAATTGTAGTAATTGACAACTATATTGATGAAGCGGACGAGGATATTAAAAACAGACTAAACGATATTATCACTGAACTTGAAAAAGAAGGGCATACAATTATTCATAAAACCCTTATGAATTCAAAATACGACGTTGCGACTTATTACGTGGTTGCTACTGCGGAAGCAAGCTCAAACCTTGCGAGATTTGACGGTATGAGATACGGAAACAGAATCGAAGGAAAAGATCTGAAAGAAACATATAAATTAACAAGAGCTCAGTTCGGAGATGAAGTAAAAAGAAGAATTATGCTAGGAACGTTCGTTCTTTCAAGCGGATATTACGATGCTTATTATTTAAAAGCGCAAAAAGTAAGACATTTAATTAAAAACGAATTCGATAAACTCTTTGCGGAAGCCGATTTGGTTCTTACTCCTGTAACGCCTTCTACGGCATTTGAATTCGGAAGTAAAAAAGACCCTCTTGAGATGTATTTAAGCGACATATACACAATCAGTGTAAACCTTGCGGGAGTTCCGGCTATTTCACTTCCTGTAGGAAAAGATAAAAACAATATGCCAATCGGACTTCAGCTTATAGCTAAACATTTTGACGAGCAGACACTGTTTGACGGAGCGAAAATAGTTGAAAATTTAGTAAAGGAAAGCAAATGAGAATAAAATACAAAGCATTAACTTTTGAAGACGTTTTACTGGTTCCAAAATATTCAAACGTATTACCTAAAGATGTTGATTTGTCTACTAAATTCACCAGAAACGTCAGCTTAAACATTCCTTTGGTATCTGCAGCAATGGATACCGTTACGGAAGCAAGAGCCGCTATAGCTATTGCAAGACTCGGAGGAATTGGTGTAATTCACAAAAATATGGATGTTGAAACTCAGGCAAAAGAAGTTGAAAAAGTTAAAAAAAGCGAAAGCGGTATTATTATCGACCCTGTAAAAGTTTTCCCTGACGATACTATCGCAAAAGCTCTTGATATTATGGCGACATATAGAATTTCAGGTGTTCCTGTAGTTGATAGAGATGGTAAGTTAGTGGGTATTCTTACCAATAGAGACCTTAGATTTGAAAAAAATACAACAAGATTCGTAAAAGATCTAATGACTCCAATGCCTTTAATTACTGCAAAAGAGGGAATTTCTTTAGAAGAAGCTGAAGATATACTTCATCAGCATAAAATCGAAAAACTGCCTATAATTGATGATAATGGATATTTAAAAGGTTTAATTACTATCAAAGATATTCAAAAGAAAAAAACTTATCCTAATGCAAACAAAGACAAATTCGGCAGACTAAGAGTAGCTGCGGCTGTAGGAGTCGGAAACGGAGTTGAAAGGGCTGCTGCGCTTGTAGGTGCAGGAGTTGACGTAATTGTTGTGGATTCAGCGCACGGACATTCGCAGGGGATTTTGGACGTTGTTAAAGCCATAAAAGAAAGATTTGACGTTGACGTTGTCGGCGGTAACGTAGCTACTGCGGAAGCTACAAGAGCTTTAATTGAAGCGGGTGCTGACGCTGTTAAAGTCGGAATCGGTCCGGGAAGTATCTGTACTACAAGAATCGTAGCGGGTGTCGGGGTTCCGCAAATCAGCGCTATTGACGAATGTGCAAGAGAAGGGGCTAAACACGGTGTTCCTATTATTGCTGACGGAGGTATTAAATATTCAGGCGATATTGCAAAAGCATTGGCTGTAGGGGCTAGCAGCGTAATGATCGGAAGTCTTCTTGCTGGTACTGAAGAAAGTCCGGGTGAAACTATCATGTATCAGGGAAGACAGTATAAAGCATACAGAGGTATGGGAAGTATCGGTGCAATGCAAAAAGGAAGCAACGACAGATATTTCCAAGAAGGTACTGCTGCTGATAAACTGGTTCCTGAAGGAATTGAAGGTATGGTTCCGTACAGAGGAAGAATCAGAGATGTGGTGCATCAATTAATCGGTGGACTTAGAGCTTCTATGGGATACTGTGGTGCGAAAAATATTCCAACATTCTGGGAAAATGCAGAGTTTGTAGAAATTACAAGCGCGGGACTTAAAGAATCTCACGTACATGACGTTACTATCACAAAAGAAGCTCCTAACTATCACCAATAATTTTCTTCTTTTTTAATCTTTTTTTCCTTTATTTACTTTTTGTTAACTTTACTATATTATTATTTTAGAAATAAAAAAAGGAGTGCCTATGCTGCTAAATGAAATGATAATTGATGAAAACAATATGGCGTTTATACCGTCACTCGGAACATCCTATCAGCTTAATAAAACGGCAAAAGAAATTATTGACCTTCTTAAACAGGGCAAAAATAAAGACGAAATAGTAAAAATAATAGCGGAAAACACCGGAGCCAATTGGCGAGACGTGTATGTTGATGTTGAAGATTTTTTCCAAAAACTTAAAATATACGGACTAATTCAATGAAAATAGCTATCAGCGGACTAAATAACACTGACAATCCGGCTCCGGGAATACCAGTTGCCAAAAGTTTGATGGATGAGCATTCTTTAATAGGACTCAGTTATGACCCTAATGAACCGGGTGTTTATCAGGGACTGTTTGAAAAAATATATCTTATGCCTTATCCAAGTTTAGGATATGATGAGTTTAAAAAAAGAATTACCGATATTAAAGAAAAATCTGATATAGAAATGGCGATACCAAATTTGGATGCGGAGCTTCCTCTGTACATTAAATATCAAAAAGAGATAGAAGAATTAGGTATAAAAACATATTTGCCGTCTCTTGAGTGTTTTGAAATGAGAGACAAAAGTAAACTGCCGGAATTCAGTAAAAAGCTGGGAGTAAAACATCCAAAGACTATAGAAGTCGTTTCGCTTGACGATTTAATAAAAGCAACTAAGGAGCTTGGATTCCCTGTAATGGTAAAAGGAAATTATTATAAAGCTTATAAAGCTTATAACCTTGATGAAGCTATTGAGTATTATTATAAAATTTCCAACGAGTGGGGATTTCCTCTGCTTGTTCAGGAAGTTATAAACGGTAATGAAATAAATTTTGTCGGAATCGGAAACGGTGAAAAACTAATAGCCGGGGTAGGTATGAAAAAACTGACTACAACGGAGCTTGGCAAGGTTTGGAGTGCCATAAGCATAAAAAATGAAAAGCTTTTTAATGCCAGTAAACAGTTCGTGGAAACTATCGGATGGAGAGGTGCATTTGAATTTGAAGCTATGAGCGACGGAAAAGACATATATTTAATAGAGATTAATCCAAGGTTTCCGGCATGGGTGTATTTTTCAACGATGTTGGGAATTAATCTTCCTAAAATTTTATTAAAACTTGCAAACGGGGAAAAAGTTCAAGAACAGTTTGATTATCCGTTGGAAAAAATGTATGTCAGATATGTAGAAGAGACTATGGCTGATTTTAATAAATTTTCAGCATTAATATCAAAAAAAGAGATATAAATTAAGGAGTATAAAATGTATGAAAAACCTACAATAAACAGAGTTGATTTCGCAATGGCCAGCAAATACGGCTCACCACTTAAAACACAGAAAATCAGAAGCGAAATTGACGGAGTAGGAGTTCATGAACTAGTAGAAAAGTACGGTTCTCCTCTGTTTGTATTCAGCGAAAGAGTAATAGAAGAAAAATATATGGAATTTAAAAACGCATTTACAAGCAGATATCCGGAAGTAGAATTCTGGTGGAGTTATAAAACCAATTATCTGGATGCAATATGCAAAATATATCATAAACTCGGAAGTAAAGCCGAAGTTGTAAGCGAATTTGAATATGAAAAAGCCAGAAGACTCGGAATAGAAGGTAAAAATATTATTTTCAACGGTCCTTACAAACCGAAAGAAGCTCTTAAAAAAGCTGTAGAAGAAGGTGCAAAAATTCATATTGACCACTGGTATGAAATAAATGATCTTGAAGAAATAGCGGATGAACTCGGCATAGAAATTCCCGTAGCAATCAGATGTAATATGGATACGGGAGTATATCCGCAGTGGAGCAGATTCGGATTTAATATCGATAACGGTGAAGCTTATGATGCGATTAAAAGAATCTATGAAGGTAAAAAGTTATATTTAACAGGGCTTCATTCTCATATCGGAACGTTTATGCTAAGTGCTAACGCGTATGCAAACGAAACAAAAAAACTTATAGAACTTAAAAATAAAATTGAAAAAGATTTCGGTTATGAAATAGAATATATCGATATAGGAGGAGGGTTTGCCAGCAAAAACAGATTAAAAGGCGTATATCAGGCTCCTGAAGTTATTGTTCCTAGTGCCGATGAATATGCTGAAGCCGTTACAAATGCGATATTTGAAACAAATAAAGGAAAACTTCCTAAACTTTTCCTTGAAACCGGAAGAGCGCTAATTGATGAAGCGGGTTATCTGCTTACAAGCGTGTTTGCCGCTAAAAGAATGCCTGACGGTAAAAAAAGTTATATTGTAGATGCGGGAGTGAATCTTTTATATACAGCATTTTGGTATAACTTTGAAATAGCTTTGGATAAAAGATATGAAGGATTAAACGAACCTTCTCAGATAAACGGACCTTTATGCATGAATATTGATGTTATTTCAGAGAATATAATGCTTCCTGCTTTGCAAAGAGGAAGTGTTTTAAGTATTTGGCCTGTCGGAGCATATAACGTGACTCAGGCTATGCAGTTTATCAGATACAGACCTAGAATTGTTTTGATCGATAAAAATTCAAATACTCATATTATCAAAGAAGCTGATGATTTGGATTACATTGTAGAAAAAGAACATATTCCTGAATATTTAAAAGGTTAAAATGTTGCATAAACTGAAGTTTGTTTTTAAACCGTATGTTTCCATACTTTTTTTAAGGGATGTTAAAGCGGGGGTAATACTTTTCCTTCTTTCTTTCTTACTTCCGAGTGTAGGGATATTAGGTATCGTTGCGATATTGGCAACAGTAATGTTTGCTGAATTTATAAATGTCAGGGATGAATATTTAAAATACGGATTTTATTTATATAATTCGTTGCTGGTCGGTATGGGGGTCGGATATTTTTTTGATGTTACTGTTGTGACCGTTCTTTTGACGGCTATGCTTTCTATACTTACTTTTTTGGTGTCTTTTAGTATAAATAAAGTGTTTATTAAATACTCTTTACCTCTTTTATCTCTGCCTTTTGCATTTGTAAGTATGATTTTTTATCTTGCAAGTTTAAAATATACTTCTCTTTTGAGTAATATTTTATATCGTAAAGCGCTTTTTGATATTAATTTCCCTTTTGAACAGTTTTTTAAGTCTATGGGGACTATTTTCTTTCTTCCGTATGTTTTTGCAGGAGTTGTTATCTCTTTGATCATATTATTTTATTCAAGGATTTTGTTTTTGCTTGCTTTTACAGGATTTTGGGCCGGTGTATGGTTCCATTCGTTTTTTATACCTTTTTCAAAAGCGCTTAATTCTCCGTATAATTTTAATTTTATACTGATAGCCATGGCTCTTGGAGGAGTGTTTTTAATCCCTAATTTAAAAAATTTCTTTCTTGCATTTTTGGCAATATTTTTATCAATAGTTTTAATTGATGCGATGGAAGTGTTTTTTAATATATACGCACTTCCGGTATATACGCTTCCTTTTAATATTATGACGCTTCTTTTTATTATGATTCTTTTTAGTATGGGATACGCTTATTTTAATTACAATATTAAAGGAACGCCCGAAAAATCACTTATTTCTTTTTTAAGCAATTATTACAGATTTGGCGGAAACGATATTAAAATAAATCTGCCTTTTACCGGAAAATGGACTGTTTATCAGGCTTTTGACGATGAATGGACTCATAAAGGAAACTGGAAATACGCTTATGATTTTGTAATCAAGAAAAACGGTAAAAGTTATGAAAATGACGGACTGTTTTTGGAAGATTATTATGCATTCGGCAAACCTGTTACCGCTCCAGTAAACGGTTACGTTATCGCGTTAAGGGATGATTTGGCTGATAACTTTATAGGCAATGTGGACAGAACCAATAACTGGGGGAATTATATTATTATAAAAAGCGATTACGGATATTTTGTAGAAATTTCGCATTTAATGCAAAATTCGATAAACGTAAAAGTAGGGGATTATGTAAAAGTTGGAGATATAATTGCGAAATGCGGTAACAGCGGTTATTCTCCGGAGCCTCATATTCATATCCAGGTTCAGAAATTTGGTGTTTTGGGAAGTGAGACTATTCCTTTTAAATTTATTGACTATATAAAAGACAATAGGCTTTATTTTTATGAGCTGCCTAAAAAAAATGAAACTGTTGAATCAACGACGGTGGATAAATCTATGAAACTGAGACTGACGTTTATTTTGGATGATTATTTTAAATATGAAATTTATAAAAATAACAGTAAAATTAAAGAAACAGGATTTACTGTAAAAATGAACGATAAAGGGGAATTTTATTTTACAGACGGACAAAACAGACTCTATTTTTATACAGATGAGAAACTTTTTTATTTTTATGAATATGAAGGAAAAGACAGTTTGTTAAAAAGCCTGTTTAAGGTGGCTCCAAAAATACCGTTGATAAATAAAGAAGTGGAATATGAAGATGTTATTCCGCCTCAGTTTAAATACGGTTTATTTAAGAAAATTATAATTGAACTTGTTTTGCCTTTTAATTATAAAATGTTTGCAAAAAAAGTTTTATATTATAAAGAAATGCTGAAAATAAAATCAGAATACGGGGAAGTTACTTTTTCATTTTATGAAAAAGGGTTTGATAAAATAAGATTTGAAAACACGGAATTAAGGAGAATATATGAAAAAGCTGATAATTCTGATTAGCATATGTGCGTCACTTTTTGCTCTTGATATAAAAAAAGCGTATTATGAATCTTATAATTATGAAAAAATGGGTGATTATAAGGATGCGATTAAGGTTTTAATACCTGTATATAATAAATATCCTAACGGATATACGTTAAATTTAAGACTCGGATGGCTCTTTTATTTAAGCAAAAAATATCAAAATGCGCTTGACCATTATAAAAAAGCATCTTTAACGGCTCCTTATTCCATAGAGGCTAAGCTTGGTATTATGAGAACTTATTTGGCTGCAGGGGATTATGATAATGCTTTGAAAGTCGGAGATGTTGTTTTAAAAATAGACTATTATAACTATTACGGCAATTATTATGAAGTTGTGGCTTTAATAGCTAAAAAGCAGTATGATACCGCACTTAAACTGACTGATAAGATGCTAAGTCTTTATCCGACAAGTGTTTTATTTTTGGTAGAGCTTGGAAAAATATATTATATAAAAGATAAAACAAAAGCAAAACAGATTTTTGAAGATGTATTAATTCTTGATCCGAATAACGTTATAGCAAAAGAGTATTTGAATAAATGAAAATACTCTGTTTTACTCCTTTTGATTTAAAATTAAAAAAATTCGACTGTATGTATGCATTGGATGAAAATGATTTTTACGAAAAAATATTAAACAGAAAATATGACGTAATAATTGTATCTTTTGATTTTTATTCGGAATTTATAAATATTAAAGACTATGTTCATTCGACTGTTGTTTTTTTAAACAGTTACTGTGACAGTTTTATATATAAAAAGGTTCTGGAAGTAGGTGATTACTGCTATACATATGCAGAGTTTGATAAGTTTTTTTTGCGTTTGGAATATTTACAGAAAAAAATACTTAAATCAAAATCAACGGTATACAAAAGAGACAATCTTTTATATAATTTCAACACAAACGAACTGTATATTGATTCAAAGCCGGTTAAATTAAGCAGTGCAGAGAATGAACTTTTAAAAACACTGATAAAAAACAAAAATACATATCTTTCGAAAGAAGATATATTAATGGAGTGTGACAGTATAGAAAGTATTGACTCTATTAAAGTTCTGATTTCTCATTTGAGAAAACTGGGGATAGAAATAGAAAATCAAAAAAATTTAGGATATAAAATAAAGGAGAAGGAATGAAAAAACTGATTTTAAGCGCAATTGCGGTCTCAGCAGTGTTTGCAACTGAAATCATGCCATATACAAGTTTTATAAACTACAGTAAAGACACCAGCAAAGATTATGCGAATGTTTTTGGTGTGTATCTGTCTCAATACAAAAGTCCTTATAAAATTGAATTGGACGGAGAATATATGAGACTGAAATATAAAAATTCACCTGATTACAAGCAGTCTGATTTAACATTAATAATAAATTATTTTCAAGGCAGTAATTATAAATACAGAGTGGGTATTCATAATATTTTTGCCAGTAACCCGGAAACGGTTGTAAATTATCAGCCTCCTAGCATGAGAAATCCAAGTGGCACAACAACTACAACTACAAAATATGTCAATTCTTATGATTATGTGCTGTTTGGAGGAGTTACATATTATCAGTATTTAAAATTTGATGCCGATTTAAATATTTACTATTCTAATTATGAAAATTTAAATGTAGTTCAGGTATCTCCTTCTTATGGTTACAGTTTTGGAAATTACTATTCAACAATAGGGTCTTTTTATTTAAAAGGAACGTTAAATTATATTAATTTAAGCAATTCTGATGCGGCTCCAAAAGACAATTATTTTAATGTTGATTTAAAACTGGAAAATTATAAAGGTCCGTGGGTTACTACGTTAAATGCAAGTTTAGGAAAAACCGCATATAAAGTAGCTAAAGACGGTTTTGTTGTTTATAACCTTGGTGAGGAGTATAAAAACAGTTATTCTGTAAGCGTTGGTAAAAAATTAAAAAACAACGATTATGTTTCCGGTTCGGTAGAATACAGCACGTTTGAAGAAACTCCGGGATATGAAGCTTCCTCTACTACGTTTTTAATTAACTATATGCACAATTTTTAAAACAGCTCTTTAACCGTTTCAAAACGGTTTGCTGTCATTATATGAATTTTAGGATGCTTTTTTAAAAGTTTCTGGAACAAGTTTCTGCTTAATTCCATTCCGACTTTATATTCTTCCTCTTCACTGATCTTATGTGCTTTTATTAGTTTTTCGATCCATTTTTCAGGCACATAGATTCCGGGAACGTGCGAGTGTAGAAACTGAGCCGTTTTTAGTTTTGTAATAGGGAAAAAGCCTAAAACAATTTCACTTTCTTTTCTTTCGTCCTGGAATTCTGAAACAATTTTATTTTTTATTTCTAATAGTTTGTCTACAATGTTTAAGTCGTAAACCGGCTGCGTTATAATTCCTACTGCATAATTTTGTATTTTTTTATACATTTTTCTTTCTATTGAAACAAAATTTTTAGCATACGAATTACTTACGACAAAAGGCGTTATAGGTTTAGGTTTTATTTTAAATTCTTTACCGCTGTAATCCATTCCGTTATTAAAAGCTCTAATTATTTCCAGCAGTAAAATACTGCTGCCTTCTACTACGGCTTTGGCTTTCGGCTGGTCTGACATATTGGCCGGATCACCTGTTAATGCTAAAATATTTATTACGTTTAAATCGTTTGCCCCCAGTAGATCGCTTTGAAGGGCTATTTTGTTTCTGTCTCTCATAGTCATGGTTGCAATAACCGGTTTTTTAAATTTTTCCTGTAATTTATATGCAGCGATAATAGAGTTATATTTCAATTTGCTTAAAGGACAGTCTGTTGTTGAAAATCCGTCAATATATTTTAATGCTCCGCTTTTTTCGATTTTTTCTATCATTAAATCCACTGTAGGAAGTTTCGGAGGTGTGGTTTCAAGTGTAATATATTTGCCTTTTAGCTTTTCTTTTAACATTCAGATCCTTTGTCAATTTATTACGAAATGATATAATAAAAATAAAAAAATAGGAATATAATGGATATTAAAGGGAATTTCTGGATAGAAAAAGAGGGTAAAAGTTTTTTGGGAAGAGGCAGAATTGAACTTTTGAAGAAAATAGACAAATACGGTTCTATTTCCAAAGCGGCAAAAGAAATGAAAATGAGCTATAAAGCTGCATGGGATGCGGTTGATATAATTAACAATCTGGCAAAAGAGCGTGTAGTTGAAAAAATAAGCGGCGGTAAAGGCGGCGGAGGAACCAGACTTACTGAGTACGGAAAAAAGCTTATTGATATGTTTGAAAGTGCCCAAAAAATATTTGAATCAGATTTGAAAGCATTGGAAGAATTTTTTAATAAAAAGATTTAATTTGCTAAAATTTCAATAAAAAGGCGCTTAATGATTTTAATGATAGACAATTATGACAGCTTTACATATAATATTGTTCAGTACTGCCTGGAACTCGGCGCTAATTTAAAAGTTATCAGAAATGACGAAATGAGCGTTGAAGATGTTAAAAAACTAAATCCTGAAAAAATAATTATTTCCCCAGGCCCTTCCACTCCTAAAGAAGCAGGTATAAGTGTTGAAGTTATAAAAAATATTCAAAAACCGATTCTTGGAGTATGTTTAGGTCATCAGTCTATTGCTTACGCATTCGGCGGAGAAATAATAGAAGCCAAAAATTTGATGCACGGAAAAACATCCGATATTCAAATAACAATAAAAGACGATATTTTTAAAGACCTTCCGAATAAATTTAGAGTAACAAGATATCATTCGCTTGTTGCTAATCCTGATAAACTGCCTGAATGTATTATTCCTACTTCTTATTCATTAGACGATAATGAAATTATGTCTTTAAGGGTAAAAGACAGACCTATTTACGGTGTTCAGTTTCATCCGGAATCAATTATGAGCGAATACGGAAAAGAAATTATTGATAACTTTTTAAAATTATGAAAAAAATTATAGCCGTTTCATTCCTTTTTTATTCATTTTTGTTATGGTACGGTGTCAGCTTTCTTTCTTTCTCAATAGTGGATGTTAGAAGCATTGATCATTTTCCTGTTTTAAACTATATTCTCAATTTCAGTTTTTTTCTATTTGGAAAAAATGATTTTGCATTGCGCGTTCCTGAAATTATAGTCGGTTTTTGCAGTGTTTTACTTTTTTACAAACTTACTGAATTTTATTTAAAAAAAGAAAAAGACAGGTTTTTTGCAACCATTATATTCATGCTGATACCGGGGATGATAATATCTTCTATTATTGTTAATAAATCAGTTTATTTAATTTTTCTTACATTGCTGTTTGTATATTTATATAAGACAAACAAAATATATTCGTATATTTTGCTGGCATTATGTGTTTTTTTAGATTCAGGCTTTATTTCTCTGTTTTTTGCTTTGATATTTTATGCAATTTATAAAAAAGACAATGTGCTTCTTTTGTTGTCTCTTCTGTTTTTAGCCATTAATGCAAATTATTTCAATTATGATATCGGAGGCAAACCTAAAGGACATTTTTTAGATCTTTTTGGTACTTATTTTTTAATTTTTTCTCCTTTTGTTTTTATTTACTTTTTATTTTCCATATATAAAGGGTTTTTTGACAAAAAACGAGATATAGTTTTTTTTATTGCTTTTTTTACGTTTATTATTTCAATATTATTGTCATTTAGACAAAGAATAAAAATAGACGACTATGCACCGTTTACTTTGGTATATGTAATTTATATGGTTAAATATTTTTTAAGTTCGTACAGAGTAAGACTTCCTCAGTTCAGAGGAACATACAAGACAGTTTTTATAGTTTTAATTACAACGTTGACTTTTTTTGATATTGCGCTTTTTTTAAACAGATATACGCCTGCAAGAAAGCTCAGCAGCAGTTATTATTTCATTAAACCTTTAGCGTCAGAATTGAAAAACAAAAATATTGATTTTATTAATTCAAAGAATAAAAGACTGCTTAGGGCGTTAAATTTTTATGGACTCAAAAAAGGTAATAAATATATGATTATTTATGAAAAAAGGGAAAATAAAGTTTCAATTTTTCACAAAAAGAGAAAAATTATGCAAATCAATGTTTCGAAACTAAACACACTATAAAAAATTTTTTTTCAATTAATAAAATAAGCTTATATCTTTTATGATTAATGCTACAATTTCTAAAATAAAATTCAAGGAGAATTAATGGCTCAAAAACCGATTCGTGAATATGACGGGAAAAAACTTTTTGCCCAAAACTGGGATAAATACTTCAGTGGACTAAATTATCCATTTGAAAGTGTTTTAGTAACAAGTGGAGACGAGTTAAAAGCTAAAGCAAAAGAACCTGGATATGAATGGCTAAACGAAAAACCTTTAGTTGCCAAACCTGATATGCTTTTTGGTAAAAGAGGTAAAAACGGTTTAGTATTATTCAAAGTTAATAAACCTGGAGATGTAACTCTTGAAGACGCAGCTAAATGGATTGATGAAAAAAGAAGCGGAAAGGTTACACTTCTTAGCGGACAAAGCGGAGAGCTTACTCACTTTATTGTAGAGCCTTTCACACCTCATAGCGAAGATGAGGAATATTATATTGCTGCTACGACTTTTGATGAAGTAAACGACGTACTTTATCTTTCAGCGCATGGTGGTATGGAAGTTGAAGAAAACTGGGATAAAGTTACTGAAGTAAAAATTCCTATCGATGCAAGTGACGAAAAAATCGAAAAACTTGTAAAAGAAAATATTCCTTCAGATATTCCGGCTGATAAAAAAGACGTATATGCAAACTTTGCAATTAATTTCTACAAATTTTTTAGAGATCTAAACTTTGCATATCTTGAAATCAACCCTGTAGTTATCGTAGGAAACAATGTTTATCTGCTTGACCTTGTTGCAAGATTAGACGATACTGCCGGGTTTATGATGAAAGACAAATGGGGTGATATTGAATTCCCGACACCATTCGGTATGCCTGAGAAATCACCTGAAGAAAAAGCTATTGCCGAAGCTGATGCAAAAAGCGGTGCTTCATTAAAATTAACAATTCTTAACCCTAAAGGAAGAATCTGGACACTTGTAGCTGGTGGTGGTGCTTCAGTTGTTTATGCTGACACTATTGCTGATATGGCTGGCGGGGTTGAAGATTTAGCAAACTACGGAGAATATTCCGGTGGTCCGACTACTGATGAAACAAGATTTTATACTGAAACAGTACTTGATTTAATGACAAGAGAAAAAGATCCAAAAGGCAGAGATAAAATATTAATCATCGGTGGTGCTATTGCTAACTTCACAGACGTAGCAAAAACATTTACAGGTATTATTCAAGCATTTGAAAAATATGCAGATAAAATGAAAGACGTTGGAACAAGAATTTATGTAAGAAGAGGCGGGCCTAACTACGAAAAAGGTCTTAAAGATATTAAAGCGGCAGCAGAAAAACTTGGTCTTCCAATCGAAGTATACGGACCAGAAACTCATATTACTGATATCGTAAGAATGGCACTTGAAGAAGATAAAAAAGGAGCGAACTAATGGCTAACGAATTATTTACAAGGGATACACAGGCAATATTTTGGAACAATAACAAATCTGCAATCCAAAGAATGCTTGATTATGACTATATTATTAAAAGAGAAAAACCGTCAGTAGCGGCAATCGTTGCTCCTACAAGCAGCAACAAATTCGAAAAATTCTTTTTCGGTACTGATGAAGTAATGATTCCGATTTACAGAACTACAGCCGATGCTGTTAAAAATCATCCTAATGCTGATGTACTATTAAACTTTGCATCATTCAGAACGGCTTATGATGTAACTATGGACGCTCTTGCAATGGATCAGTTCAGAGTAATTATGATTACTGCTGAGGGTATTCCTGAAAGAAATGCAAGAATTATGAATAAAACTGCAAGAGAAAAAGGTGTAACTATCATCGGACCTGCAACAGTTGGTGCTATTGCTCCGGGTGCGTTTAAAGTTGCAAACATCGGTGGTACAATTGAAAATATCGTAAAATCAAAACTTCACAGAGCCGGAAGCGCTGGTCTTGTAACAAGAAGTGGTGGTTTATTTAATGAGCTTTCAAATATCATCGCT